>USOQ01000012.1 GCA_900556395.1 Candidatus Segatella caccae | reverse complement strand
CCAGTATCACGCCTCTTTTTCTAATTGTTCCTAATGCTGCCATTACGTTTTAATTTTTATTTTTATTTTTTGTTTCTCCTGGATGACTCATAATCAGAAATGTAGCCAATTGCTTGCAAAAATACAAAGAAAATCGCAAATAAGGGAATTTTTTAGTATGTTTTTTAGCCTCACAGAGCAAAAACTGGTAAAAAAACAAACAAAAAAAGCACTTGCATCTTCGTACAAGTGCTTTTTAGTCTATATTCGTAAACATCTATGGGGGTTCATCGCAATAGGTGCAACCGCACCAGCTCTATCTTACGGGAGGTAGATTTGATGATTTTGAACTCATATTTGTCAAACTTTATAACCTCATTCAGCTTCGGGAAGCTCTGATATTCATGCAGAATCAATCCACCTACTGTCATATACTCATCGCTCTCCGGAAGGTCAAGATCAAAGAGATCGTTCACCTTATCAATTTCCAATCGAGCAGACAACAAATAGTCACCATCTTCAGTCTGTTTGGCGACATACTTAGAAGAGTCGTGTTCGTCTTCTATATCACCAAAGATTTCTTCTACGATGTCTTCAAGGCTTACCAAGCCACTGGTTCCTCCAAACTCATCTACGACAACCCCCAATGATTTCTTCTGTTGTAAGAATATCTGCATCAGCTTCTGAGCTTGCATCGTTTCGGGCACAAAAGGCATCTTGCGCACATGATCTTGCCACTTCACAGGATTATGAAATAGTTCGGAACTATGAATATATCCTACGATATGATCGATATCTTCCTCATAGACAATAATCTTGGAATTGCCACTCTCAATAAACTTTTGTCGCAGTTCATCCAATGAAGCATCTGTCGCAACAGCCTGTATCTCGGTGCGTGGTACCATACAATCGCGCACTTTCGTATCTGAGAAGTCGAGTGCATTCTGAAATATCTTCACTTCATCGTCTATATCCGAATCTTTCTCAGCATTGTCAATACTCGACTGCACCAAATAATCCAAATCTACTTTGGAGAAACCCTCATCTTCAGCCTCTACATCCATCTTTACTCCCACAATACGGAGTAAGATTTTACTCAAGAAAGTACTAAACTTACTGATGGGCCAAAGTACGACATAACATACATAAGCCAATGGACTGAAGATAGACAACAACCGGTTGGGGTTGGACTTAAAAAGGGTTTTGGGCAAAAACTCGCCAGTAAAGAGCACGATAATCGTTGATAATATCGTATCAGCAGGAACGGTGAAAGCCGCATCCATGCCCCTAAAGATCGTATTATCAAAAAGACGAGCTATCAATATGCCATAGACTACGAGCGCAATATTATTACCCACGAGCATGGTGCTTACAAAGCCGTTGGGATGAGAATAAAAGAGCGATACTAAACGTTGACTCACACCATTCTTATTCTTATCCTTGTCCATCTCGGCAAGCATTCGATTGGAAGACACAAAAGCTATCTCCATGCCACTGAAAAAACCAGAGAACAGGAGTGTAACCAGTATGCCTATAATAAGATTAAATCCTACTTCCATATTTTTTTAAGGTTTCTGTCATGACATTAGTGCATCAGAGGAATGGTTGTAGCACGCTGTGGAGTAGCACGCTGACGAAGATTGCTCTTCACCGAGTCGGGCTGAGAGCGCAAGGTGTCACTACCTCCAGAACCAGCCACATCATTCTTTTCAAAACTACCTTTGGAATTACTTACAAAGTAGCGCGTCATCTTTTCGTCACTCCAGAAATGAGTTCCTTGTAAAGTGCGTTCAGGAGTGATGAGCTTACTAAATACATTACTGGAGAGTTCGTGCTTATTTTCATCCCACGTAAGCTGTTCGCTCGCAAAGCGCAAACCATCCTTGGTAAGGATGCGCACTCGTCCATAGAGTTTCCAAACTCTAAGCTGATCAAAATAATAAGCCGTATCACACTGTATATAACTGTTGATGTGAAACTTATCATCAAACTGCTCCAAGAGCATGCCCTTGTCAAAAATCCATCTTGAAGGGTTACGATTGGTATTTACCTCCCATCGCTCGGTCACAATGCGATACTTGATCACACCAGAGTCACTGATGAGGGTATTTACACCATAAGACGTCATCATGGCTACAGAGTCACGCGCCCTAATAGCAGGAGCAGTGTGTTCCACCTGTTCTTGACAAGCAGCCACAAACAGGAGCATGAGGAGTCCATATATAAAATGTCTTGTTCTATACATTAATAATATATAAATATCCAAATATATCGATGCACATATCAGCCTCGTATTACAGCCCCATTATGTATATACGAAACCAAGATTATTGCATCTTCCACTTCTTAAACCAATCCTCGTTAAAGGTGAAGCCAATGTTGATACGGAAGGTATTCGAGTTTATCAAGTCCTTAGCTGAACTCTTAACCCACTGACCACTGATATTGAGGAATGAACGACTATTGTAAGAGTTGACAATAGGAATACCAAAACCTGCACTTACTGAAATTTCCTTTGGACCATCCTGACCATTCACCTTCACATAAGGTGTACTATAACTTACACCTGCACGATACTGTACGCGCTGCAAGAATCTGCGGCTATACTCGCCATAACAATACTGCGCACCCAAATTGATTTTGTGACGATCTGAATAGCAACCATCGGTAAGCACATAGTCACGACCATCAAACATAGGAGCCTTTAGGTCGCCCCACATCTGGAGTGTGTAATCAAGTCCTACCTTCCATTGTGCTGCATGATTCCACATCAAACCAGCACCAATCATGTGAGGTAATTCAAAAGCTTTATCTATAGAGAACGCAGTCGTATCAAGCGAAGCATCCATAGCATTGGTCTTCACCTGATACATATCAGCACTGGCACCTAAATTATGTTTAGGAGAATAGGTAAGACCCACCGTAACCCAGTCGTTCTTAGAAACACGCTGTGTATATTGCACACCTAAGTCAAGTTGATAACTTCCTACTCGTGTAGAATAGTTACGAGAAAGAGAATTAATATAAGAATTGCTGTAACTATTGGTGATAGTTCTATCGTACTTACCCCAAAGATAGGAAATATTAGCACCTACCGACAAGCCCTTTATAGGCATATATCCCAAACCGACATAAGCCTGATGAAAGCCCTCGCTACCCTCATAGGTATTGGTGTAATAATCTTCCTTTGTCTCTTCGTTCACCCATCCTGAAACGGAATAGTTGTAACCTACACTCGAGAAAGGAATAATACCAAAGCTAACTCCCAAATGACGAAAAGCTCGGAAAGCAGCAACCACGTATTCTAAATTGGCATTCTTAGCATTCTTCTTAATTCCATTCTCACTGAAATTGGTTATCTGTCCAGAGATACCAGCATCAAAAAGGAAAGTCAGCGAATCGACCGATGAATAAGACGCAGGGTTGATATAGTTTACTTGATTGTGCTCATGAAAGCCAATTCCCACTCCATTCATACCAGCATTAAAACCAGATGTCTTGTCGGACAATACGCCCAACCCCCACTGACTGTATGGAGAATTCATGCCGCTCTGAGCATTCACTGCCAAAGCCAAGCTCATCATGAGAGCTGCAAAAAAAAGTTTTTTCATCCTATGATAATTGTTCAAAATTATATTCAGAGTGCAAAAGTATTGAAAATTTTTGAGATAAAAGAAGGAAAATCCAAAATAATAAGGTATTTTTGCATCGTGAAACGTTTTAAATATATTTTTCGAAGCATTTTGCCCTTTTTGTTAATCATTTTAACGACTAAGGCATCAGCGCAAGAGTCAAAAGCCAACGAATGGGCTGACTCAGTAGATATCTCCCTCTTGACCTGCGGACCAGGACAAGAGGTTTGGTCGTATTATGGACATACGGCGCTTCGCATAGAAGACCATGCCCACGGCAACGATGTGGCTGTAAACTGGGGCATGTTCTCCTTCGACCAAGACTACTTTGTGCTACGATTTGTCTTCGGACTGACGGATTATCAAATAGGCATCATCCCCATGGAGCGTTTTCTGATGGAATATTCCATGGAAGGCAGATGGGTGAAACAACAGCGTCTCGCCCTAACACGCTCCGAGAAAATACAAATACTCACAGCCATTGAGAAAAACAATCAGGAAGAAAACCGCACCTATCGCTACAACTTCTTCTACGACAACTGTACAACTCGTGCACGCAATATGGTTATCAACCATTTAGCTACCGACTGCACCGATTTTGAGATAAAAGAAACACCATCGACCTACCGCGATGAAATACATCGTCTGAACACGCAGCACCGTTGGGCACGTTTTGGCAATGACCTACTTTTGGGATTCAAAGCTGACCTCCCCATCAATAAACAAGAATGGGAATTTCTACCCGAAAATCTTTCCAAAGACTTCGAAGTGGAAGCTCGCAAGGATACAGCTATTCTAATGCAGAAATCCATAACTGAAGCATACGCCCCCGAGACAAGCTATATCAAGTTGGTAGATAGCACCTTTTACCTCATTCCACCACAGGCTCAAGTAATAGAATCTGAAAGTATCACACCACGAACAATCGCACTATGCATCATGATCATGGTGGTGTTACTCAGCGTGATGGAACTCTTTACGAAAAAGAATTTTTGGTGGCTCGACACGACACTACTTGTATTGACAGGACTACCAGGGTTGATACTTGTCGCTATGGTTTTCTCCTTACATCCCACTGTACAAATCAACTTTCAAATGTTCATCCTGAACCCTCTCAACCTCATCTTTGCTTGGAGTGTATCAAAAAAAATGCGACAGGGAAAGATACATTGGTACTACAATGTTTGGGCTATACTGGTGGTTGTTTCCCTTTTCCTACAAGTATGGCAAGAATACGCAGAAGGCATGATTATTTTGGCATTGTCTTTGCTAATTAGATACGCAGTTAAGTCGACACGAATCGACTTAAGAAAATAAAAAAAACAACAATCAGAAGTATGGTAAACAGATATATCACCGCCCTTTTGGTTGTCCTTGCGGCAACTGGCATGGAAGCGCAAACCTATCAGCAGGCACTGAGGTTTGCGCTCAACGATATATCCTACGATGAGTTCATTCAGCAACCTGAAGCCAAAGCGCTCGAAGAAGACATTTTGACTGTCATCAGAGCCATCAAGGAAGCAGCAAAAGACCATCAGCCTACCCAACATCATTTGACGTTGGCCTTACTAAAAGCCGATACTTCTGCCAATCTGACAGATTCTAATCCTTATATTTGTTTTACTCCCCCTACAGAGCCTAAATATCAAGCTCCATACGGAAGTATTGTTATTCGCGGACCTAATTTTTAACATTTATCCCTCAAATCGTTGCTGATTTACAGATATTATTTGTATCTTTGCAACCCTAAAAACAATAAAAAACAACGAATAACAATAAAAAACAAAATATAAAATGAACTTTAACAAATTTCTACAGTCATTGTTCGGCAACAAGTCATCACGCGATATGAAGCTCATACAGCCTATCGTAGAGAAAGTGAAGGCAGAATATCCAAACATTAAAGCCTTGAGCAATGACGAGCTCCGTGCTAAAACCAAGGAAATACAGCAGTATGTACAGAATGCAGGAAAAGTACAAAGAGAAAAGATAGCAGAGCTGAAAGCTACTATCGAAGATACTCCTATTGATGAACGTGAAAACATCTTCAACCAGATTGACAAACTGGAAAAAGAGGCTCTCGATAATTACGAAGTAGCTCTCAATGAAATTCTTCCTACTGCTTTCAGTATCGTAAAAGATACAGCACGTCGATTTGCAGAGAACGAGGAAACCGTAGTAACAGCCACAGAGTTTGACCGTGAGTTGGCAGCCAATCCAGCCAATGACTTCATCACCATCGAGGGCGACAATGCCATCTACCACAACCACTGGACAGCAGGCGGTAACGACCTGAAGTGGGAAATGGTACACTACGACGTACAGCTCTTTGGTGGTACAGTATTGCACCAGGGTAAAATAGCCGAGATGGCCACTGGTGAGGGTAAAACCCTCGTAGCTACACTGCCTGTATTCCTCAACGCCTTGACTGGTAATGGTGTACATGTCGTTACAGTGAACGACTATCTGGCTAAGCGTGACTCCGAATGGATGGGACCTCTTTATATGTTCAACGGACTCTCTGTAGACTGCATCGACAAGCATCGTCCTAACTCTGATGCTCGCCGCAAGGCATACATGGCTGACATCACCTTTGGTACAAACAACGAGTTTGGTTTCGACTACTTGCGCGACAACATGGCTACAAGCCCTGCCGACCTCGTTCAGCGTCAGCACAACTATGCCATCGTCGATGAGGTAGACTCCGTATTGATCGACGACGCTCGTACACCACTTATTATCTCTGGTCCTATTCCTAAGGGCGACGACCAGATGTTCGAGCAGTATCAGCCACTGGTAGAGCGTCTCTATGAGGTACAACGCAAGCAAGCTACCGAACTGCTCGCAGAAGCAAAACAGAAGATTAATGAGGGTACCAAGAACAAAGACACAAAGATGCTCGAGGACGGATTCCTCGCACTCTATCGTTCTTATAAGGCTCTGCCAAAGAACAAGCCTCTCATCAAGTACCTCTCTGAAGAAGGTATCAAGGCTGGCATGCTGAAGACCGAGGAATATTATATGGCTAACAACAACCGCGAGATGCCTAAGGCCGTGGCTCCTCTCTACTTCGTTGTAGACGAGAAGCTCAACTCTGCCGACCTCACAGATAAGGGAACCGAATGGCTTGCCAAGCAAGTGAACGATCGTGAGCTCTTCGTACTACCCGACATCGCCACAGAGATGAGCCTACTCGAAGCACGCACCGACATTAGCGACCAAGAGCGTCTTGACATC
The DNA here is from genome assembly GCA_900556395.1 of Candidatus Segatella caccae. Lineage (GTDB taxonomy): Bacteria > Bacteroidota > Bacteroidia > Bacteroidales > Bacteroidaceae > Prevotella > Prevotella caccae. The sequence continues at coordinate 37,913 of USOQ01000012.1, read as the reverse complement.
AAGGACGAGATGATGGCTCACTACGGTGTACAGAGCGAGCGTGTACACACCTTGCAGCAGCTCTTAAAAGCCTACACTATGTTTAATAAGGATGACGAGTACGTCGTAATGGATGGTGAGGTAAAGATTGTTGATGAGCAGACAGGTCGTATCATGGAAGGACGTCGCTGGAGCGATGGCTTGCATCAAGCTATCGAGGCCAAGGAGCATGTCAAGGTAGAGGCTGCCACACAGACCTTCGCTACCATCACGCTGCAGAACTACTTCCGTATGTACCACAAACTTTCGGGTATGACTGGTACTGCCAGCACCGAGGCAGGTGAGTTCTGGGACATCTATAAACTCGACGTGGTAGAGATTCCTACCAACCGTCCTATCGCACGCCACGACCTTGATGACCGTGTATACAAGACTGCACGCGAGAAGTATCGTGCCGTTATCGACGAGATTGAGGAGATGCGCAATGCAGGTCGTCCAGTCTTGGTTGGTACTACTTCTGTAGAGATTTCAGAATTGCTGAGCAAGATGCTCAAGATGCGCAATATTCCTCACAATGTGCTCAACGCCAAGCTCCACCAGCAGGAGGCTCAGATTGTAGCAGAGGCAGGACGCTCTACCAACGGTAAGGGTGCTGTCACCATCGCTACCAACATGGCTGGTCGTGGTACCGATATCAAGCTTACACCTGAGGTAAAAGCTGCAGGTGGTCTCGCCATCATTGGTACCGAGCGTCATGAGAGTCGCCGTGTAGACCGCCAGTTGCGTGGTCGTGCCGGTCGTCAGGGTGACCCTGGTTCTTCTGTTTTCTATGTTTCTTTGGAAGACAAGTTGATGCGCCTCTTCGCCTCTGAGCGTATTGCCAAGGTGATGGACCGCTTGGGCTTCGAGGATGGTGAGCGCATCGAGAGTCCTATGATCAGCAAGAGCATTGAGCGTGCACAGCGCAAGGTGGAGGAGAATAACTTCGGTATTCGTAAGCACCTCTTAGAGTACGACGACGTGATGAACAAGCAGCGTACCGTAATCTACGAGAAACGCCGCCACGCCTTGATGGGCGAACGTATCGGCATGGACATCACCAACGTCATCTGGGACCGTGTACTCTACATCATCAACAACAATGACTACGAGGATGCCAAGGAAGAATTCCTCAAGATATTAGCCATGGAGATTCCATTCACAGCCGAGGAATATGAGGGTGTACAGCGTGAGGAACTTTGCGAGCGTGCCTTCCAAGAGGCTATGGCAAGCTTCAAGCGCAAGACTGAGCGCATCCAAGCTACAGCATGGCCTATCATCCAGCAGGTATACGAGAACCAAGGCGCTATGTACGAGCGCATCATGGTACCTATCACTGACGGAAAGCGTATGTACAACATTCCTTGCAACCTCAAGGAGGCTTACGACACTGAGGCCAAGAGCGTGGTAAAGCAGTGGGAAAAAGTCATCATGCTCCACATCATCGACGACGACTGGAAGGAGAACTTGCGCCAACTCGACGAGTTGCGCCACTCTGTACAGAACGCCAGCTACGAGCAGAAAGATCCATTGCTCATCTTCAAGCTTGAGAGTGTTAAGCTCTGGGATTCTATGATCAACGAGATGAACGATCGCATCGCCAGCATCTTGATGCGTGGACAGATTCCAGTCATGGAACAAGAACAGCCTGTACAGGAGGCAGCACCCGAGCAACGTTCACAGCAGAACTACGTAGAGCAGAAGGTTGACATCGATGCAGAGCGCGAGCGTGCAGAACGTGCAGCGCAGCAGGCTGCAGCTCACCATGACACACGTGAGGGAGCACAGCAGGTAAACCACACTCCATATCGTGCCGAGCGCATGCCTCGTCCTAACGACCCATGCCCCTGCGGAAGTGGCAAGAAATTTAAGAACTGTCATGGTAGAAATCTATAACTACCATCATAAATCATGAGAAAATACCTATATCTGATGTTTATATCATCATTTATAGGTATTTTTTTTGTATTATTCCTCCAACGCAACACTGTTGCAAAGAATATTTTGTACTTTTGCAACAGCAAAACAACAAACCGCCTCATGGCCTGCTTCATGCATGCCAACAGACAACAAATCATGTATGCCTGCAGATAACTAAGAAGGCATGACATAAAGCAAAAGAATATAGGAGAATAATGATATGAGACTATCAGATTTAAACACAGGTGAAAGCGGAGTTATCGTCAAGGTTTCTGGCCATGGTGGTTTTCGCAAAAGAATCATCGAAATGGGATTCATCAAGGGCAAAAAGGTAGAAGTACTACTGAATGCTCCTTTCCAAGACCCTGTAAAATACAAAATTATGGGCTACGAAGTGTCACTTCGCCATAGTGAAGCCGACCATATCGAGGTGGTTTCTGTCAAGGATGCAAAGAAAGATGCTCTTCTGAACCGAGCCAACGAAGAAGAACGCGAACAAGTCATCAACTCACAAGTTGTCGACTCACAGGAAGCAGACGAGCTGGCGCTTGGTGATAAGATGCTTGTTGCCGAACAAGAAGCCGACCGCTTGCATCATGTCATCAACGTGGCTTTAGTGGGCAATCCCAACTGCGGCAAGACATCACTTTTCAACTTTGCTTCTGGAGCACATGAGCGTGTGGGTAATTACAGCGGAGTGACAGTAGACGCTAAAGTGGGCGAAGCCGAACACAATGGTTATCATTTCCATCTCGTCGACCTCCCTGGCACTTATTCTCTCTCTGCCTATTCGCCAGAAGAACTCTATGTACGTAAACAACTCATCGAGCATACACCCGATATCGTCATCAATGTCATTGACACCAGTAATCTGGAGCGTAACCTCTACCTCACTACTCAGTTGATAGACATGCATATCCGTATGGTGTGCGCCCTTAATATGTTTGATGAAACAGAGAAGCGTGGCGACAACATCGATTATGACAAGTTGGGAGAACTCTTCGGAATTCCCATGATTCCTACTGTTTTCACCAATGGAAGGGGCGTAGACAAACTACTCGACACGATCATTGAACTCTATGAGGCCAAAGAAGGCAGTAGTGCTCACTATCGCCACATACATATCAATCACGGCCACGAGATAGAATACGGCATCGAACATATACAAAAATACTTAAAAGCAGATGACAGCATCCGCCAGCGCTACTCCACCCGTTACCTATCTATCAAACTATTAGAGAACGACAAGCATGCAGAAGAGTATGTGAGCCACCTCAACTCGGCCAAAGACATCTTTGCTGCTCGCGACGAAGCGGCCAAACGAGTAAAAGAAGAAACTCTGGAAGATAGCGAGACAGCTATCATGGATGCCAAATATGGATTTATCCATGGAGCACTACAGGAAGCAGGCTATGAACCCGGTAAGGTCAAAGACACTTATCAGATAACTCACCTCATCGATAGCATACTTACCAACAAATACGTAGGTTTCCCTATCTTCGTCTTGTTGCTCTTCATCATGTTTTCAGCCACCTTTGTGCTGGGTGAGATTCCTAAAGGATGGATAGAAGACGGAGTGGCTTGGTTGGGCAATATCATCAGCACCAGTATGCCCGCCGGACCAGTGAAAGACATGCTGGTAGACGGAGTCATTGGAGGTGTAGGAGCCGTCATCGTCTTCCTGCCACAGATTCTCATCCTCTACTTCTTCATCTCCTACATGGAGGATTCAGGCTATATGGCACGAGCTGCCTTCATCATGGACAAACTGATGCACAAGATGGGGCTGCATGGCAAGTCGTTCATCCCACTTATCATGGGCTTCGGTTGCAACGTACCTGCAGTCATGGCAACGCGCACCATAGAGAGTCATCGCTCACGACTCATCACCATGCTCATACTGCCACTCATGAGTTGTTCGGCACGTCTGCCTATCTACATCATGGTAATAGGCACTTTCTTTGCCCTGCAATATCGCTCGCTCATCATGGTGTCGCTCTATCTCATAGGCATCTTCCTTGCTGTGATACTGAGTCGCATCTTCGCAAGCTTTGTCATCAAAGGCGAAGACACACCTTTTGTGATGGAACTACCACCCTATCGCTTCCCCACCTGGAAAGCCATTGGTCGACACACCTGGGAGAAAGGTAAGCAGTACTTGAAGAAGATGGGAGGTATTATCCTCGTTGCCAGCATTATCGTTTGGGCATTGGGATATTTCCCCCACAATGACGAGTTGGGACAGCAGCAACAACAGGAACAGAGCTATATTGGAAAAATAGGTAAAACCATCGAGCCTCTCTTTGCGCCACAAGGCTTCGACTGGAAACTCGATGTAGGACTCATCTCTGGCGTGGGAGCCAAAGAGATTGTTGCCTCCACCATGGGAGTACTCTATAGTAATAACGACAGTTTTGGCGATGACAGCGATTATAATGATGAGGGCGGCAAATATGAAGTATTGAAGAAGCAGATGACTGCCGACCTACAGAAGACCTATGGCTATAGCGATGCAGAGGCAGCCCGCAAAGCAAGCCTTACCGCTTATTGCTTCCTCCTCTTCGTTCTCATCTACTTCCCTTGCATTGCCACCATTGCCGCTATTAAGGGCGAAACAGGCAGTTGGAAATGGGCTGGTTTTACTGCTGTGTATACAACCCTTTTGGCATGGGTTGTTTCAGCACTGGTATTCCAAATAGGCAACTTGTTTATATAAGACAAGACTTCTCCCTATACTGTTTTTCCTCATAGACAAGACTTCTATCAAGTGAGAAAAACAAGATTAGAATATATAAAAAAAGTGGTAAGTTGTTTCATTCAACTTACCACTTTTTTTGCTGTATAAGCTATCATCAATCCTAAACAAGCCGCCATACCAAGAGCCACACGGAGGTTGGTAGCCTCAGAAAGCCAACCTATCACAGGTGGACCTATCAGAAAACCAAAGAAACTAATACTCGACACGATTGTGATAGCTATGCTTGCTTTGATAGTACCCAATTTCCCTGCAATGCTATAGCAGATAGGAACCGATGAAGAAATACCAAAACCAACTAAGAGGAATCCCAAAGTAGCTGTAATAAGGTAAGGGAATATCACAGCCAACAACAATCCCCCTAAGATGAGTAGACCACACATTTTGAGAACCTTAGATGCTCCATACTTCGTCACAAAACCATCGGCAAGGAAGCGCCCCAACGTCATAGCTCCCATACCTGCCACATAGCCTGCTCGAATAAAAGCATCATCGGGCTTCACTACGGTAGAAAAGTATACACCACTCCAGTCATATACAGTACCTTCACAAAACATACCTGCGAAGCCCATCAGTCCCAAGAGAAAAAGCACTGGGTCGAGCGTTCTAAACGAAAACTTTGGAACATCTTCTTCCTCTGCCTTAGCCTGATCATCGTTGACTAAAAAACGGAAAGCGCAAACAATGATAAGTATGCCTAACAACAAGATGGCAGTAAAATGCACCTCTATCGGCAATAATAGATTAGCAAAGAGAGCTCCGACGATGCCGCCAGCAAAACCACCTAAACTCCATAATCCGTGAAACGAAGACATAATGTTGCGACCATACAACTTCTCTACCAAACACGCCTGTGTGTTGGTAGCAATATTCATCAGATTAGCCATCATACCGAAAGCCACCAAACTGAGAATCAGATGAGAAACCGTGCTGCTACAGCCTAAAGCAAAGAGTACTAAAGCATAAAGAAGCTCTGAAAGAACCAGCATCTTCTTGCTACCCAACTTGCTTACCAGCAACCCTGAGAAACCCATCATCAGTACCTGTCCCATAGGAATGGCAAGTAAGATGCTACCCAACTGACCATTGTTGAGATGTAGAAACTGCTTTACATCGGGAATGCGACTTGCCCAACTGGCAAACACCAAGCCTGGAACAAAATAAAAAGCTGCTACGGCAACTCGCTTACGAGCCAAATCGCTCAAATCATTCAAACGTAATGTCATCCTTAAAATCATATAGAGTATTGAGGCTGCAAAATTACGAAAAAAAGCAGAATCCAACTTCGTTTTATCATAAAAAAATAAGCCTTTATCAAAAAATAAATGTAACTTTGCCATCAGATTTACAATCAACAAACTAAAAAACAGAATATGAAAAAACAAATCTTTGCAGCTATCTTGCTGCTCTTCACCCTATCTCTCTCTGCCTATGCAGAGAAAAAACAAAAAAATACTCCACAGGAACAGAACGCTCAGCACCCTTGGAAGGGAAAACGAGTAGCCTACTTCGGTGACTCTATTACCGACCCCAACATCAAGGCTTCAAAGGTAAAATACTGGGGATTTCTTCAGCAGTGGCTCGGCATCACACCTTATGTATATGGTGTGAGCGGACGACAGTGGAACGACATTCCCCGACAGGCCGACAAACTCAAAACTGAGCATGGCGATGACTTCGACGCCATACTCATCTTTATGGGCACCAACGATTTTAACAATGGTGTGCCAGTTGGAGAATGGTATACAGAGACTTTCGATAGCGTGAAAGTGGCACGTCACAAACCAGGTGAAATGGTACAGCGTCGCCATCGCCACTTTGTTATGGACAAGAGCACACTCAAGGGTCGCATCAACATCGCCATGTCGAAACTTAAACAGATGTACCCCACCAAGCAAATCGTAGTGATGACACCAGTACACCGTGCTTTTTTCTGCTCTGGCGAGAAAAACATCCAACCCGACGAAATGTACGAAAATACTCGTGGAATCTTCTTCGATGAGTACGTCAAGGCTATTAAGGAAGTTGGCAATGTATGGGCTGTTCCAGTGATTGACCTCAATGCCCTCTCTGGCCTCTTCCCACTCTACGATACTGGTGCCCAACTCTTCAACAAGCCCGACACTGATCGTCTGCACCCCAACGACCTCGGACATGAACGAATGGCAAGAACCATGATGTATCAGTTAAGCACATTGCCTTGTGTTTTTTAAGTAACAACCCTTTTACCACAAACAAAAATTTTTACCATAAACAAAAAAGTAAGTCGCTTCATATTATTCATATAGACATTTGACATCCCAACAGACCTATTTTAAATGATGATACAACAAATAGAATTTTCATTGCGCCCATTTCCACGAGGATTTCATCTCGTAACTAACGAGGTGATGCGTAACTTGCCAGAACTCCCTAAAACGGGAATATTAAATCTCTTCGTAAGACATACAAGCTGCGGTCTTTCGCTAAACGAGAACTACGACCCTGATGTTCGCTACGACCTGAAAGGCATCTTCGAAAGACTGGTTCCTGATGGTGACCCAAGATATCTGCACCAGGATGAAGGACCTACAGATATGTCGGCGCATGCCAAATCGAGTATGGTAGGTGTTTCGCTCACCATTCCGATTACCAACGGAAGACTGAACCTCGGTACCTGGCAAGGCATTTACTTATGCGAGTTTAGAGAAGGAGGCGGAAGTCGCAAACTTATCGCTACCATTATCGGCTAATCATCAAATAACACATGAGCATCATTGCATATCTATCCTAACAAAAGTACCTCGGAGTAATAAAAAGGGATACAGAAAATGCATTTAAAGAAATAATCGTTTGGAAAATTCAGAGTAATCTTGTAATTTTGCGGAAAAATTTAAAATTACTTCATACAGAAAACAACATGTTGAAAAAATTATTTGGTTTTGACCCAGCTCAAAACAAGTTGAAAACAGAGATTGCGGCAGGTATAACAACCTTCCTCACCATGGCCTATATCCTGGCCGTAAACCCTAACATCTTTAGTAGTTTAGCACCACAAGGTATGGACACACATGCCGTCTTCACAGCTACAGTGTTAGCTGCTGTTGTGGGAACACTCATCATGGCGGTATACGCCAAGAAACCATTCGGACTGGCTCCTGGTATGGGACTTAATGCTTTCTTTGTTTTCACCGTTTGCCTTACCATGGGATATCCCTGGCAGATGGCTCTCACAGCCGTCCTTATCGAAGGCTTAATCTTTATTATCCTATCAGCTACAGGCATCCGCGCCCTGATGGTGGACGCCATACCGCTGTCACTGAAATGCGCTATTGGTGCGGGTATTGGACTTTTCATTGCTTTCATTGGTCTGAAGAACGCTGGCATCGTGGCAGCCAATGATGCCACCTTAGTAACCATCGGAAAGATAACCGAAGGTTCTGCACTCTTAGGTTCGATCGGTATTATCATCACCAGTGTACTGGTCATCAAAAAGGTGCCAGGTAGCTTGCTTATAGGCATCATCGCCACAACACTCATCGGCATTCCTATGGGCATTACCAAGATTACGGGATTGATAGACGTTCCGCCTTCGATAACCCCTATTTTCTGCCAGTTCGACTTCTCACGTATTTTCTCTATCGACATGGTGATTATCGTACTGACCTTTCTCTTCATCGATATGTTCGACACTATGGGAACTTTGGTTGGAGTTTGTACAAAAGCAGGAATGATGCGCCCCGATGGTAGAATACCGGGTCTTAACAAAGCTTTCATGGCAGACGCTATTGCTACAGTAGCTGGCGCATGCTTTGGCACCAGCACGACAACTACTTATGTGGAGAGTGCATCAGGTGTAGCTCAAGGTGGTCGAACAGGTCTTACAGCCTTTATCACCGCTGTTTGCTTCCTGATAGCATTGTTCTTTGCGCCCTTATTCTTAGCCGTCCCATCGGCAGCAACAACTCCTGTATTAGTCATTGTTGGTCTGTTTATGATGTCTCCCATCAAGGATATCAACATGAACGACTATGCCGAGTCTATTCCAGCCTTTATCACCATCGTGATGATGCCACTCACTTACAGCATTTCTGATGGTATTCTCTGTGGTATGATAGCCTATGTAGTTATCAATGCGCTCTGTGGAAACTTTAAGAAACTGAGCATCACGATGTGGGTATTAGCCATTCTCTTTGTCTTGAAGTACATCTTCATATAAAAAACTCAACTTTCGCAAATGGGGAAGTTGAGTTATTAAAACAAGTTTCCCAGTACCGTTTTCCATATCAGCTAAGTGGTACTGGAGTTTCACCCGGCTGGTACTGGAGTTTCACTTAGCTGATATAGCAGTACCACCTTATTGACACAAACGATGAAACTAAAAGTCTTTTTAAAGGAGGCTAAAAACAAAAGTTTCGCATATACGGAAGTGATAATAGTTAAAGAAGTTATCACTCCCTTCGGTCGTTGGAAGTTATAGACAATAGCCTTTTTGGTTGTATATTTAGCTATAAAGCATATGGCTTTAACTTCTTTAAATTCCTCATTTGCGAAAGTTGAGTAAAAAAAAAACAAATGAAACTTCTTAGCTTAACGAAAGCAATCAGGGCTGATACATTCATAGGAAAGTATCAGCCCCGATAAGCTTGTTTGTAATCGTGTTACTTAACAGCAAAATATTATTTTTATTGCAACTCGGAGTCTTCTTTCTTGCCAAAATTAGGGTCGATTTTAAGAAAAGCCGTCACCAAGAAAGTGATTGTACAACACGCCATGACGATAATGAAAAACATGCGATATCCCACCATATCCTTGATATAGCCAGAAAGCATACCAGGAAGCATCAGTCCAAGATAAGAAATACCCGTACAGATGGAATAATGCGAGGTTTTAAACTTACCTTGGCTATAGAAAAGCATGTAGAGCGTAAGAACTGTAAAGCCTAAACCATAACCAAACTGCTCTACAAAGAGGCAAGAAGAAACCACGATCAAATTAGAGTTGAGCGAATAGCTCAAAAAGATGTAAACCACATCAGGCAACGTAATCGCCATCACCATGGGCCACAACCACTTCTTCATACCATCTCGACTTACCAAGATACCACCGATGATGCCGCCTAAAAGCAGTCCGATGAGACCCACCGTACCATTGGCAAAGCCATATTCCTGAGGTGAAAGTCCCAAACCACCCTGCGAGTTAGGTCGAAGAATAAAAGTCTTAGTCATCGTGTTGAGCAAGGCCTCAGGAAAACGATAGAACAAGAGGAAAAGCATAACGCATATCGTCTCCTTGACAGGAAACTTCTGAAAGAATGTGGCAAACATATTCTTCAGTTCATGAGCCACCTCACCCACGCTTCGTTCCGTCTGCACATCATCTTGAGGACGAGGCATGAAACGACTATGATACAACCATAAGCCTATAAAGATACCTGCCAATCCATAGAAAATCAAAGCCCAGGAGAAACGTATCTGATTGCGGAAGACAACCTGCAATACACCAGCCACCGATACCAAGACACCATTAACAAAGATGATGGCAAGTCGATAGAAGGTGTTGCGCAGACCTACATACTTGGTTTGGTTGTGCTCATCGAGTTCTATCATATAGAAGCCATCAGCTGATATATCATGCGTGGCACTACAAAAAGCAATCAAAAAGAAGAAGCACATCGTGGCCTGAAACCAGAAAGCAGTAGGGATAGAGAAGGCTATACCAGCCAAGGCAGCGCCAATAAGAGCCTGCATGGTGAGTACCCACCATCTTTTGGTCTTCAGGAGGTCTATAAAAGGACTCCATAAAGGTTTGATAACCCAAGGCAACGCTAACCAACCAGTGTAGAGGCCTACTTCAGAGTCGGTAAGTCCCATCTGCATATACATCACCACGGATAGTCCTGTTACAATGATGTTAGGTAGTCCTTCTGCAAAATATAAGGTAGGAATCCAAGCCCACGGACTCCTACTATTCTTCTTAGTAACCATATTTTGTCATATTTTTTATGTTTGGTATTTTCTCGAGTTAGGGGGGCTACAGTAAAAAAACACTACTTATAGAGTTTTTTGATTTCTGCACCTTGATAATAGTGCAGCAAGATGGCATCGTAGTCGTAGCCTTCCTCACCCATCACGGCAGCACCGATCTGGCAGAGTCCTACACCATGTCCCCATCCTGCTCCGATAATCTCGAAACGCTGCGGTACGCCCTGCTCATCAATATCATATTTATCTACAACAAAAGCCGAGCTGTAGAGATGGGTATCACTCAAAGCACGACGTATCTCCAACTCTTTTCCTATGATAAAGGTCTTCTCGCTTCCCACAATACGGAGTTTACTGATACGTCCACTCTTCCCTCGCTCCACTGCTTGAAGGTCGAGGATATCACCAAAGTTCATCTTCAACTTTTCATCAAACAACTGTTGTAGTTGCGCCTGGGTGAGCATCACCTTCCAGCGATAGAAATCAGCAGTTTCCTGGTCATAATCGTTGAGCACCTGCGAAAGGATTTTCTTGTCTGTCGTATTACAGAATGCAGGCGGATTGAAACGAATCCACTTCTCTGCCTCAGCCTCATCAGAAAGATTAGGAATAGGTGAAGCATCTTCCACACCCAACACCAAGTCTCTCACACTGGTGAGATATTTCTTTGGCGTATCTTCCCAACAGTATTGGAACTCTTCAGTAACTCCACCGCAACACTTCGAGAAACGAGCATCACAGATGTCATCACCCTCCATCAAGATCTGTCCCTTGGTCTGTCGGATAGCCTCAGCCACGTGTTCTGAGGTTTTCTTAGTGATGCCCTGATAACGCTGACAATGGTCGTCGGCACAAACATCAAAGATGGTGTGGTCTTCACGATCATACCAGCGCACCAGCATATCGTCTTTCTTTACAAAGGAGAAGAAGTTGTTACCCGACTCCGCTACCATACGTCGTTTCTTCATCTGTGCTAAGAGCCACGAACGCGAGATAACAGCATGAGCCTTCAGAAGTTCAAGACTCGACGTGGCACTCATCTCACTGGAGATGACACTCTCTAAGTATTGCTCAACTGGCAGTTCATTGATAGCACATATTTTGTCAGACTCCACCACAAAGCTTAGCGTACCCAGGAAGGTCTGTGTCTCCTTGCGCTCCCAGTGGAAGTTTACACCTATGGTCACATCACTCAACGAGAAAGAGGCATCAGCACTTTGTGGATGAAAGGTTAGCGAACTATACTGATTGCCATTCCAAAGGATTCCACCTTCCGAGAATGCCACTTCTTGCTCTCCTGTCACCACTTCACCCTTTGCCAAATAAGGCTTATTGAGTGAGAAGTGTATCTTTTGTCCACTCACGATACCCACGTTTACGTTGGGCTGTTTGCCTTTTTCTGCGAGTTTTTGGAGCGGATGCTCATTCTCTACTGCTGTCGCAGCCTTCAACTTACTGACGATAGCTTCCATCTTACTGGCCGACACACCACATTCTTGTATGAGCGCTGTGGCCTTTTCGAGATTTAACTTACGGAAGTCTTCTTCACGAGGTGTAATCATGAGTCCTGCCATATCGAGGGCTCCTGGCGAAACCACAATCTGCGAGTCGCCTTCAGCAAAATACGCAGCAGGGCGATGCTTTTCTCTGGGGATGACAACACTAATAAAATCATCACCCTTGCGCCAAGCAATGATATTCATCATAGGTTCACTCTCATCTCCTCGCATCGGCATAGAGCGATAGAGACGATGGAAGAGTTCCTCATCGCTGTCCTCGCTCTTCGAGATGATGACAAAAGCGGGAACAAGGAAGTCGCGCAACACGGCTATCTTCTCTTCATCGTTGAGCGATATAACGTCAACAAGACTACGCGAAAGGCGCTGCCAATTGACCTGCAGTGGCAACACACCACTGGTGCCTGCCTGAAAATGCAAATGGTCGGGAGCAGAAGCACCACACTTAGGTCCGTTATAAAACACCATCAAGTCACTATGCAATGACAAAATCCTATGCATCTCACCATAATGGCGATAGATAGACTGAGGCAAATGCTTACGGGCTGGTATCGTGAAGTGAACAGGCAGGATGGGGAAAGGATTGACAAGCAACTGGAAATGATCATCTATCAAAGATGTCATCTGCTCCTTAGGACGATTTCTATCGCAGAGAAAACAGGGGCGTTCTCCCAATGTACGCTTATCTATCTTGGCTCCTGTGCTGACAATACGAGCAGGATTAAATTGCAGTTGCAGTTGATCGGAAAGCTGACTTACCTCCACATGTTTTAAGTCGCGGAAGCGATGACGTGCATCCTCCCACATTTCCAACTGACGATTGAAAAAACGAGAGATACTACTATCCTCCATAATATCGACCTTGCCCTGCAGCATCCGCTGACGAGCCTTCAACTCCATCGTTCGCAGACGGTCTTTATACAGGTTATTGGCATTTACACGATCGATACTAAGAGCAGCATCGCTATTGCCTCCCCAACGACGACATAGATATAATTCTTCATAAATACGACCGATGCGATAACGGCGTGAGAAAGCCAAACCCAAGGCATAGTCTTCACCATAGGATGTATTGGGGAACTGTATCTGTCTCACCAGAGGGGTAAAGAAAGCACGTGGAGCACCCAAGCCATTGATACGCAAGGCATTGTTGCATCCATTATCTTCCGTCCACTCCTTATGATCTATGAGTCCAGGAGGCAGGGTATTGAGGTCGAAGTCGCACATGCGATAAGAGCCAATAATCATTGCTGCCTGTTGAGCATGAAAAGCATCAACTATCTTCTGCAGGGTCTTTGGCGATGAATAAAGGTCGTCGCTATCAAGCTGACAAGCAAACTTACCACAGCAATCACTGTTCACTGCCACATTCCAGCAACCACCGATTCCTAAATCATGACGTTCTGGTACGATTTGCACAAGCCTACTATCATCTATTTCATCCAGTATTTCTCCCGTCCTGTCAGTAGAATGATTATTTACGACAATGACATTAAAGGGGAAATTGGTCTTCTGAGACAAAGCACTCTTCACAGCATCTGCAATCGTCTTCTCACGATTGAATACAGGAATCACCACAGAGGCCTCACAAGCAAAGTCTTGTTCTTCGAAGTCGGGCTGACGATAGAAGTTCGTGTCAACGAGGGCACCCTCCTTGTCGAGATGAGCCGTACAAGCTCGCTCCATCTCGATTTGCACCTCACGATTGCGTGGATTGACATAGTCAAACTGCTTTTCACCACTTTTACGAGTATCGAGTTCCTCTTCGGTGTAGAGATATTCGTTGAGATGAAAGATATCACCTACTCTACTGAGATATAGTCGCAAATCATAGAGACCAGCATACTGATAGTCCACCCTATCGCCCTGAGCTATATAGTCGAGAAGTGCCTGCGACTTGATAAGCCACATACTACCAAAATCGAAGTCATCGCGAAGACTTCCTTGCTGATAGTCGATAACGGGATGTTTCTGCAAGACTCCCGCCTCCAGAGCATAATGGTCGCTATACACCATGACAGCCCCCGTATCATCGGCTGTACGAAGGAAACGTTCCAGAGCATAAAGTCCCCACTTGACAGAGGTCATCTTAGTACACAACAACAAATAGTCGGCATCCGTATTTTCGGCAATACTCTCTACCGTGTTGGTCGACTCCATCCTGTCGATAACTACAAAGGTGCAACCTTCTGGCACCTGGTGCTGAGCAGCAAACTCGCTACTTACCAGCAGATTGATATGTTGAACCGTCTTGTTTTCATGAAGTTCGAGCAAGGTTTCCTGTCCCTTTTCTAAAGCTTCAAAAGGCAAGAATAGGTCTATTTTTTCTCTCATTTTTGCTTATTATCTTAAAATATGTGGCAAAGATAACAATTTTTCAGCAAAAAAGCGTATCTTTGCACTATGAATAACGAAAAAAAATATCTTCTCGGTCTCACCTTAACCGAACTGAAACAGGTTGCCAAAGACTTGGGTATGCCTGCTTTCACCGGTGGGCAGATGGCTAAATGGCTCTACGAACGGCATGTAAAGAGCATCGACGAGATGACAAACATCTCGAAAGCCAATCGTGCCAAGCTGGCCGAAGAATACGAAATAGGATGCTTCGACTTCTCTGATGCACAACACTCTATAGATGGTACCATCAAGTACCTCTTCCCTACTCGTAGCGGTAAGTTTGTAGAAACGGTTTACATCCCTGACAAAGACAGAGCCACGCTCTGTGTCTCTTCACAGGTCGGCTGCAAGATGAACTGCCTTTTCTGCCAGACGGGCAAGCAGGGCTTTGAGGGCAGTCTGCCTGCAGGCGACATTCTCAACCAAATTTACTCACTCCCCGAAGTAGACAAACTCACCAACATCGTGTTTATGGGTCAAGGCGAACCCATGGACAACCTCGACAATGTGTTGCGTGCTACAGAGATTCTCACAGCCCCTTATGGTTGGGCTTGGAGCCCTAAACGCATCACTGTCAGCTCAGTGGGAGTAAAAAACAAGTTAAAACGCTTCCTTGAAGAGAGCGAGTGCCACGTAGCCATCTCCATGCACGACCCCATACCCGAGGAACGCGCTCAGCTGATGCCTGCAGAACGAGGTATGGGCATCGAACAAGTGGTAGAACTACTCAAGAACTACGACTTCTCTCATCAGCGCCGTCTGTCGTTCGAATACATCGTCTTCAAGGGTGTCAACGACAGCATGCAGCACGCCAAAGCCATCATCAAGTTGGTAAAAGGGCTCGACTGCCGCTTTAACCTCATTCGCTTCCACCAGATTCCCGACATCCCATTACAAGGTGTCAACGACGAGAAAATGGAGCAATTCCGCGATTACCTCACACAGCATGGGGTATTTACCACCATCAGAGCCAGTCGCGGACAAGACATCTATGCCGCCTGTGGTCTGCTGAGCACCTCCAAGAAAATCGGAGAAATCAGGCAGCATGAAGACGAAAAGGCATAGCGACAACATGAATATACATAGAAAGCGCAAAGAAGATAGTTTCACAGGCAGAAGAATACATATTCTTCACTGGCAACTCATATTATGCTGTTGGCTACTAACCTTTGTTTGTTGCCAAGGGGGGAAGCACCGCAAACCCACCAGTACCGGACAGCCCTACGAGGTGGTGGTAGAAGGCGACAGCGATAGCATCATCACCCACATACTTTCGGGCTACACACCTCACCTTCCGCAACCTGAACCCATGTTCAGTATCATACAGGTGAGAAGAGGAATGACTCAAGGAAGTTATCTGCTGGTAAGAAATCGCATCGTTGTCGACATCAATGCCAAGCATACAGGATATGCCGTAAAGATGAGGAAAGACGAAAATGCGTCACCACAAACCATCATCTACATCCAAGCGCAATCAGCCGAACAGCTTCGCAAACATTTGGACGGCTATCGCCTAAGAGATCTTTTAGATCAGGCCGAACTCAAACATCTCTCGCTGGTTATCCAGCAAAATCCTGAGAAACACAAGGAACTGTACCAACGTTTTGGCATCCACATGAAGATACCCGTCTCGATGATTGCCAGTAAGCACGACAAAGACTTCACTTGGCTCTCTAACAACGCCAATACAGGCATGCAAAGCCTCATTGCCTTCAGAGTCAAGAGCCATACACCACTCCAAGAACAGGTGGACAGCGCCCTCAGAAGAAACATGCTGGGAGAGACCGATAGTATGTATATGCAACTCGTAGACCTCTCGACCGACCAACGAGGTACTTCTCATGGACTATGGCAGATGCATGGCGACGACATGGGTGGTCCTTATGTCATGAAAAAGAAAGACAACGTGGTCATCATCGGTTTCGTCTATGCACCAGAAAAGAAAAAAAGAATACTAATCAAGCAGCTTGAAGCTGCACTTTCCACAATAAAATAAACAACATGGACAACAAGAAAATCAGGGTGGCTATCACCCACGGAGATACCAATGGTATCGGATACGAACTGATCTTTAAAACATTTGCAGAGCCCGAGATGCTGGAACTATGCACCCCTATCGTCTATGGCTCTCCCAAGGTGGCTGCCTACTATCGCAAGGCCATGAACCTACCTGCACAGTTCTCCATCATCCAAAAGGCAGAAGATGCAGAGGAGGGACGCATCAACCTACTGGCAGCCATAGAAGAAGAAATAAAGGTAGATATGGGTGTGCCCACAGACGAATCGGGTAAAGCAGCTGTCAAAGCACTCGACAGAGCCATGACCGACTTCCGCAACAACCTCTACGACGTGTTGGTCACGGCACCTATCAACAGCCAGAACGCTCTCATGGATGGATACTCTTTCAAGGGTCATAAGCACTACATCGAGACTTGCCTCGGTGAAGGTAAGAAAGGTCTCAGCATTCTGGTTGGACAATCTTTGCGCATTGCTTCTGTCACAGAGAAGATGCCCCTCAAAGAGGTGGTTTCTCAGATTTCTTCAGAACGCATCGTAGAAAAGGCTACTCTCTTACAACAAACGATCAAAAGAGACTTTAATATCAGCAACCCACGCATCGCCATCCTGGCCCTCAACCCTAAGAACAACGAGGAAACCAGTTGCGGTAATGAAGAGAAAGACATCATCATACCAGCCATCGACACTCTGGCAAACAAGGGTATACAGGCCTTCGGCCCATATGCTGCCGACGATTTCTTTGGCAATGGCGACTTCCATGAGTTTGATGGAGTCATGGCTATGTATCACGATCAAGCCACTGCCCCTTTCAAGTCTATCAACGATGGTAGAGGAGTCATCTACACAGCAGGAATGCCTATCATCAGAACAAGCGCAGATATCGCACCTGGATATGAGATAGCAGGCACCAATTCTGCCGATGAATCTTCTTTTAGAAACGCTGTCTATTTGGCCATCGATACCTACCGCAATCGCATCAATTACGACGAGGCTTGCGAGAACCCACTTCCTAAGCTCTACCACGAGAAAAGAGACGACAGCGAGAAGGTAAGATTCTCTATTCCTAAGAAGAAAACTGACTCGCCAGAGCCTAAACGTTAAAAAACGACTATTTTCAAGTCAACCTTGCAGATAATTCAAAAAAAATGTGTAATTTTGGCAGCTAAATGAATACATCTGAACTTCAGAAGATCAAATTGAGGTACAATATCGTAGGCAATAGCGACGAATTGAACCATGCGCTTGATGTCGCCCTACAGGTGGCACCAACGGATCTTTCTGTGCTCATCATCGGTGAGAGTGGCGTAGGAAAGGAAATCATCCCCAAGGTGATTCACGACAACTCACCTCGCCGAAAAGGAAAGTATTTTGCCATCAACTGTGGAAGCATCCCTGAAGGAACTATCGACAGCGAACTCTTCGGACATGAGAAAGGTTCATTCACTGGAGCCATCGGTGAGAGCGAAGGCTATTTCGGGATTGCCAACAAGGGAACAATCTTCCTCGATGAGGTTGGCGAACTGCCTATTGCCACCCAGGCACGCCTTCTTAGAGTGCTTGAGACTGGCGAATACATCAGAGTGGGTGGACAAGAAGTGCGCAAGACTGATGTTCGTATCGTTGCTGCCACCAACGTCAATATGAGAAAAGCCGTTAGTGAGGGGCGCTTCCGCGAAGACCTTTACTATCGCCTCAACACCATCCCTATCATGATGCCTCCTCTGAGAGAACGCGGCAACGACATCATACTGCTGTTCCGACTATTTGCCATGCAGATGGCCGAAAAGTATAATTTGCCAAAAATTTCTCTAACAGAGGACGCCAAGAGCATCTTGCTGAAATACAAATGGCCGGGCAATGTAAGACAGCTCAAAAACATCACCGAACAGATGTCGGTGCTGAGCGAAGAAAGGGAGATCGATGCACAGACACTCCTTAGATTCATTCCGCAAGACGAAGAATCTACACAGTTGGCTACCATCACTACCAATCAGGGAGGCACACACAGCTATGAGAACGAGCGCGAACTGCTCTATAAAATACTCTACGAACTGAGAGGTAACGTCAGCGATTTACGCCGTGACATGAGTTCACTGCGCAAACAACTTGACGAAGCTCGACAACTCAATGGTGCCAGTGGTTTTGCTACAACACAACCCTTGTCGCACATCCAGCAAGCAAGCTACCCCGCGCCCATAACGCATAGCAACGATAATCGCCCTATTACCGAAGACGCTGAAGTGGAAGAAATCCACGAGGCTGAGACGCTCAACCTCAACGATCTCGGAAAACAAATGGTAGAGAAAGCCCTGGAACGCAACAACGGCAATCGCAAGAAAGCTGCCAAGGAGTTGGGCATCTCCGACCGCACGCTGTACAGACGTATCAAGTCATACAAACTCGGAGACAACGACGAAGACACATACAACGATGCGAAGGAATAAAAGAAGCAAATACTATAAAGAAAAATGAAGCAACTCTTCAAGCATATATATATAATAGGTGTAATCCTTGCACTGACTGCCACGACAGCATGCTCTGTGAAGTATGCTTTCAACGGCGCAAGCATCGACTACACTAAAACCAAGACCATAGAAATTGCCGAGTTCCCCATACGTAGCTCATATGTCTGGGGACCGATGGGACCTATGTTCAACAACCAGCTGAAGGATGAGTTTGCAAGCCACACACGCCTGATACAGGTAAAACGTAACGGCGACCTCAAGATAGAGGGAGAGATTACGCAATACAGCCAGCGCAATAAGTCGGTATCAAGCGAAGGATACTCTGCACAGACCGAACTCTCTATGACGGTAAATGTTCGTTTCACCAACAACAAGAACCACGCCGAAGACTTTGAAAGACAGTTCACCTCTTCTAAGAGTTATGACACAACACAGAGTCTTAATGCCGTACAGGAGGAGCTCGTCACTCAAATGGTGAAAGACTTGGTAGAGCAAATATTCAACGCTACCGTCGCCAACTGGTAAGGAGCATGATGTACGTTAAGTGAAAGTGAAATACAAAAGAATTGAAATAAGGACCCCCAAAGGTGAAATTATAACGTGGAATTAAGTAGACTGATACAACATCCTGAGGAGATGAACAAGGAGACACTATACGATCTCCGAGCTCTGTTAGCACTCTATCCGTACTATCAGACAGCGCGCCTTTTGATGCTACAAAACCTCTACCTGCTCCACGACCCTGGCTTCGATGAGGAACTTAGAAAGGCAGCCATCTACATCACCGACCGAAAGGTCATCTTCCGAATGGTAGAAGCTGCTCACTATCAGATAAAGAAAGAGAACAAACGAGAAGAAAGCATCAACACAAAGAAGCAAGCTTCCGACCGAACCTCTGACTTGATAGACAACTTCCTCGAATCTATCCCCAACGACGCCAATGAGGAAAAGGATACTGCTCAAAAGGGGAAGCGAAAGCCAACACCTGCAGATGCTGCGGTCGACTATGTAGCTTATCTCATTGAGACAGAAGATACAGAGAGTAAAGAGGACAACAACTCCTCACGCACCTTGGCACTGATAGACGACTTTATGGACGATGGAGGCTTCCAACTTCCTAAACTCGACGCTTCCAACGATGCAGAGCTGGAATATAAGCCTGCTATTGAAGAAGATAGTAAGGAAAGTGAGAATAGCGAGAACAGCGGCATCTTCACAGAGACGCTTGCACGCATCTACATCAAACAGGGTAAATATGAACGAGCGCACGAAATCATAGAGCGACTCTATAACAAACACCCACAAAAGAGCGTATACTATACAGACCAAATGCGATTCTTAGAGAAACTGATAATAAATAGTAAAAATAATAAATAACAAAAATCAAAAATGGCTTACACATTATTTGTAATTTTAATTATCCTGGCATCTATTCTGATGGTCTTCATCGTACTTATCCAGGAATCTAAAGGTGGTGGACTTGCTTCCAACTTCTCATCAACTAACTCTATCATGGGAGTTCGTAAGACTACCGATTTAGTAGAAAAACTGACATGGGGACTTGCTGCTGCGATGGTAATCCTCAGTGTAGCATGCGCATATGTTGCTCCTCAGGCTATGGGAGAGGGCAGCGTTATGGAAGGTGCAACACAAGAGCAAACAGCTCTTCCTGCTATGCCTGGTGCTAACAGCGATGCTGCCAAGAAGGCTGTTCCAGCAACACCAAATGCAGCAGAAAAAGCGGCTCCTGCAGCTCCTGCAACCCCTGCAAAGTAATTTTTTTTAAAAAAATACGGAATTTGTTTGGTCAATCCAAATAAATTCCGTACCTTTGCACTCGCTTAAAAGGAACAACTCCTAATAAAGCAACATGGTGGACGTAGTTCAGTTGGTTAGAGCGTCAGATTGTGGTTCTGAATGTCGTGGGTTCGAGTCCCACCTTCCACCCAGGATAAACCCTGTAAAACGAAAGTTTTACGGGGTTTCTTGTTTTTGTATTATCTATTCTTCCCTACTACAAAAAGATTTTGTATTTTTGCAATCCAAATCAATCATCTACTATAAAAAAGAAGAAAGTATGAATATCATCGTATCACAAGAAATAGAAACTGTATGCCCCCAATTTGTTGGCGCTTGCGTAGAAGCATACGTAGTAAACACTCCTTACTGCGAGGAATTATGGAATGAGATTCATCAATTAGGTGAGAAATACAGAGAACAACTCACTACCGAATCATTGAAAACCATGAGCGGTATCGCAGCTACACGTAAAGTATACCGCGCCTGTGGCAAAGATCCTTCTCGCTATCGCCCTGCATCAGAAGCTCTCATTCGCAGAATGTTGCAAGGCAAAGAACTGTATCAAAGAGACACGTTAGTCGATTTGGTCAACTTAGCAAGCATTGCCTTTGGCTATAGCATCGGTGGTTTTGATGCAGACAAATTTGTTGGCGACACACTGACCTTGGGCGTTGGTAAAGCAGGCGAGCCCTATGAAGGCATAGGAAGGGGTAACATCAACATAGAAGGATTGCCTGTATACCGAGACAACCAAGGTGGCGTAGGAACTCCCACCAGTGACAACGAACGCACAAAAATGAGTTTAAAAACCTCTCACTTAGTTGTATTAATCAATGGCTATGACGGCAACGAAGAACAAGTAAAAGCCAATGCCAAATTCATACAAGAGCTTCTAAGAAAATATGCTAACAGTGATGGTGGAAACTACTTCATATATCAGTAAATGAAGTATCAGAATTGAAGATTGCTTCAAGTATGCTATAACGAAGTATAAGACATGCATCCACACCATCTCCATAATTGGAAATATAAACAAAAGCCATATATTATCCTGCGTCACTTACAGGTAATATATGGCTTTCCTTTTTAATAATCACTTTTTGCTTTTCATTCTTATCTAATCACCTTCACCTCACCATTCCTGCTCAACTTAACAATACTTGATGGGGTGTGAGGTTTGTGTTCCTGTCGTCGAGTCCAGCAGACATAATCTACAGCCTCTAATATCTCAGGAACTATATCACGATAATTCTGAGCAGCAGGCTCACCGCTCACATTCGCACTGGTGCTTACCAATGGTTTCTGAAAACGATAGCAAAGTTCTTTACTAAAAGGCTCATAAGTTACTCGCATAGCCAAACTACCATCCTCTGCCACAAGATTATTTGCAACACCTGTTGCATCGTCGAGAATAACGGTTGTAGGCTTTACAGGCATAGCTGCATCGATAAAATCCCATGCCACCTGAGGCACATTGCGGAAATAACGAGCCATTCTGTCAGCACTGTCCACCAAACAAATAAGAGCCTTAGAGTCTTCACGATGCTTGATTTGATAGACTTTTGCCACTGCCTCTGCATTGGTAGCATCACAACCTATACCCCATACTGTATCTGTGGGATAGAGGATTATTCCACCTTTGCGCATACATTCCACTGCATTTTTAATGTCTTCTTGCTGTGTCATAATACCTAATAAGATTATGTTGTTTTCTATATTACATGATAAGATTCGATATCGCGTACACCATTAAGGAAATCTTTGGCTTCCATTCTCTTCTTGCCACTTATCTG
Source organism: Candidatus Segatella caccae (assembly GCA_900556395.1). GTDB lineage: Bacteria > Bacteroidota > Bacteroidia > Bacteroidales > Bacteroidaceae > Prevotella > Prevotella caccae. The sequence goes on along the minus strand of USOQ01000012.1, from coordinate 15,266 downwards.
GATAACATCGAGCTGCAACCACTCATCAGCACACGCCAAAAGCAGTGACTTACCTTCCACCCGAAGTGTTCCAGGAGTTGTCCCAGCGGGAATAGCCTTTCCCGTCTTCGTGCTCTTAAATACCTTCAGCACTTGTAGCTTTCCTTCTGCTTTCTGCATCTCTGTCCAAGCCCCTGGATAGGGAGATAGACCACGAACAAAGTCGTAAACCTTCTTAACAGGCTGCCCTACAGCGATGCGGCAAGTCTCCTTGAATATCTTAGGAGCATGATGCAACACACCATGCTGTGCCTCTAAGTCTTCCTGTGCTATAGAAGCAATGTTTCCATCTGATGCCAACAACAGGTCTATTGTCTTGATGGCAATACCTGCACCCAGATGCATCAATCCGTCGTAAACATACTCTACATCAGCCTCATCGGGAATGGTAAAAGGTTCCTGCATGATAATACGCCCTGTATCAATATCATGATCGAGGAAGAAGGTGGTAACACCTGTCTGTGTCTCTCCATTGATGACAGCCCAGTTGATAGGGGCAGCACCACGATATTGTGGTAACAGGGCAGCATGCACATTGAATGTTCCAAAACGAGGCATAGCCCAAACGATTTCAGGCAACATACGGAAGGCCACAACAACTTGAAGATCCGCCTCATAACGACGCAAGGCTTCTATAAAGTCGGGATCTTTCATCTTGACAGGCTGCAAGACGGGCAATCCCTGTGATAAAGCATACTGCTTCACAGGAGGAGCCTGCAACGTGTCTTGATGACGACCTACGGGTTTGTCGGGTTGGGTGACGACAGCCACGACATGATATCCGCCTTCCACAAGGCTTTTGAGGGATTCCACCGCAAACTCGGGGGTTCCCATAAAGATAATTCTTAAATCTTTCTTCTCCATCATTTTTCTTTCTCTTATTTCCTGTGAAACGGTTACTCTGCCGACATATCTGCAATAATCTGGCGATACACACCATACATTTTGGTACGGCTGATATAACCAATAAGTACTCCACTTGTATCTACTACAGGCAACTGCGCAGCATCCGTCTGATCAAACTTCTTCATCACCTCGTCCATAGGCTCATGGTCGGTAAATACAGCCGAGGGCTGTAACATCAGTTGTCTGACCGTAAAACGACTGTAAAGCTCTGAACGGAAAATGATATGTCGTATGCGCGTGATGTCTATCACTCCCAACAGAACACCTCCCTTATCCACAACGGGCAAGAAATTATTGTTGCTTCGACTAATCTCTGCCACGAGTTTACCCATGGGTAAATCAGGTTGCACTGGATGATAATCCTTCTCGATAACGCTCTGCATACTCATCAGTGTGAGAGCAGCACGGTCTATGTGATGAGTTAAGAGTTTGCCCTCTCTGGCCAATCGCAAAGCATAAATACTGTGCCCCTCAAAGATGTTGATGGTGAGATAAGACGAGATACAAACTATCATCAAGGGCATAAAGAGCTGATAACCACCAGTGAGCTCTGCAATAAGGAAGATACCTGTAAGGGGAGCGTGCATAACACCCGTCATCACTCCCGCCATACCCATGAGCGTAAAGTTCTGCTCTGGCACATAAACACCTATCTCATTGACATTCCAGAAGCGGGAGAAGAAGAAACCAGCAAAGCCTCCGATAAAGAGCGAAGGCGCAAAGGTTCCACCACATCCACCACTGCCATTGGTTGCTGAAGTAGCAAACACCTTGGTAAAGGTTACGAGTGCGATATAAACGATGAGCAGATGACTATGCCCATAGAAGAGCGAATTACTCATCACCTGTCCCCAGTCGGCCTCTGTCCTACCCTTCAACAGGATATTTACTGCCGAATATCCTTCTCCATAGAGTGAAGGAAAGAGGAATATCAGACTACTAAGAATGAGTCCACCCAATAAAAGTTTGACATAAGGACGATGGCTCAGTCGAGCAAACATACCCTCGCAAGCCGACATGGTACGCATAAAATAAAGACTAACAAAACCGCAGAAGATCCCCAAGAGGATACACACGGGAGCACGGTCGAGCACCCAAGGTGATGTAAGCGTAAAGTCGAAGAGCGACTTATCACCCATCAAGATATAGGTGAAACAGGTAGCTGTGACACATGAGATAAGGATGGGTAAGAGCGAAGCCATAGACAGGTCGACCATCAGCACCTCGAGCGTAAAGACGAGTCCGGCTATCGGTGCCTTAAAGATTCCTGCAATAGCAGCACTGGCTCCACATCCCACCAATAGTATCATCGTCTTCTTGTCCATTCGGAATATCTGTCCCAAGTTGGAACCGATGGCTGAACCTGTAAGCACAATAGGAGCCTCGGCTCCTACCGAACCTCCAAAGCCAATAGTGATACCCGAAGCTACCACCGACGACCAACAGTTATGACCACGCAACTTGGAGTTCTTGGTAGAGATGGCATAGAGCACGCGTGTAATACCATGCGAAATATTGTCGCGCACCACATACTTGATAAAGAGTGATGTGAGATAAATACCCACAATCGGGAAGAGCAGGAAGAGCAGGTTGTAAGTGTTCTTCACAAAGCCCGCTGTAAGCAGTACTTGTATCTCATGTACGATTCCATGCAGAAAATAACCTGCCAATGATGCTAACAAGCCTATGACGAAAGCCAATATCAAGGTCATCTGGCGGTCGGAGATATGCTCCTTCTGCCAGGCGACAATCTTTGTCATCATACCCTGATGTTCTGTCAATTCATCCATCGTGTCTTATTACTGTTTGATAAAAGTGTCCTACTACTGATAGTTTAAAATGAGTGTCTTAAAACTCGGATGTAAAGTGGAACTTAATATGCTCAAAGTCCTGCTGTGCCATACTCAGCACATAGCCTGAGTCGGCAAGGAATACATCCCTACCCTCTATGTCCTTAGCCATATACTGATACTTGCGCTTCTTGAAGTTTTCGAGTTCTTTTGCATCGTCTGCCTCTATCCAGCAGGCTTTATGCAGATGCACGGGCTCCCAACGACACTTGGCGTTGTACTCGTTCTCCAAACGATATTGGATAACTTCAAATTGCAACTGTCCTACGGTTCCTACAATGCGACGACCATTAAACTGATTGACAAACAACTGAGCCACACCTTCGTTCATCAACTGTTCCAATCCTTTCTGGAACTGCTTGCTCTTCATAGGGTCATCGTTCTCAATATACTTAAACAGCAATGGTGAGAATGATGGCAAACCGCGGAAATGAAGTTGCTCGCCTTCTGTCAACGTATCACCAATTTTAAAGATTCCATTGTCGGGCAGACCTACAATATCGCCAGGATAGGCTTCATCGATGGTGCTCTTACGCTGCGCCATAAACTGGGTTGGCGAAGAGAAGCGCACGGTTTTACCTAATCGGATATGCAGATAAGGCTGATTACGAACAAACTTGCCTGAACAGATCTTGCAGAATGCAATACAAGAGCGGTGGTTAGGGTCAATATTAGCGGTAATCTTGAAAATGAAGCCTGTAAACTTGTTTTCCTCAGGCTTCACCAGTCGTTCTTCTGCCTGTGTAGGCTTTGGAGAAGGAGCTATCTTGACAAAGCAGTCGAGGAGTTCCTGTACACCAAAGTTGTTGAGCGCAGAACCAAAGAACACAGGAGCTACCTCTGCTGAACGATAAGTCTCTACGTCAAACTCAGGATATACACCATCCACCAACTCCAAGTCTTCACGCAACTGCTGCGCCTCACGCTCGCCCACATGCTGGTCGAGAGCATCGGAGTTGACATCCACCTCTACCTTCTCTGTTACGCGCTGTTTGTTAGGAGTGAAGAGGTTGAGCTGCTGTTCATAGATATTATATACACCTTTGAAGCGAGCACCCTGACCGATAGGCCAGCTCAATGGGCGAACCTTGATTTTGAGCTCTTCCTCAAGTTCATCGAGCACATCAAAGGCATCACGACCTTCGCGGTCCATCTTATTAATAAAGATGATCACGGGGGTGTTGCGCATGCGACAAACTTCCATCAACTTACGCGTCTGTGCCTCTACACCCTTGGCAGAGTCGACCACGATAATGGCAGAATCGACAGCAGTCAAGGTGCGATAAGTATCCTCAGCAAAGTCCTGGTGACCAGGAGTATCAAGGATATTTACCTTGTAAGGATCGCCCTGCTCGCCATCAGGCAAGTAGTCAAACTCCATCACAGATGTAGAAACAGAGATACCACGCTGCTTCTCTATATCCATCCAGTCGGAAGTGGCTGTCTTACGAATCTTATTATTTTTTACGGCACCTGCCACCTGTATCTGTCCACCAAAGAGAAGGAACTTCTCAGTAAGGGTTGTTTTACCTGCATCAGGGTGAGAGATAATGGCAAAGGTTCTTCTTCTTTCAATCTCTTTCATAATGGTTGTCCTAAATATTAATCGTCTTCAAATTTCAGACCCTCAGTACGGTCTTTGATATAATAATCACTCAATAAGCCGATAAAGACACTGATTTCTTGTACGGCGCGAGCAGTTTCGGGGGTTATCTCTTTCTTCTGCAATCGCAACATCATCACACCATAAAGGGCATCCAGACAAGTCTCTATCTCGTTCACCTCTTTGTCACCCTTATTACGCAATTCTACAATATAAGGCAACACCTTATAATATTCGGCATTATAGATAGGGAACTTACTACTCTGCAGAAGCATATGATGCAAATCGATGACATCTTTCAGCAATACGCGGTTGATATCAAGATGACCAGACTCACGCTTACCTTCCTCGTTGATCATTCTGATAAGATTACCAAACCAGTCTAATTCTTCTGCTTTCTGATCATCGGTATAATCGAAACGGTCGATATATTGCTTGCGAATGACAGGCAATGAGCATCCATAGGCGCGGATGATATCCTCCACCTGCCACATATATAGCAGGTACTCTGCTATGCTCTTCTTTCTTAACTCTTGTGCTATAAACATAAATTGGTGAAAATAGAACTATTGAAATTCAAGAGGGCGCTGCACCTCTCTGTCTAAAACTCAGGCAAGTGGTAAAGGTTGAACATGGTACCTATCAATGCTATCACTGAGAAGATAATCACCACACTACCTATCACCCTATTAATAATAAGGATGCCGTTGGTATCAAACTTACCTCTTATCTTATCAATCAACCATGTGAGTCCAAACCACCAAAGCAAAGCACCAAATACAATGCTGAGATAGCCAACTCCCATCTCTATAGGCATATCGGGAACGACAAAGGCAAACTGTGCAAAGGTTGCCATGAAGAGGAATACGATGAGCGGATTGGAGAGGGTTACCAAGAAAGCCGTAAAGGCATTATGAAACAAAGTACCCTGCTTGTTACTACTCTGATGCATATTCCTCGTTGGATTACTCTTGAAGCAATACACTCCAAAGATCAGGAGAAGCAAACTTCCAAATAGCTGGAGATAGAATTTGTTTTGTGCATTGTTGACAAAATCCATCACAAAGCTCATACCTAAACCCGTAAACATAGCATACACTATATCACTGACTGCTGCACCTATGCCCGTCACAAAACCAAACCAGCGTCCTTTGTTCAAAGTACGCTGAATACACAAGATGCCAACAGGCCCCATCGGGGCTGAGGCAATAATACCTATGATAATACCCTTGAAAATAAAATCAAGGATGTTTATCTCTATCGGAAACAATGAATTCATACAAGGTGCAAAGATACAATTTTTTAAGCATACAACGTAATTTTTCTCTCTAAAACTTTGTTCTGTACTTTTTTTTTCTTATCTTTGCCATCAAAATAAAAAATTCTAACTTATTAAAAAACACAACAACATGACAGAAAATACTTTAAAGCCATATGTAATTGGCTTAGACCTTGGTGGAACCAACTCTGTTTTCGGCATCGTGGATGCACGTGGTGAGATTAAAGCAACGACAGCCATCAAGACTGGCGGTTTTGACAATGTAGAAGACTATGTAAAAGCTGCAGTCGAAGCATTACAACCTATTATTGACACTGTAGGTGGCATTGACAAAATCAAAGCGATGGGTATCGGTGCTCCTAATGGTAACTTCTACAAAGGCACTATCGAGTTTGCTCCTAACCTGCCTTGGGCTCACACCTGTGTTGTTCCTTTGGCTGACCTCTTCAGCAAGGCTCTCGGTGGTCTGCCCGTTGCTCTCACCAATGATGCCAATGCTGCAGCATTGGGCGAGATGACTTATGGTGCAGCACGTGGTATGAAGAATTTCATCGACATCACATTGGGTACAGGCGTAGGCTCTGGTATCGTTATTGATGGTAAGATGGTGTATGGTAGCGATGGTTTTGCTGGCGAGTTGGGCCATGTCATCATGGTACGTGGCAAGGAAGGTCGCCCATGCGGTTGTGGTCGTACAGGTTGCCTCGAGGCTTACTGCTCTGCTACGGGTGTAGCTCGCACTGCTCGTGAATTCCTCGAGAAGAGCGACGAGCCATCATTGCTCCGTGAGTTGAAACCTGAGGACATCACTTCTTACGAGGTAAGTATTGCTGCCAGCAAGGGCGACGCTTTGGCTAAGCGCGTGTACGACTTCACTGGCAAGATGCTCGGTGAGGCTTGTGCCGACTTCGCAGCATTCGCTTCTCCTGAGGCTTTCGTCTTCTTCGGTGGTCTTACCAAGGCTGGCGACTTACTAATGAAACCTCTCAAGGAGTCTTACGACAACTCAGTTCTGTCTGTCTTCAAGGGCAAGGCTAAGTTCCTCGTTTCTACCCTCGATGGTAGTTCTGCAGCCGTTTTAGGTGCCAGCGCTGTAGGTTGGGATTTATAAGATAAACTCTTATTTAACAGCATAAACATAGGTTCTACCTATGTATTCAAAGGCTTTCGAAGGTTTCTTCGGAAGCCTTTTTTCATGATTCATATCAATTTTGCACACCATTTATTCTCTTTTCTCCAAAACTTTTCCCTTAATTAGCGTTTTTTTCGTAACTTTGCAAACCGTTAAATAAAAGGTGAAAACAAGATTGTATACAAGGTAATCATACACATCCATGTTTATCTTCCTATTTTAAAAAAATATTTATCATCATTTAAAATAAGAATCATAATACATAATTTAAGAAATGAAACAAATTTACACTATGGCTAAATACGCCAAAAGCATGATGCTCGCAGCTGTTTTGACAGTAGGAGTAACAGTAGTAGACGCACAAGAAGCAGACAACACCACCTATGCTCCAGCAGAAGCCAATAGCTGGTGGAGAGGCGAAGAAGTAAAAGGCGAAGAACAGCAAATTTATGTGTATAATGTAGGTGCAGGCATTTTCGTAACAACCGACAACACACCTGCTGAGAAAAATATCGACAACGCTGCACTCTGGACACTTTCTAAGAATCAGTTCAGCTGCGGTGATTTTCATATTAATCTTTGGAGTTTTTTGAATTGGGGAGCTACATGGCATGCAGGAGTTAACAAGGACGCAGCCACAACCTACAAAATAATAGCAGGAAGTACAGATAACAAAGGCTATTCGTATAAGTTATCTAAGAAGGACGGTTTGGTAACACAATATTTCAGCGTTAATAATGGAAAATATACTGCTTCTGTAACTAACAGCGACTTCCTCTTCATTTCTCCAAAACAGAAAGAAGTTTATAGCGCTTACACGAAACTTTACAACGAAGCCAACACTTTCACAAACAACAAAAAGGTCTCTAACAACTTACTCGATCTGTTGAAAGAAATATTGACTGAAACAGCGGCAGCTAACTATAGTACATACGAAACTGACAAGAATTCGCTTGAAAACATTATCAATACTATTAAGGTTTACTTGGAGAAAACTACTCCTACTGGTATTGAAGACATCTACAACAACACAAACACCAAGGCTGAAGCTATCTACAGCGTGAATGGTGTTCGCAATGCTCGCCTCAGCAAGGGCTTAAACATCGTGAAGATGAGCGATGGTTCTATCAAAAAGGTGATGGTTAAGTAATCTTCTACTACACAACATAACAAAGTCATAGGGCTGTGTCGACGGGAATTCCCATAGACACAGCCCTTTTATCATACTAAAAGCAAACTTCCTTAACTTCACAGTTTATAGAAGTTCTACATATATATAAACCTATTGAATATTCAAATGATTTCTTTACGCTGGTTTACTTCTGCAGTGTAACACCCATCAATCCGATTACCACCTCGTTGCTCAAGGCGCGGAGAGTCAGTTTACGGAGTTTCTTTTGAGCATTGAGAGGCATGTCGAGCATTGTGGCAGCGCCACCTGGCAAGGCACACATCGCCAACTTCATATCAGGAAGGTCTCCTGCTGTAGCAGCCTCCTGATAATGAGAGTCGCGGAAAAGATGACGGCTCACAATACCTGTATTCAGTCCTATGCGATATGGTCGAACGGCAGGCATGGCAAAAGCCTTAGCGTTCTCCACAAAGTCTTGCTCTATAGGACACCAGTTGACAGGAGGCACCAACATCAATTCATCTGACGTTCCATCAGCATACTCCACTCTCACGACAGCATTCTCTATGGCAAACTGCATGGGGTTGGTAGAGCCCGCCATCAGCAGATAAGCATGCGCAGCCTTACCTTTCAGAGGAATGGTGATGCTATCAGGATAATTGTCCCACAAACTGGTGTAGGCTATATTCTTACCCTCAGCAGGTGTGCGGAACGACAAGCCAGGCAATGCCTCGAAAGTTCCGTTCTTTACCATACTGCGCATCTTCGTATCATCTATCTTGGCGAGTTTCTTCGTAGAACACCAGTCGCCCATTCCCTGCGTAGGCACACAGAGCGTGGTGTAAGGCGAGCGTGGTGTGAGGTATTGGTTCTTAAAGATGTCGGTGACATCTGCATTGAAGGCAGCATCCATATTCACCATTCTTCGCTGTCCCGCGTTCAACTGATCGAAGTCATTGCCTACACCCGTCATCGTTCCCCATCTGTCAGCAGACTGTTCTGCCACGGCATCTGCTAAGGTATAGTTTACATCTGCCTCAGCCTCAGCTTCAACTACAGGCTTGACACTCACCAACTCCACATGCTGATGCTTAGCGACAGTCAGTAGGGTGTCTTTATATTTTCCTCCACCCACATTCTGACGTATCACAATCTGCAGTGGACGTGCGAAGTTTTGTTTAATATCAAAGACATCCTTGTCACCCACTCTCCTGAACGAGTAATCCAGATAAGGCGTATGCACCGATGCACTGTCCCACACTGCGGGAAAACCTGGTCGAATGATGCACTTGCCTTCCAGAGCTTGAGGTGTAATACCGTAAAGTCCCTCGATAAACACACGCGACGAGATGCCCGTCACATCAGAGAAGTCGCGATAGCCCTCGCCAGTGGCACGGTCCATCATTGAGAGTTGTCCAAAGTTGCCTGGACTACTACCTAAATACATAAAGTCGAGCACATTGGCCTTCAACAGATGGTAAGCCTCCTCCACTCTTCCTGCCTGATAATAAGCCAGCACAGTATGCATCACCTCTGCCATCGCCACATTGTTAATACTCCATTCGTAAGGCGACCAGTCGGATGTGCTCACCGTCTGATATTCCTGACCATTATATATATAAGGTATATGTGGAATATGCCTATCCACATACTGGGTGGCTAAATAGTTCTGCACACCCGTTCCCACGCCACAGTCTATCGGTGTATAGATACTCCATAACGCAGCATCCTTGTGTACGCGTTTCAATCCCATGAAGTCCTGGTATTCAGCCCAGTGACCATAATCTTTCAGCCACAGTCGGTTGTTCATGGCTTTCAGTATCTTGTCGGCCTCTTCACGATAGGGTACAGCATCTTCACCGATGATTTCAGCGATGCGTGCCGCTAAGAGATTAGCCCTATAGTTGTAGGCAGAAGAATGGGTTACCCCACCGCTGTTATACTGCAATGCGTCGCTGGCCCAGATGCAACAATAGGCATCATACAAGCCATCACCATCAGGATCCCAGGTGTTCTTCTCCCAGGCAAGGTGGCTCTTGATGACAGGCCACATCTTGCGCATATAGATGGTATCGGCATCAAACTGAAAATGCCACAATAGCTCATCAATATACACCAAGTTCATGTCATAATGATGGAACTGTTTGTTGTTCTCAGGATTACGACAGATGTATCCATTGCTGTACATCGGTGTTCCCCATTCGTAAGTACCACGCGAGAGATTGTGTTTCTCATCCATGAGATGAGGACGTGTCACAGGCACATCGGTGACCTGGCTTTTCGCATAGGCGTCAAAATGGATGCGCTGACGATCTGGCATACCTAAGAAATCACCCATATAAGCTGCTCTCCAACCAGGCAAAGGCATTCTCCAACCCACAGCACCATGCGCCCACACCTGTCCGTTCCAAGCACCATCAGCTGCCATGACCATGGTTCCTCCTATCGGATTCAGATAAGCATCGGGGGTATTGAAGATGACAGAAGAAGCCAACTCAGAACGCCACTGTTCAGCAGCCTGATAGCGCTTTGCCATCTCCAAGTTTTTGCCTGTCGACAAGACGGTGTTGTCTACAGAGAAATACAGTTCTGCAGTTCCTTTCTGGGGCATACTTCCAACAACGGACGTAAGCATCTGTGGATGGGTAGGCGCATCGAAGGCCTCAGGTCCATCAAATTTACCGATGTCACCATTTCTCTTAAACTTGCTCACCTTGGTTTCGCAAATCATTCCCTCGACACGAATCTTCGACGTTCCTCGATTCTCAACAGTGAATTTCCATATTGCACCTTCCCGTTCGGGATAAGCCAAGACAGAGAGATGCAATACCCCTTTGCCCCATCGCTTATCTTTCAAGAGATAGTCGCGGCGTCCCGCCTCATAGTGTGCCTTACAGTATTCTGCCGAGTCGAGCTGAAACTCCTGCCCGTCCCAGTTCATTTTAAATCGTATATTGCGATGTGCGTTCTTTTTATAGATAGCGAATATAGGTCGGTCACTGGTCTCCAGGCGCCACTCATCCACACTTCCATACAGCGCACGGGTGTAACGATTGTTGCCATTCACACAGACAAAGCCTCTCCCGTCGGGCTGATAGTTGGCATGACGCTGTAGGATTCCCTGCGCCGAGGCAGTAAGGCTTGCCATCAGACAAGCCGATACAATTACGATGATTTTTAATTGAGTTTGTTTCATATAGGTTAATGGTTTCTTTATCATTCGAATGATGGGTTGATGATTTGTTTTACTACAAGAGATAGATTCATGTTGCCAGAGTAGATACGCTTCATCATCTCCAAAACATGGTGTACAAAGATATATAAAAAAATCGATTCTTCCTGCATGCCAACAGCTCATTTGTACAATTTTACCGCATTATGAACAATACTTTATGCTTTTGTTCCACAATTATCCCTATCTTTGCATTATCATTGTATGCTCATTGTTTGACCATCACTTGATATTTGACAAAACTTAAAGCTATTATAAACATCATGAACAGACAACAACGAAAAAAGATTTTCTTTGCATGCCTCACATGCACATGGTTCACAGTAGCTAACATGCAGGCTCAGTTCCTACCACCCCCCACACAGCAGGCACGACCTGGCATCAGGTGGTGGTGGATGGGTTCTGCTGTTGACAAAGAAAACCTCAATTGGAACCTTCACCAATATGCCAAAGCTGGCATTGGGGCTGTAGAAATCACTCCTCTCTATGGCGTACAGGGTAATGATAAGAACGACATACCTTATCTCTCACCCAAATGGATGGATATGCTCCAGTTTGTAGAAAAGAAGAATGAGCAACTCGGAATAGAGACGGATATGGCTACTGGCACAGGCTGGCCTTTTGGTGGACCTTGGGTTCCTATCAACGAAGCTGCCTGTAAAGCTGTCTTCGTAGATACCATCGTAGATGTCAAGAAGAAACTCATGGACATCAACTTCGCTATACCCGAGAAAGAACGCGACGTCGCCAAACTGAAAGTCATCAAGGCATACCCTGTGGCTGGCACAAACAGGAAGAAACGGGTCATCGCACTCTATGAGAGCCGCACACGACAGAGGGTGAAACGAGCTGCACCTGGTGGAGAGGGCTATGTCATCGACCATTTTGACTCTACTGCCGTGGCTCACTATCTGGCACATATCGACAGTGCCTTCACTGCCTCGGGAACTCCTTTTCCTCACACCTTCTTTAATGATAGTTATGAGGTGTATGGCGCCAACTGGACTCCTTCACTTCTCAGCGTGTTTGAGAAGATGCACGGCTATAAACTGCAAGACAAGTTTCCAGAATTTCTCGATGGAGATGCCATCGTGGTAAGCGACTACCGAGAGACCTTAGGCGACATGCTGCTACACAACTTCACTGAGCAATGGACAGCATGGGCACATCGGCACGGAGCCATCACACGCAATCAGGCGCATGGATCACCAGCCAACCTCATCGACTGCTATGCTGCCGTCGACATCCCTGAGATAGAAGGCTTCGGACTTACCGACTTCGGTATCAAGGGCCTACGAAAGGACCCAGGAAAGACGCGTCCCAACTTCAGCGACCTCAGTATGCTGAAATATGCGCCTTCTGCTGCCCACATCACCGGCAAGAAATATACATCGAGCGAAACTTTTACCTGGCTAACAGAACATTTTCGCACGTCTCTGAGTCAGATGAAACCTGACATGGACTTGATGTTCTGCGCAGGTGTCAACCGCATGTTCTTCCATGGTACAGCCTATTCACCCAAGAACGACCCATGGCCAGGATGGAAATTCTATGCGTCTATTGACATGAGCCCCACCAACAGTATCTGGCGAGATGCTCCCGAGTTGATGAAATATATCACCAACTGCCAGACCTACCTGCAGTGGGGACACCCCGACAACGACTTCTTAGTATATCTGCCCGTGCGAGATATGTGGCGCACCAACACCAAGAAATGGCTGATGATGTTCGATATTCATGGCATGGCAAAGAAGGCACCCGAGTTTATCAAGTGCATCCTCGACATCGACAAGGCTGGATTCGACTGCGACTACATCAGCGATCAATACCTACGCACGTGTACTTATAAGAATGGTATGATAGAAACAGCTGCGGGTACGCGATATAAGGCTCTCGTCATCCCTGGCAATAATATTATGCCCAGTGATGTGATACAGCACATCTCTCAACTGAAGGCGCAAGGAGCCAAGATTATCAAAGGCGACAACACTGCGGCTATGACACAGGCCGCCACCCCAGAACTGATGAGAAGTCAGTACGGACTGAAACTGATAAGACGCAACAACCCATTTGGACATCATTACTTCATCGCCAACCTTACCGACCACGACATCAAGGCACAAGTGCCGTTGGCTACAGGCGAGGACGCTGCCTTGTGGTACAATCCGATGGCGGGCACTTATCATGCTGCTAAGCTCAGCGACAATGTACTGGACATACATCTGAAGAGTGGAGAGAGCAGAATCCTCCTCTGTGCACAAAAAGAGTCGGCTCCATGGCAGCACGACAAAAAACTGCATCAAGCAAAGGCTGAACCTCAAGTTGTAAACCAGGGTGCATCTATCGACCTCACTGCCAACACATGGAAGCTCTCGTTCATTGAAGAAGCTCCCAAAGTAGAAGAAACCTTCAGCCTGCAGGGTCTCAAAACCTGGGAGAATCTCAGCGATAAGACAAAGGCGACCATGGGAACGGGCGTCTACGAAACAACCTTCAAGCTGTCGAAGGAAGAAGCCAAGAAACAATGGAATATCGACTTAGGCGACGTGCGCGAAAGTGCCCGCGTTTATATCAATGGTCGTTATATCGGTTGTGCATGGGCTGTGCCTTACATCCTCCACTGCCAAGATGCTCTCTCGAAGGGTAAGAACACCATTCGCATAGAGGTAACCAACCTACCTGCCAACCGCATAGCAGAGCTCGACCGACAGGGCATAAAATGGCGCAAGATGAAGGAAATCAATATCGTTGACATCAACTATAAGAAAACCACCTACGATAAGTGGCTGCCCATGCCAAGCGGTCTCAACAGCTCGGTTAGGTTAGTGGAAGTAAAATAATGAGATAACTTCCGTACATGCAAGACTTGAATCAATAACAACAAAATAAACAACTCAACAAATGAAAAAACTGATCTTAACATCACTCTGCATGCTCTTAGGCATAAACCTTGCCTCAGCACAGAATGCACTCCAAAACGAAACAGCCCTGCAAAAGGAAATCATGGAAGTGGCTCATCGCACCAACAACTATTTCATGGCAAAGTACAGCGACCCTACACTCGATACTTTTGTGAAACGAGTACGTACCAGCAACCTCTGGACACGCGCCGTATACTACGAAGGACTGATGGCACTCTACGAGATTGACCCACAACAGCAATATGCCGATTATACAGACCGATGGGCCAACCATCACAAGTGGCAAGCTCGCAGCGGAGAGACTAACGACAATGCCGACAACCAGTGCTGCCTACAGATTTACATCGACCGCTACGTACAGAGCGGAGGAAAGAAAGACTTGAGTCATGTAAAGACAAACCTCGATCATCAGATGGCATCCAACCGCTTTTCTTACTGGACCTGGATCGACGCCATTCAGATGGCAATGCCTGTATACGCCAAATATGCCAAGGTGAGTGGTGAGAAAAAATATCTTGACTATGCCATGAACTCCTACAAGTGGACACGCGACACGCTGGCAGGAGGTTTGTTTAACGAAAAGGAAGGTTTGTGGTGGAGAGACAAAGACTATGTTCCTCCCTACAAGGAGAAAGACGGCAGCAACTGCTATTGGAGCCGTGGCAATGGATGGGTATATGCAGCCCTGGTTCGCGTGATGGAGACGTTACCCACCAACGACAAGAATTACCAGTATCTGAAGAAAGATTTCATCAACATGAGCAAGGCACTGCTGAAATGCCAACGCGAGGATGGCTACTGGAACGTGAGCCTTGTATGCCCAGCCAACTATGGTGGCCCAGAGATGACAGGCACAGGACTCTTCCTCTATGGCATGGCATGGGGCGTGCGACACGGCATTCTGCCTGCTGCCACCTATCAAAAAGCCATGGACAAAGCATGGAAGGCCTTGGCAGCATCGGTTCACGAAGATGGTTTCATCGGCTACAACCAGGGCACTGGCAAAGAGCCTTCTGCTGGCCAGCCTGTAACCTATACTTCTGTTCCTGACTTCGAAGACTATGGCACTGGATGCTTACTCTTGGGAGCTACTGAATACTATAAACTTTTAAAGGTAAAAAAGTTACTATGTTTGCAAACGCTAACGCAATGACAACAGTTGGAAGACGCTC
>USOQ01000011.1 GCA_900556395.1 Candidatus Segatella caccae | reverse complement strand
GCTAACCCTTTAAAATTTTATCGCTATGGGTAAAGTAAAAATTAAGAAGAGTGACATCTGGATCGACATGACGCCTATGTCAGACGTTATGACCCTGTTGCTTACCTTCTTCATGCTCACCTCTACTTTCGTAAAGAATGAGCCTGTAAAGGTAAACACACCAGGTTCTGTGTCTGAAATCAAGGTGCCTGAGAACGGAGTCTTGACTATCTTGGTAAATCCTGAAAAGGACAAGGCTGGTAATCCTACCGGCGAGGGCCAAGTATTTATGAGTATTGATAATACTGATCAGCTGGGTGCTTCACTGAGCACTATGACTGGTGCTTTCGGCGTGGAGCTGACACCTAAGATGATAGAGACATTCAAGAGTGAGGGTACATTCGGTGTCCCAATGGGCGACTTGAAGACTTACTTGGCTATGAATGCTTCTAAGCGTCCACAGTATCTCCAGCAGAAAGGTATTCCTCTCGACAGTATTAATGGTGGTATGAGCGAGTTCCAGCAGTGGGTAAACGCTGCTCGCCAGTCAAACGAGGACATCAAGATTGCCCTCAAGGCTGATGCTTCTACTCCATATAAGACAGTTAAGAGAGTGATGAACGAACTCCAGGATATGGACGAGAGTCATTACTATATGATTACACAGTTAAAACAACAGGGGGACGAATAAATGGCTAAGAAAGAAAGCAAACAAAAGAAAATGAATGTCCGCGTAGACTTTACGCCTATGGTGGATATGCTTATGCTTCTTATCACGTTCTTCATGCTGTGTACATCTTTGAGCAAACCTCAGACTATGGAGCTGACAATGCCAAGTAATGATGAGAACCAGAACGACGAGAACAAGAATGAGGCTAAAGCTTCTGAGACTTTGACACTCTATGTAACTGCAGACAACAAGATTTACTATGGTGCTGGTATCCCTAAGTACGACGATCCTACATGGATTAAGGAGACAACATGGGGCACCAATGGTATCCGTAAGGTCTTGAGAGAGCATGCTACAGAGGACGGTACACGTCCAGTACAGAGAATCTCACTCGCTGTTAAGGAGTTAAACATGGAGCGTTCTAAGAATCCAAAACAATATCCTGACAGCATCTATCAGAAGAAATTGAGTGACTTGAAGGCAGGTAACTTGAAGGATGGTAAGATCCCAACCCTGACTATCGTCATCAAGCCTTCTGACAATGCTTCGTACAAGAATATGGTTGACGCACTCGATGAAATGCAGATTTTGAACATTGGTACGTATGTCATCGACAAGATTAGCGCTGACGACGAGAAGCTTCTCAAGTCAAGAAACGTTAAGATGTAAGATGATTGCTAACAATTAAAACAAGAAAGAAATGGCAAAAATAGATCTATACGATCCTAAATGGGTCGAAATGGTTTTCGCCGGAAAGAACAAGGAGTATGGTGCTTACCAGCTCCGTAAGGGTACTTCTGGCCGAAACATCAAGGCTCTTCTGATTTTGGTCATCGCTGCAGCTCTCGTAGGTGGATTCTTGGCTTGGAAGGTTATCGAACAGAAACAGGCCGAAGAACAGCAAGCATACATGGAAGCTATGGAGTTGGCTAAACTCCAGCAGCAAGCTAAGAAAGAAGAAAAGAAGAAAGAGCCAGTGAAGCCAAAGATTGAACCTAAGAAGGAAATACCTGTGGCTCGCGAGACTCAGAAGTTTACTGCACCTGTCATCAAGAAAGATGAACTCGTAAAAGAGGAAAACCAGGTAAAGCAAATGGATAAACTGGACGAGAAGGTGGCCGTAGGTACTGAGAACAAAGAAGGTACTAAAGACCGTTTGGCTGAAGCTGTAAGAAGCGATATCGCCGTAGCAGCTCCACCACCACCACCAGCACCAAAGCCTGAGGTTTCTAACAAGGTATTTGATGTTGTAGAAGAGATGCCTCACTTCCCAGGCGGCCCAGCTGCCTTGCAGGCTTTCCTCTCAAGCAACACAAAGTATCCTGTTGTCGCTCAGGAAAATGGTGTTCAAGGTCGTGTAATCGTATCATTCGTTGTAGAGCGTGATGGATCTATCACTGATGTAAAGGTTGTACGTTCTGTAGACCCATCACTCGACCGCGAAGCTACTCGAGTTGTAAAGAGCATGCCAAGGTGGAGTCCTGGTAAGCAGAATGGTTCTGCCGTACGTGTGAAGTACACAGTTCCAGTTGTATTTAGATTGCAGTAATAGAATGAAAAAAACATCTTATATTTTTATAGGATTAATATCACTATCAATGGCTTTCTTCTCATCATGTGGTGAGAAGAAAGCCAAAGATGGTAGAACAGACACTCCTACGTCGGGCACTATTGAATTCTATGCAGACGAAAGTCTGAGCCCTATCATCGACGAGGAGAGAACACAGTTTGAGTTTGAATTTCCAAAGGCAAAACTCAAGCCCATTTATTCAGACGAAGTCACCGGACTTCAGATGATCAAAGATTTCAAGACAACTCTTTTATTTACTACTCGTAATCTGAAAGATAGCGAGATAGCTTACTTGAAATCGAAAAGCAATGTTATTCCTTCAGTCTTCCCTATTGGATACGATGGCTTGGCATTTATCGTCAACAAGAACAATCAAGACACTTGTATAACGGTAAACGACATCAAACGTGTCCTGACAGGAAAAGCCACAAAATGGAGCGACATTGTTCCTGGTTCTAAAAGAGGAGACATCGAAGTCATCTTCGACAACACTCGCTCGGCTACTACCAACTTTGTTGTTGATTCCGTATTGCATGGTGAAAAGATGGGTGCTAAGATAATGGCAGCTAAGACCAGCAAACAGGTTATAGACTTTGTAGACGAGAACCCAGGTTCTATTGGTGTCATTGGTTCTAACTGGTTGAATGACCGCAGAGACTCTACCAACACCACATTTAAGAAGAATATTCATGTCATGCGAGTGTCCATAAAGGATAAGGCAACTCCATTCAATAGTTGGCAGCCCTACCAGGCATACCTGCTCGATGGAAGATACCCATTCGTAAGAACCATATATGCGATAGTAGTAGACCCACACAAAGCCCTGCCATGGAGTTTTGCCAACTACATCACGAATCCAAGAGGTCAGTTGATAGTCTTTAAGACGGGACTTCTTCCCTACAGAGGCGACATCACCTATAAAAAGGTAAACATTAAAAAATAAGAATATTATTAAACCTTCTGGATTGAAAAATCATCCAAGAAGTAAAAACAATAATCACACAAAATAAAAATTGAGATTATGAAAGCAATAAAATATTTAGTAGCTGGTGCATTGATGATGAGTTTGTCAATGCCCTCAATGGCTCAGGATGTCAACTACAAAGACATGCTCAAGTCAATAGAGACAGAAATCAAGGCTGGTAACACAACCACAAAAGACTTTGAAAAGTCTCTGAAGGAGTATCAGAAAGAGTTTAAGAAAGATCCAAAAGCTCTCGTTGCTTTAGGTAACATTCTTGCTATCAACAAGCAGTATGACAAGGCGATGGCAGTTGCTGACGCTATCACCATGAAGTTTAAGAACTGTGGAGATGCCTATATCTTGAAGGGCGATATCTATGCTTTGCAAG
Source organism: Candidatus Segatella caccae (assembly GCA_900556395.1). Classification (GTDB taxonomy): domain Bacteria; phylum Bacteroidota; class Bacteroidia; order Bacteroidales; family Bacteroidaceae; genus Prevotella; species Prevotella caccae. The sequence continues at coordinate 41,207 of USOQ01000011.1, read as the reverse complement.
ACAATGGTGGAGATGCAGCAGCAAGTTATAACGATTGTATCGTCATGGATCCAAAGAATCCTCAGGGATATATCAGCTATGCAAATGTATACCAGAAGATTGACCCTGTGAGAAGTGCAGAGACACTGAAGAAGTTGAAGGAAGTGAACCCAGAGTATCCTTACGAGGCTATGGCTGGTTACACCTTCTATAGCAATGGTAAATACGACAAGGCATATGAACTCTTCAAGCAGACCGATCCTAACAAGTTGGAGGAATATATCTATGTAGCTTACGCTATCACCGACTATATGGTCAACAAGAAGGATGAGGCATTGACACTCTCTGAGAGTGGATTGCAGAAATTCCCTAAAGATGCTACCTTCCACAGAGTTGCTGTATGGTCAGCTGTAGATATCGAGAAGTTCGATATTGCTCTCAACCATGCACAGGTCATCATGGGTACAGACTCTATCAAGAAGACATCAAGAGACTATACCTACTATGGTATGGCATTGGTTGGTAACAAACAGTACGATGAAGGTATCGCTCAGTATGAGAAGGCATTGCAGCTCAAGGCCGACGATCCTAAGCCATTGCAGTACATCTCTGAGGCATACAAGCAAAAGGGTGATGAGGACAAAGCGTTGGAATACAGCCAGCAGTATATGGACAAAAACCCAGATGCAGCTCCTACAGACTTCATGAAGTTGGCTGAAATCTATGTCAACAAGGCTAAGAAGAATGCAGAAACTAAAGTTCAGAACATAGAAAAAGCCATTAGTGTTTACGACAAACTTGCTGAGAAATATCCTTCATTGAAGGCATTCGCCAAACTACAGGAAGGTAACACTGCATTCCAAAGCGAGTTGGACGATTTGGCTATACCTGCATACGAGGAAGTTATCAAGGAGTTGGAAGCCAAGCAGTGTGACGCTGACGAAGTCGGCTACTTGAAGCAGGCTTATCAGTACATGGGCTTCATCTACAACTACGACAAGCAGGACTTTGAAAAGGCCAAACCATACTGGGAGAAATTGCTCCAGTTGGATCCTGAAAACAAATATGCTAAGGATGCCATCGAAAAGGGCACAAAAGCAACAGCAGAATAATCAAACAATAAAGATAATAGAAGAGCGGGATTCTTTTTTTGGAATCCCGCTTTTTTTTATCTTATAAAAAAGTAACCTTGTAAGAAACGACATTCCCTCATATAGAAAGAAGAACATTGCCTACATATTAAATAGTCAAGCAAATATTCAATGATTAAGAATGGAGAATAGAGAGGAATACGAAACAAAGATAACAAAAAAAAGAGCGACTCTAAAGAGCCGCTCCCGATGTTTTATGTAACTAAAGTATCTATCCTTATATATTAAGGAAGACTGATAGCCTCGTTAGGACAAACATCAGCGCAAGTACCGCACTCAGTGCAAGCATCTGGGTCGATAGAATACTTCTCGCCCTCAGAGATAGCACCTGATGGACACTCATCAATACATGTACCGCATGCGATACAATCGTCACCAATTACGTAAGCCATAATAATAAAGTTTTAATATTAATAATGTTTTGTTCAATCTGTTTTAATCTATACCTATTAAGTATGGTGCAAAGATAACAATAATTTTTTAAATACCTACATGTAGGTATCATTTTTTTGAATAATTTATACTCTTTCGAAATAAGTTGAAGGCAATAAGATTATCCTATTTACGTTATATCTATATGAAAAAGAATATATATATCCTCATCGCCCTATTAGGAATGGTATTCTACCAAGCGCAGGCACAAGAACGTAAGGTTGAAAACAGACCTTATACAGACTTGCGCACCTTTCACTTTGGTGTTTTAGTGGGCACTCATTTTCAAGATTTAGAACTATTGAATGTAGGACCACAGACTTATATCAATGAAGAAGGTCAAGAAGTATCATCATGTGTCACAGTAGATCAAGACAGATGGGACGTGGGGTTCACAGTTGGCGTATTAGGCGAACTGAGACTTAACACCAACCTGCAGTTAAGAGTAGCACCCGCGATGTATTTTGGCACCCGTCATCTTACCTATCGCAACCTGCTGGAGAAAGATGCCAACGACCGGCCTACCGAGAAGATGCAAGACATGAAGACAGCATACATCTCAACTGCAGTAGACCTTATCTTTGCAGCCCCACGATTCAATAATCATCGTCCCTACCTCATGGCAGGCATCAACCCTATGCTAAACCTCAGCAACACCAATGATGATTATATCAAACTCAAGAAAACAGATTTATTTTTAGAGATAGGCGTAGGATGCGACTTTTATTTACCATTCTTTAAGTTACGCCCAGAACTTAAATTCATGTATGGCATCAGCAACTCCATCGATAAGAGTCACGTCAACCAAATCAAGGACAAAAATATGCTACCATATGCTATGGCTTCAAAAGAAGCACACAGCAAAATGATAGCATTAACTTTTTATTTCGAGTAATCCAAGACTATCTTGCCCACCCAAATGGCATTCTTGCCATTTTGGTCGACAGGAACAAGCTTTCCGTCCAAATCCTTCACATATCTCAATTCCTTGAAATAAGTATGTGAATGACCTCCCAATACCAAATCGATATAGCGAGTGCCAGGTATTGTCTGGACATCATCTGTATTCTCCACATTCCATCCCAAGTGCGAAATACAAATAATGATGTCGCATTTCTTCTTTTTCTTTAAGAAAGTAGCCGTTTCCAAAGCTGTTTTTATAGGGTCAAGATACTTGATCGGCCCATAATTGGCAGCAGTGACAAGTCCTTCCAACTGAGGTCCCAAACCAAAGACTCCGATTTTCACTCCCCCGCGTTTCAATACAACCCAAGGCTTAACAATGTCCTTCAAAGCCGTACCAGTGAAATCATAGTTGGAACAAACTATAGGAAACTTAGCCTTCTTGAAAAGTCGAACCATGTTATCAATACCAAAATCAAACTCATGATTACCTATCGTGGCAGCATCATATCCCATCTCATTCATCAGTCCCACCTCTACATCACCTTTAAAGAGTGTGTAATAAGGTGAACCTTGTGAGAAATCACCACTATCGAAGAGCAGAAGGTCTGGATTCTTCTGTCTTTCCTGCTTCACCATGTTCACCCTACGAAGGAAACCACCTCTGTCTGCAATAGCCGTATCAGCCAAATTAGGATTCAGAGGCATCACACAACTATGTGTATCATTCGTATGCAGCACCACCAACTGTTTCTGTGCCCAAGAACTGAAAGTAATGCAACACATTACCACAGCAAAAAAATATTTCTTCATCATAGATATTATTTGATAACTATACGACCTTCCACTTTAGATTCCACACACATTCCCTGAGCAGCCTGTTCACGAAAATAATTCATGATAATGAAGCGCACATTGTTCTCTCTCTGTTTGGGCGCAAAGACATCCGTTCCTTTCTTAAAGGCAGTCAACTGGTCGTTGCCTTCAGCCAGATAATCAAGCGTTGCCACCCGGTAAGAAGCCTTCTCGTCTATAGGTTGTCCGTTGAGTGTAGCATCCAAAAGCTTCCCATCTTTCGAGATATCCATTTTTACAGCATGACTTACGCCCTCACCACCACGCATGGCAATCTGAGAAAAAAGTTCAAGCACATCCTTACCCGTCAAAGTAAGGAAACAAATCTTATTTTCAAAAGGAGCCATATCATTGACATCTCCAACCGTTTGTTTTCCCTTAGCCAAGGCTGCACGAATACCACCCATATTATAAACGGAGAACACAGGCTTCTCTTCGAAATCCTTACCAGCCCATACCAAAATATCACAAAGCAGGTTGCTCAATTCACTCTCTGGACGACCAGCAGCCATATAGTGAGCAGTCTCACCCACAACAGGACTCATAATACTGTCCACCTTATGCTTATAAGGTGCTATAAAGACAGCTGCCTGAGCATCAGGATTCTGATCAAATCTCTTATCCACCAAAATACGCGAACGCTGCACCTTTGTAACCTTGTACTTCTGAGCCACACAAGGAGTAGATATACTCCAAGTAGCCAAAAGAAATGCAGCAACAACTAAAGATTTATTTCTCATGATTCAACTTGTTTTATTTATTATTGCAAAGATACACTAAAAAAACAAGAAGAACAAAAAAAATATCATATAAAAAAGAAGAAAGTCTCTGAAAATTTGGAAGATACCAGAAAAAGTTGTAACTTTGCACCCGCTTTTCGGCGTAACCGCTGGCATGGGCTGATGAGTGGCTTAACCATGTTGCGTTGGAACGACAAACAATATTTAATTATAAAACAAAATGGATTTAATTAAAGTTGCTGAAGAAGCATTTGCAACCGGCAAGAAGTTCCCTGAGTTCAAGGCAGGTGATACTATCACAGTCGCTTACAAAATCGTCGAGGGTTCAAAGGAGCGTATCCAGCTCTACCGTGGTGTAGTTATCAAGATTTCAGGCCATGGTGACAAGAAGCGTTTCACTGTTCGTAAGATGTCTGGAACAGTAGGTGTAGAGCGTATCTTCCCAATTGAGTCACCAGCTATCGACTCTATCGAGGTGAACAAGCGTGGTAAGGTACGTCGTGCTAAGTTGTACTACCTCCGTGCCCTTACAGGTAAGAAGGCACGTATCGCTGAGAAGAAGACTATTCAGAAAAACGCTGAATAATTACTCTGCTTACGATCCTAAAGAAAAAGATAAAGGAGATTCGACAATCAACAGATTGCGAATCTCCTTTTTCTGTATCATCTTACGAGTACTCTCATAAGCACAATCATCATTTGTTCAATATATTGGATATCATCATAAGGCAGGCATATTAGATATCATCAAAGTCTGCCATATCCGACTTTCCCTTCTTCTCCTCATCTACCTCATAATTAAGATTTCCATCATCATCACCATGCAAAGCCTCATGGAAATCATCCCAACACTGGTAGCCAAGGAATAGGGCCAACTTATTCAATGTTTTCTTCGTTGGTTTTTCTTTACCACTCACATAATGCCAAACTTTACGTAGAGCCTCAGCATTCAGTTTGATATGATGCTTAACTGCAAAAAAAGACGCCAGCTTCTCAAAATCAGAGCCAGCAGGAATCTTTTTGTCTATTTTTCTTTCGATTTCACGTGTAAGACAAAGCAAATCATTTTTCATAACGCATCGTATTTGAAATATCCTCTATTTTGGCTGCAAAAGTACAAAAAAGTTAGCACGGATGATACAAAAACAGAGTTTTTTTGTAACTTTGCAGCAAATTCTTAACAAACATATCTTTGCAATGAAAGAATTAGCATTAAAGTACGGATGTAATCCCAACCAAAAGCCATCCAGAATCTATATGGAGGATGGTAGTGAGCTTCCCCTTGAAGTTATCAATGGCCGCCCTGGCTACATCAATTTTCTCGACGCACTCAATTCTTGGCAGCTCGTTAAAGAACTGAAAGCAGCAACAGGCATACCTGCAGCAGCAAGTTTCAAACACGTATCACCAGCAGGTGCAGCCATAGGTCTTCCACTGAGTGACACTCTGAAGAAAATCTATTTTGTCGACGATGTCAAGATAGAGCTATCACCATTAGCATGTGCCTACGCCCGAGCACGCGGTGCAGATCGTATGTGTTCCTATGGCGACTTCGTAGCATTGAGCGACACCTGTGATGCAGCCACAGCCACCCTCATCAAGCGTGAGGTAAGCGATGGAGTCATTGCGCCCGACTACACCCCCGAGGCTATCGAGATTTTGAAAGAAAAACGCAAAGGCACTTACAATGTCATCAAGATAGACCCCAACTATGTGCCAGCACCTATCGAGCGTAAGCAGGTATTCGGTATCACATTCGAACAAGGAAGAAACGAGGTAAAACTCGACGACCCAGCATTGTTTGAGGACATCCCTACACGCAATAAGACATTTACAGCAGAAGCCAAGCGCGACCTCATCATCTCTCTCATCACACTGAAATACACCCAGAGCAACTCTGTATGCTACGTGAAAGACGGTCAGGCCATCGGTATCGGTGCAGGACAGCAGAGCCGTATTCACTGTACTCGCCTGGCAGGTTCCAAGGCTGACGAATGGTGGTTACGCCAGTGTCCTAAGGTTATGAACTTACCATTCAAGGAAGGCATACGCCGTGCAGACCGCGACAACACCATCAACGTATATATCAGCGATGAATGGGAAGACGTACTGCAAGACGGAGTATGGCAGAATTTCTTCAGCGAGAAGCCAGAGCCTCTCACACGCGAAGAGAAAAAGGCATGGATAGCACAAAACAAGGGTGTGTCAGTAGGTAGTGATGCCTTCTTCCCCTTTGGCGACAACATCGAGCGTGCTCATAAGAGCGGTGTAGAATACATAGCACAAGCAGGCGGTAGCATCCGTGACGACCATGTTATCGACACATGCGACAAGTACGGTATCGCCATGGCCTTTACACACGTTCGACTCTTCCACCACTAATCCGTGGTGAAGAGTATAGCGCCAAGTAAGCAATAGAATCAAACAATCCATCAACACCATTTAATACCAACAACTATGAATGATATTGATGACATTATCATGAGTGGCATGGTTTTCAAAGCTGGCGGAGCTTCTAAAAAGGAAGACGACGGCAAGATAAAAACCAAGGCTAAGAAAAAGAAATACATCACGGGAGCTCACGGCAGTGGTTCGGCACGTCAGAAAGCCAAATATCGCCAACAGCGCGCAAACCGTCACAAGTAGTATTTCTCTTATTTAAATAAAAAAAGACCATAAAGAGAGGGCTACCTTCCTCACGGAGGATAGCCCTCATATAGGTCATATCAACATAAAATTATAATTTATATAAGAGAGATTCGATTTAATACATCTTTACAACAAACCTTTGATTTCAGTAAGAGGTTTCTTTTCCATGGTGCCATCCTGATAGGTTACAGTAAAGAAATCATGAACTGATTTACCAGACTTAAACTGAACTACAGCGACACCACCATCACGGAGCTGCAATGTGAAGTAACCTTCTCGCTTACCATTGACATATTTTCCGTGCCATTTTTCCTTACCATTCTTGTAGTAAGAAGTAACCTCGCCATTGAAAATCGTATTACGATCATTACCCAAGTCGATGAAGCTATAACCGCCCTCGGCTCTTAAATTACCGTTCATATAGAAGTCTTGGAAAACATCCTTCTTGGTAAGTCCAGACCCTGTAGTCATCAAGATGCGATAGTAAGCAGCCTGCTCAGCACTTGCCACATTACTCATATTCTCTGCATAGAATATTGTGTCAGCAACAACCGTTGCCTTCTCTACATGTTTGCGACCAAAGCTTGCAATGGTCAACATCAACATTACTGAAAGAAATATTACTCGTTTCATTGTTATTACGTTTTATAGGTTTATATTTTCTTTTTCTGTTGCAAAGATAATAATAAATCAGGCAAGTTGTAATTTTCATTAACTCAATTTTATCATATTTTTTGACGTGATAATATTTTGCAATTTGTAACGCACACAAACTAAGAAATCATAAGTTTTTATTATTTTTACTTACACTTTGTCAAGACGCCTTTCCTATATTTGGTTTATCCCCTCTTAATTGCTAACATTTTGTAAAATTTATCCAATTCCAAGAAGATGAATCTCATACAGCAGCAAACACAGAAGAAAAACCTCCATAAAGAGTATCATCCAAGAAAGCAGGTTTTTCCATCCATTTCATAGATTTAAAACAATTTATGCACGTTACTACAATATTTTTTGTATTTTTGCAACAGAATATATAAATAAGTACCCACGCATGAAACATTATATATACAGCCTCTTGTTTGTATTGGTTTCAGCCAGCATTCTTTCTTCCTGCAAAAGTAGCATAGAAGAATTTTATGCCGACATCGAACAAGACCGCGACGATGACCTCATCACTGGCGACGATTATGAATATCAGATACCTCTGATCTTCCACGTATTCTATCAAGACAGCCAGAACAAAGAGCAATACGTAGACTACAACCGACTCAAGGAACTGGTAGCCCACGTCAATGAACTTTACCAAGGCAACATCTACACTTATCGAGATTACGAGAACAGTGTCAACGTGCACATCAAGTTTGTTTTAGCAGAAAAGAACGAGCAAAACCAAGCATTAGCACAACCAGGCGTAGAATACATCAAGTGGACAAATAGTTATCCCATAGACTGCAATAAGTTTATGGGAGACAAGACTCGCAGATACACCCGCTACGTATGGGATCCCAACGAATATATCAACGTGATGGTATACCCCTTTGCAAAAAACAAAGACGACCAATCCATCACCCTTGGTATCAGCGTGATGCCATTCACTGCAGCAGGCTATCCACAGTTAGAAGGACTTAACAACACCAATCGAACCAAGCTATCGAAGAGCAATCTAAAATACGCTCACTGTCTCTGCATCAATAGTTCATACATCTATTACGAGAGCAGTCGCTATAAAGGTCAAACATCAGAAACAGAGAATACTGCCAACTACATATATGACGCCAACGCCACGCTGGCCCACGAGTTGGGACACTATCTGGGACTCCACCATGTATTTGCAGAAAAAGACGGCAAGTCCCTCGAGTCGTGCAGTGATACCGACTACTGTACAGACACGAAGAGTTACAATCGCCCAGCCTATAACACATGGCTATCAAAATACATAGAAGAAAAGAATAAAGAAGCTAAAGAAACAGGACAAAACGCCGTTCTCCTCCTCAACGACATGATAGCTCGCCACAATGACACAGGCGAGACTTGGAGTTCTATCAACATCATGGACTACTCGATGAGTCTGAGTTATCAGTTAACAGAGCAGCAACGGCACCGCATCCGCCAAGTGCTCTACTACAGTCCCCTCATGCCAGGTCCAAAGAAAGATCGTCCTACCACCCGTTCCGTAGAAGCAGAAAGTGACGAACCGCTCGACTTGCCAGTAATCATAGTCAAATAAAACCGAAAAAAAACAAGCAACATGAAATATATCATCCAAGCCCCTCAGCAACTCAACAGTACCATCAAGCTCCCCGCATCCAAGAGCATCTGCAACAGAGCACTCGTTATACACGCCATGGCAGGATGCACCTTTCCACTAAACAACCTGAGCGACTGCGATGACACCGAAGTCATAGTCAACGCCCTCAAAGATATGCCTGACACCATTAACATCAAGGCAGCAGGTACAGCCATGCGCTTTATGACAGCCTACTTAGCAAGCACCCCAGGCATTCATACCATCACAGGTACCGAGCGCATGAAGAATCGTCCCATAGCAGTACTCGTAGACGCCCTGAAGCGTTTAGGTGCCGACATCGAGTATGTGGAGAAAGAAGGCTATCCCCCACTCCGCATCCAAGGCAAAGTTCTTGAAGGCGGTCGTTTAGAAGTTGTAGGCAACATCAGTTCACAATACATCTCAGCCCTCTTGATGATAGGCCCTATCCTGAAAAAAGGTCTGGAGTTAAAGCTCACAGGCGATATAGCCTCACGCCCCTACATCGACCTCACCCTTTGTACGATGCGCCAGTTTGGAGCCGAAGCCAAATGGACCGACATAGACACCATCACCGTAGCCCCCAAGCCCTACACCCCAATAGCGAGCTACACCATCGAGAGCGATTGGAGCGCATCATCCTATTGGTATGAGATCATGGCTCTCCATGGCGACCCAGAGTCACAAATACAATTAGAAGGTCTTACAGACAACACCAAACAGGGCGACTCCGTGGTAAAATACATATTCAGTCTATTAGGTGTGAAAAGCGATTTTGCAAATCGCGATAGCATCTCCCCTCTCAAGCTCAAAGCCCATCGCTGCACCTTACCCCGACTGGACTACGACTTCACAGGCTCCCCCGACCTGGCTCAGACCATCGTCGTGGCCTGTTGTGCGATGGGAGTCAAGTTCCGCTTCACCGGTCTCGCCACTCTCAAGATAAAAGAGACCGACCGAATAGAAGCCTTGAAGTGCGAGCTTAAAAAAGTGGGCTATGTCATACACGATGAGAACGACAACACGCTCTATTGGGACGGAGAGACTTGCGAGGCCAGTTTAGCGCCTATCGACACCTACGAAGACCACCGCATGGCTATGGCCTTTGCCCCTTTGGCATTCAAGTTTCCCCAGTTACAGATCAATCATCCAGAAGTTGTCACCAAGTCATATCCCCACTTTTGGGAAGACCTCAAGGCAGTAGGCTTCAGTATCACCGAAAAGCCATAAACTCGTCCTATCCATATAAGAAATATAAGAATAAGAGCATTATATAAGAATATTTTAAGAGCATAAAGCCCCCCAATACGACTCACCCATGCTATATCTCATCATTGCCCTCATAGTCTTAGGCATTCTATCCGCCATCTTAGGCCTCATCAGTCACCGCAACGGCACAGAAGAGCCCCTTCAGGAAGGTGTCTCTTGCAACACCTGTAACGGCGAGAACGCCCAATGCGAACAAGAGTGCCTCATGGAAGCCTCCATCAAAGAGATAGAATATTTCGACGATGAGGAGTTAGACCGTTACAAAGGTCGTGCCTCCGACGACTACACAGCAGAAGAAGTAGAAGAGTTTTCCGATGTCCTCTACACCATGCAGCCCGAAGAAGTAGCAGCATGGAATAGAAGTCTGCTACTCAGAGGCATCAACCTGCCAGACACTCTTAAGGATGAAGTCATAGCTTTTATCCAAGAACATCATATAGGCTCATGAACATACTTGAATATACCTTTTTCCAAAACGCCCTTGCAGGAGCCTTCTTAGCGAGCATCCTGTGTGGCTTCATAGGATCATATATCGTAACACGCCGCCTCGTCTTCATCAGTGGCGGCATCACCCATGCCTCCTTTGGTGGCATCGGTTTAGGCGTGATGACGGGTATCAACCCGATTCTCTCAGCCATGCTCTTCGCCATACTCAGTGCTTTCGGAGTGCAATGGGTATCCAACCATAAAGACATACGCAATGATTCAGCCATTGCCATGTTTTGGACCTTAGGCATGAGTGTGGGCATCATCTGCTGTTTTCTCACTCCAGGCTTTATGCCCGACCTCCCCTCCTTCCTTTTTGGCAGCATCCTCACTATCGGCACCAGCGACCTATGGCTACTCGGAGTATTGACGGTATGTGTCGGCCTACTCTTCACCATGTTTCTGCGCCCCATACAGAGTGTAGCCTTCGACCGCACCTTTGCCCTTTCTCAACACTTACCCGTCACCCTCATCGAATACATCATGATGGCACTCATCGCCATGACCATTGTTGCCACCCTCAAGATGGTGGGCATCGTGCTCGCCATCAGTCTGCTCACGATACCACAGATGACAGCCAATCTCTTCACATACAACTACAAGCACCTCATCCTGCTCAGCATCTTCCTGGGTTGGATAGACTGTCTCATCGGTCTTTATGCCAGCTATCTGTACAATGTACCCTCTGGTGCCACCATCATCTTCGTGAGCATCCTCACTTTTACCCTTTGCAAGACAATAAAAGCAGGCATATCTCAGTTTTATAAGAAGTAAAACCCTACAACGTGAAACGACATACAGACCTACATATCATTCTCTTACTTATCATTGTCATAACGGCAATGACAGGCTGTTCTACGCACAAAAATACAGCACGCAACAGATGGCTGCATGCCTTTCACGCCAAATACAATATCTATTACAACGGCACCCTTGCCTATATAGATGCGTCACTCGAAAAAGAGCAAGGCAACAAGGATAATTACACCGAACTCATCCCTCTCTATACAGTGGGCAACAAGAACAGTCGCGAATTAGGCAAGGGCAACTACGACCGCGCCATAGAGAAGTGTCAGAAAGCCATCCAGCGCCACAGCATGAAGCAACGTCCCGACTGGAACAAGAGCCGCCGCAAGACAGCCAAAGACATAGAGTGGCTCAACCGTCGAGAGTATAATCCCTTCATCTGGAAGGCCTGGCTCCTCATGGGCCGCTCACAGTTCTATCAAGGCGACTTCGAGAATGCCGCCTCCACCTTTGCCTATATGAGTCGACTTTTCGAGACCCAGCCAGCCATCTACGGACGAGCCAAGGCTTGGTTGGCCAAGTGCTATATAGAGCAAGATTGGATTTATGACGCCGAGGATATCATCCGCAACATGCAGCGCGACTCCATCCACTGGCGTGCCCAGAAGGAGTGGGACTACACTTATGCCGACTACTACATCCACACCCAGCAATATGAGCAAGCCATCCCATACCTACGCAAGGTCATCAGCCATGAGATGCGCCGCAAACAGAAAGCTCGCGAGTGGTATCTTATGGGACAGCTACAGGCAGCCCTTGGTCATAAGACCGAAGCTTACAAGGCTTTCAAGCACGTGGTGCGTCTCAATCCTCCCTATGAGCTCGAATTCAATGCCCGCATTTCCATGAGCGAAGTGATGGCATCATCCAATACCCGGCAAGTCATCAGTCGTCTGAAGCGCATGGCAGCCTCAGATAAGAACAAGGAATACCTCGACCAACTGTATTACGCAATGGGCAACATCTATCTGCTGAAGCGTGATACCGTCAATGCCATATCAGCATACGAAAAAGGCAATAACAAGTCTACACGCAATGGCATTGAGAAAGGAGTGCTACTCCTGCACCTGGGCGACCTCTACTGGGGTAAGGAGCAATATAGCGATGCACGCCGATGCTATGGACAAGCCATCGGCCTGTTGGATAAAGACCGTAAGGACTATGCTCAACTATCCGACCGTTCCAAGATACTCGACGAACTGGTTCCCCACACCGAGGCAGTACATCTCCAAGACTCCCTTCAGGCACTCGCAGCCATGAGCGAGAGTGATCGCAATGCCGCCATCGACCGCGTCATCGCCCAACTGAAGAAGAAGGAGAAAGAAGAACGCAACCAACAAGCCGAAGCCAATGCCCAACAACAACTTGCGCTTAATGGCGGTATGGGCAACAACACCGCAGCCAACAACCGCAACAACCCGACATCCCCCAACGCCACCACACAAGCCAACGGCATCTGGTACTTCTACAACCCCATGGCAGTAAGCCAGGGTAAGACATCCTTCCAGCGACAGTGGGGAAAGCGCGAGAATGTAGACAACTGGCAACGCATCAACAAGACCGTAGTAGCCATGGCACAAGGTGCCGAAGAGATGACCGATGAGATGCGCGACTCCTTAGCACAAGCATCCATACAGGAAGACTCCCTGAAGCAGATGACCGACAGTGCCCAAAACGATCCTCACAAGCGCGAATACTACTTAGCTCAGATTCCATTTACCGAAGAGCAGATGCAAGCCAGCAATCTTGCCCTCATCGATGGTCTCTACCATTCAGGCGTCATCTTCAAGGACAAGCTCGACAATCTGTCACTCAGTGAGAAAGCCTTGCGCCGCATAGAAGAGCACTACAACACCTATGAGCACATGGACGATGTGTACTATCATCTCTATCTGCTCTACTCGCGTAAGAACATGCCTTCGCAAGCAAGTAGCTACATCGCGCGTCTCCAACAAGACTATCCTGAGAGTCAATGGACCACCCTTCTCACCGACCCCTATTATGCCGATAATGCAAAGTTTGGCGTACACATAGAAGACTCGCTCTATGCCGCTTCATACGAAGCATTCAAGGCAAGCAAATACGACATCATCCAAGCCAATGCGAAGATCTCAGAAACCCGTTTTCCCATGGGTGCCAACCGAGACAAGTTCATATTCATCAATGGCCTGAGCAAACTCAACCAGGGCGATGCACAAGGATGTGTCAATGACATGAACACCATCATAGAGAAATACCCCGAAGGTCGCATCAGCGAGATGGCAGGTATGATAGTCAATGGAGTCCAAGCAGGCAGAAGGCTTCATGGAGGCAAATTCGACTTAGAGAACGTATGGGAGCGCCGTAGCATGGTTCTCAACGAGAAAGAACAAGCGGTCAACCAAACGTTTAGCCCAGAGCGCCAAACAGACTTTACATTCTTGTTGGCTTATCAGCCCGACTCTATCAACGAGAACCAACTGCTCTTCGAGATAGCGAAGTTCAACTTCACAACCTATCTGGTGCGCAACTTCGATATCAACATCGAAGAACGAGACGGCATACACCACATGCAGATAACAGGGTTCCGTAATTACGACGAAGCTCGCATCTATGCCCACGACGTATTGCAACAGACACAGATTGTCCGACAGCTAAGAAAGGCTCGCATCTATGTCATCAGCGTTAAGAATCTTGCCCTTTTAGGCACACAGTACGCCTATAGTGACTACGACAAATTCTATAACCAGCACTTTGCCCCTATCAAGCAAATCCCTGCCGACCTACTGACAGAGCCAGCAGAGATTGTAACAGAGAAGGAAGAAGCACCAACACCTGGCACCAACGAGTCAGAAGGCGAACGCAACGAGTTAGAAGAGTCACCCTCTACGAGCACTACGATCGTGACAGAAGACATGCCAGCACCTGCAACTCAGCCAGGCAGCAGCATCATCCCCGAGGAGCGCCAAGAGGAGACAGCCCCATCAGGCACCATGGTCATTCCAGAAGAGCCCTCCGATGCCGTACCAGCGTCAGGCAGCACAGTCATCATAGAAGAGCCACAACCAGCTCCAGCTAAGTCTGCGCAGCCTGCTCCTGTAGCCAAGCAGCCTCAACCTGTTGCCTCAGCTAAGCCAGCCACAAGCAAGACCGATACTGCTAAGCCAGCCGCCAACAAGAAAGAGGTAGCCAAGCCAACCAGCAAGACCGACACTTCCTCCAAGGGCAAAGGCCCCAAGACAGAAGAAAAGAAAAAGCCCCAAGAGGAAAAGGAGAAGAAAGAAGACTCTTATGACCTTGAGGACGAATATTTTGATTTAGAAGGATTTTAGAAATATGAACAACGGACTATTATTATGGGTAGATGATGAGGTAGAACTTCTCAAGGCCCACATCATCTTCCTCGAGAAAAAAGGTTACCAGGTAGTCACAGTAAGCAATGGTGCAGATGCCATCGAGCAGTGTCGCCAGCAGACCTTCGACCTCATCTTGCTCGACGAGATGATGCCAGGACTCAGTGGCTTAGAGACCCTGCAGCAAATCAAGGACATACAGCCCAGCACGCCCGTAGTGATGTGTACCAAGAGTGAGGAAGAAGACATCATGAACCAAGCCATTGGTTCCAAGATTGCCGACTATCTCATCAAGCCCGTCAACCCCAACCAGATACTCCTCTCGCTCAAAAAGAACATTCATCAAAAGGAGATTGTCAGCGAGGTGACGCAGAGCAGTTATCAACAAGAATACCAACAGTTGGCCATGCAGATTATGGACAGCCGTTCTTGGAAAGACTGGATGGAGATATACCGCCGTCTTGTGAAGTGGGAGTTGGAGCTCAGCAGCACCAACAGTCCTATGACCGAGATGCTCCAGATGCAGAAAGAAGACGCCAACCAAGGCTTCGCCAAGTATGTAGCCAAGAACTATCTCGACTGGATGCAGCAACTCGCCTCCCTCGAGCAGAACGATCAGCGCCCCTGCATGAGTCCCGATGTCTTCAAGACCAAGATATTTCCCCACCTCAATCAGGGCGAGAAAGTATTCCTCATCGTTATCGACAATTTCCGTTATGACCAGTGGAAGGTGTTAGCACACGATATCGCCGACCTATTCGACATCGAGGAAGACATGTATATGAGCATTCTCCCTACAGCCACCCAGTATGCCAGAAACGCCATCTTCAGTGGTTTGATGCCCAACAAAATAGCAGAAATGTTCCCCGACTTATGGGTTGACGAAGAGGAAGAAGAAGGTAAGAATCTGAATGAGGCCCCTCTCATCCAGACCCAATTCGATCGTTACCGCCGCCACAACACATTCAGCTATCACAAGCTCAACGATTCACAGGGCGCCGATAAGTTCATTGACAAATACAACGAGCTAAAGAATAACGACCTCAACGTATTAGTCATCAACTTCATCGACATGCTCTCTCATGCCCGTACAGAGTCGAAGATGGTTCGCGAGTTAGCCAACAACGAGTCAGCCTATCGCAGCATCACCCAGAGTTGGTTGCATCACTCAGCATTGTCCGAGCTCTTCAAGTTGCTATCACAGAGCGACTATAAGGTCATCATCACCACCGACCACGGCAGCATCAGAGCCTCTAAGCCCATCAAGATTGTTGGCGACCGCAACACCAATACCAACTTGAGGTACAAGTTGGGTAAGAACCTCGCCTATCCAGCCAAAGAAGTATTTGCCATCAAAGACCCACACAAGGCACTGCTTCCCGCCCCCAACATCAGCACCTCTTATGTGTTTGCCTATGGCGATTCGTTCTTTGCTTACCCCAACAATTACAACTATTATGTATCTTATTACAAAGACACCTTCCAGCATGGCGGTATCTCTATGGAAGAGATGCTCATCCCTATCATCACCCTCTCACCCAGAAAGAGGTAGCATTACTTACTGAAGTTTCGTATGTACGGAAGTTGAATAACTTATATAACTCCAACAAGGATTAAAAAAAAAGAAATATGAAAATCAAAATTGACTCATTAAGCAACATCCATGAAGCAGCCAAGACATTCTTGGCCAACATGGGCGAAAGCAAAGTCTTTGCCTTCTACGGCAAGATGGGAGCAGGCAAGACAACATTTATCAAGGCCCTGTGTGAAGAATTAGGAGTAGAAGATGTCATCACCTCCCCCACCTTCGCCCTCGTCAACGAGTACACTTCAGGCAGTGGCGACCCCATTTATCACTTCGACTTCTACCGCATCAAGAAGATAGACGAAGTATACGACATGGGTTACGAAGACTATTTCTACGGAGGCAACCTCTGCTTCTTAGAGTGGCCCGAGCTCATCGAGGACCTCTTGCCCGAAGATGTCACCAAGGTTCACATCGTCACCGAGGAAGACGGTTCTCGCACCATCACCTTCTGACCCTTGCAATAAAAGCAAACCAACAAAGCGCATATAATATAAAGTTCGCCCACACGTGTACATTATATAATATATGCGCTTCTTTTAAATGCTTATAGTTGGGGAAGTTAAAGCCAAAAATGCTTTTGCAGACTTAACACTTGGCTATGGGCGGGCAAGATGCCACGCCCACCCCAGTTCGATAAAAGACAAAAAAAGCATGGCTTTCCGCCATGCTTTTATATGAAGAGATATGGGATTAGAGAAGAGTCTTAAACTTCTCATCAAGGACAGCCTTTTTAGCAGCACCAACAAACTTGTCAACGAGTTTGCCATCCTTAAAGAAGAGGATTGTAGGGATATTACGAACACCAAACTCCATGGCGATATCCTCATTCTCCTCCACATCACATTTACCTACTACTATCTTGCCATCATACTCTGCAGCAAGCTCAGCCACGATGGGAGCCAGTGCTCTACAAGGACCACACCAAGTAGCCCACAAGTCAACTACCAATGGTAACTCACCATTCTTATAGCTTTCTAAATTCTCAGTTGTAATCGTTACTTCCATATTTACTTTTTTTATTTTTATGATTACTGTATTTCCATTCAGTGATACCGAATGAGAAATCATTCAGTTCTGGCATCATCCAAAACAAAAAGTGTGCCAAAAGTCCTAATTGATCGTATACGACATTTTCGGATTATCATCAATAAACTGAATCAAATTCTTGTCCACATTCACCGTCTTGTCCTGCGCACGCATCAAGATATAGTCATTACTCTCCACCTCATGAATACGGAGGAATAGTTGCGTGTTACTATCTTCACTATTACATTCCAGGAGCGTACTCAGATCGCTCACCAAAGTATCATCAATGATATCGCTGTCTATGGTGATGGTCAACTTATCCAGTTTCTTTTCCTTCACCGTCTGTAGGTATTCCACACTCGACAGTTTAAAGTCGAGGTACATATCATTACCATAACGCGACTGACACTTAGCCGTAACAAAAACCGTACATCCCTCAGTGAACATACCTTTCCATTGTCCCCAGTCCTCACCGAAGAGCGCCAGTTCGCCCGACCCTTCGAAGTCCTCAATGGTAACAAATCCACAAGGATTACCCTTCTTGGTAAACTTCGATTTCACACCAGTGACGATACCTCCAAAGACGATATTCTCTTTCTTAGCAAGCGCAGGCTTATCCCCCAGTTCGGAGCAATGCGTATTACACATCGAGTTGAGCACCACACTATAGTCATCCAGCGGATGAGCCGACAGATAGATGCCCACCAAGTCACGTTCCCTGTTCAGCTTCTCAATGGTGCTCCATCCCTCCGCTTGTGGTATAGGAGGCGTAGCAATCTCTATGGCGTCTTGTCCCCCAAAGAGCGAAGTCACAGCCTCTTGCTGTTCCCTCTGATAGAGCTGTCCATATCTCACCAAGGTATCCAGGAACATCTCGCCCTTCGAGTTCAGCGCAAAGAAGTTCTCTCTCTGAATCCCAAAGCTATCGAATCCACCACTGAGAGCCAGGCTCTCGAAAGCCTTACGGTTGACATTACTAAAGTCTATACGCTGTGCAAAGTCAAAGATATCCTTATAAGGTCCATTCTTCTGTCTCTCTGTCACAATGGCATCCGCAGCAGGCGCACCCATACCCTTGATAGCAGACAATCCAAATCGAATCTCACCATGCTCATTCACACCAAAAGCCCTATAACTCTCATTGACATCCGGTCCCAGAGTCTTGATGTTCATCGACTGGCACTCCTCCATCAGCTTCGTGATTTCCGTTATCTGCGCAAAACGTCTCGTCATCAGCGCCGCCATATATTCAGCCGGATAATGCGCTTTGAGATAAGCCGTCTGATAAGCTACCCACGAATAGCAGGTGGCGTGCGACTTATTGAAGGCATAAGAAGCAAACTTCTCCCAGTCACCCCAAATCTTCTCAAGCACCTTCGGGTCGTGTCCATTTTCCTGTCCCTGCTTGATAAACTTAGGCTTCATCGCATCAACGATGTCCTTTTTCTTTTTACCCATCGCCTTACGCAAGGCATCACTCTCACCACGTGTAAAGTTAGCCAACTGTCGTGAGAGAAGCATCACCTGCTCCTGATATACCGTAATACCATACGTATCCTTCAGGTATTTCTCCATACATGGGATATCATATTCGATAGGTTCCTTGCCGTTTTTACGAGCAATAAACGACGGAATATAATCCATTGGTCCTGGACGATACAAGGCATTCATGGCAATGAGGTCCTCGAAGACAGTAGGTTTCAGTTCACGCAGATACTTCTGCATACCTGGCGACTCAAACTGGAAAGTACCGATGGTTTGTCCTCTCTGATATAGTTGATAGGTCAGCTCATCATCAATAGGAAGCGTATCCAGGTCAATGACATCTCCAGTAGTCTGCTTAATAACCTTGCAGGCCTCCTTCATCTCCGAGAGCGTCTTCAGTCCCAAGAAGTCCATCTTGATAAGTCCCGTCGTCTCGATGACATGACCATCATATTGCGTCACCGCCGTCTTCAACCCAGGGAAGTCTGGGTCGTCGGCAGTAGACACAGGCACCCAGTTGCTAATAGGGTCACGACAGATGATAAATCCGCAAGCATGAATACCCGTACCTCTCACAGTACCCTCAAGCATCTTAGCATACTTGATCGTATTGCTCTCTCTCACGTCAGAAGAGAACTCCGCCTGTTGCAACTCAGGCGTATACTTGATGGCGTTGGTAAGATTCATCTTAGCGCCATCAGGCAGTCGTTCAGGAATAGCCTTACACAGTGCGTTAGCCTTGTCAAGAGGCAGTTTCTCCACACGCGCCACATCCTTGATAGAGTTCTTGGTAGCCATACTGGCATAGGTGATGATATGCGCACAGTTCTCATGCCCATACTTATCCATCACCCATCTCAGCACCTTTCCTCGACCATCATCATCAAAGTCGGTATCAATATCCGGCAAGTTCACACGGTCAGGATTCAAGAAACGCTCAAACAGCAAGTCATATTTCAGAGGGTCAATCTTAGTAATTCCCAAGCAATAAGCCACAACAGAACCCGCTGCCGAACCACGTCCAGGCCCCACCATGACCCCCAGTTCCTCACGTGCCGCCTTGATAAAGTCAGACACAATCAAGAAGTATCCAGGGAAACCCATGGTCTTCATCACATGTAACTCAAAGTTCACATGCTCATCCACATTGGCAGGCAATGGGTCGCCATAAAGTTTTTTTGCACCCTCATAAGCAAGATGTCGCAAGTATTCCGCCTCAAACTTAATACGGTATATCTTGTCATATCCCCCCAGACGGTCAATCACCTTCTGACCCTCCTCTGGCGAGAGCTGGTTTTGTCCATTCTCATCAGTAGTAAACTCATGATACAGTTCTTCCTCCGACACCTTTTGTCTCAACTGTTCCTCCGTTCCGAAACTCTCAGGAATGGGGAAGAAAGGCATAATAGGCCCATTGTCGATGCTGTAGATTTCCACCTTGTCCAGGACCTCCACCGTGTTAGACAGCGCCTCAGGCACATCCGAGAAGACGTCATTCATCTCCTCGCGAGTCTTAAACCACTCCTGCTTAGAGTATCGCATACGATTAGGGTCATCGAGGTCTTTACCCGTAGCCAGACAGAGCAAGTGGTCGTGGGCCTCAGCCGTCTCCTTGTCCTCGAAGTGGCAGTCGTTGGTACACACCAGCTTGATACCATATTCCTTCGCAAACTCGATGAGCACCTTGTTGGCTTTCTGCTGTAAAGGGAAAGCCTCCCTATTGGCCAGCACACTGGGGTCGGTCACCTCATGTCGCTGCAGCTCCAGATAGTAATCATCGCCAAACACCCGATGATACCATTCGCAGGCCTCACGAGCCCCCTCAATATCACCCTGTAATATTTTACGAGGAACCTCACCCGCAATACATGCCGAACACACGATGAGGTCTTCATGATACTTCTCCAGTTCAGCACGGTCTGTACGTGGACGCATATAATATCCATCCACCCACGAGTTACTCACCAACTTGATGAGGTTTTTATATCCATTGTAATTTTTGGCTAACACAATCAGGTGATAACCACTCATGTCGCCCTTTTCCTTTTCTTTGTCTTCCTTACGGCGATGCGCGACATACATCTCACACCCAATGATGGGCTTGAAAGGTTCCAATCCCTCTTTTTTCCGGCCCTTGTTTACCTTGGCGCAATAATCCGCAAATTCCTTGATTCCGAACATCACACCATGGTCGGTAATAGCCATACCCTTCATTCCATTAGCAATAGCCTTGTCAACAAGACGTGGAATCTTGGACTGACCATCGAGAATAGAGTACTGGGTATGAACATGTAAATGAATGAAATCTTCCATTTTTTAATGCAAAAATCAAAATTTGAGTTCAAAGTTACGTGTAAAAGTTGACATAACCAAAAGAAAAATGAGAAAAATTTGCAAAACCGACAAAAATGGTGTACCTTTGCAGCATTAAAAACTCAATCCTACCTTATGGGAAAAAGAATAAAGAAACTAAAGAAAATTAGGTTACACCGTGAAGGTACCGACCAACTCGTGTATGGGATGATAGCCATCGTAGCAATCGCCGCAATCTTATGGAGCACCATTGACAACAAGATTCCTTTTTGGACATTTTTAGTAGTCTTTGGTACGATATATGGAATCGTACTCAACTTCTATCGATGCCCCATTAGATACTTGAATGTAGAAGACACCGAAGATTTAGTGGTAGCCCCTGCCGATGGCAAGATCGTAGTCATCGAAGAGGTAGACCACGCCCCCTATTTCAACGATCGCCGTTTGATGATTTCCATCTTCATGAGTCTTTGGAATGTACACGCCAACTGGTTTCCAGTAGACGGTAAAGTAAAATTTGTAAAGCATGTTGACGGCAACTTCCACAAAGCATGGTTACCCAAGGCCAGTGAGGAGAACGAGCATACCGACACGATGATTACCACCCCCAAGGGTGTTGATGTATTGTGTCGTCAGATAGCAGGTGCCGTAGCTCGCCGCATCGTCACCTACGCCAAGGAAGGAGAGGAATGTTACATCGACGAGCACTTAGGCTTCATCAAATTAGGTTCACGTGTAGACGTATACTTGCCCATCGGCACTGAAGTCTGCGTAAAGATGGGCCAATCAACTACAGGTGATCAGACAATCATCGCAAAACTGAAATAAATGAGCATTAAGAAACATATTCCAAATACAATTACTTGCTGCAATCTGATATCAGGTTGCGTAGCCACCTCGTATGCCTTTGGTGGTTCAGCCAAGATGGCATTACTCTGGATTCTCATCGGAGCCATGTTCGACTTCTTCGACGGCATGAGTGCCCGATTACTTCACGTATCCTCGCCCATAGGCAAGGAGCTCGACTCATTGGCCGACGATGTCACCTTTGGTGTCGCTCCTGCAACGATTGTGTTCTCACAACTCTACGTGATGGAATATCCCGTTTTCTTAGAGCCTCTTCGAAGCTATCTGCCCTACGTTGCATATCTCATAGCAGCCTTTTCGGCATTACGCTTAGCAAAGTTCAATCTCGACGAGCGCCAGTCATCCTCCTTTATCGGAGTCCCCACCCCTGCCAATGCCTTGTTTTGGGGTTCGCTCATCGTATGCGAATTTCCCTGGCTCAACAGCTACGACTGGTCACTCTACATCGTCTTAGCGCTCATCCTCATCACCAGCTATCTGCTGGTATGCGAGTTGCCTCTCTTTGCCCTGAAGTTTAAGCAATGGTCCTTGAAGGGCAACGAGGTGAAATATGGTTTCATCATCTTCACCTTTACCGCCTTAGGCGTTTCAGTCATCAACTTAGGTCTCCCAGGATTCTTGCAGATATGGTGGCTCATCATTCTCATGTACGTTATCATCTCCCTTATCCTCTACATGAGAAAGAAATAAAGATATATAGAGCATTGAACTCATGCAAGTTCAATAAGATTAATAGGACATGAAAAAGGCTTGCTTCTTGGATGAAGCAAGCCTTTTTTGTATTTAGCAAAGATGAGTATTAATTATGTACCAGCGTACCAATCTGCTCACCATCCATCACCTTCTTGAGGTTACCCACAACATCCATGTTGAAGACATAGATAGGCAGATTATTCTCCTTACACATCGTAGTCGCAGTCAAGTCCATCACCTTCAATCCCTTGGTATAGATCTCATCGTATGTGATGTCACTAAACTTAGTAGCCGTAGGATCTTTCTCAGGGTCAGCCGTATAGATACCATCCACGCGTGTACCCTTCAGCATCACGTCAGCCTCTATCTCGATACCTCTCAACGAAGACCCCGTATCGGTAGTAAAATAAGGACTACCCGTACCCGCAGAGAAGATACAAATATATCCATCTTCCATAGCCTCGATAGCCTTCCACTTGCTATAGAACTCCCCGATAGGCTCCATGCGAATAGCAGTCAGCACCTTATTCTTTACCCCCAAAGCTCCCAAAGCACTACTCAATGCCAAAGAGTTGATAACGGTAGCACACATACCCATCTGGTCGCCCTTTACACGGTCGAATCCCTTCTGGCTGCCACTCAATCCGCGGAAGATATTACCACCACCTATCACAATACCAATCTGCACACCCATATCATGCACTTCCTTGATCTGGCGCGCATAGTCGCTCAAACGTTCAGGGTCGATACCATAGCTCTGGCTTCCCATCAAACTCTCACCACTCAGTTTGAGCAGTATTCTCTTAAATTTTGCCATACGATTTATGTTTTATAATGTAATTACATGATTACCCCAAAGACCTGTCATCACCTGTCTTTGCAGAATATCAGGACCATCCCTCCTTACAGCACAAATTTGATTTCACCGAAGGCATACGAGCGAATCACCCCTCGCTTGTCGTGCAGAATCAGATGACCATCATCCTCCACCTCTACCAGCGCCCCTTCAAACTTACCATCCTTGTCTTCATACCACCAGTATCCCTTACGTCTATAAAGTGCCTGATGATAAATACCAGAGATGTCCATATAGTCAGCACGCCGCAACAGTTCATAATACCCTGCGAAAGCATCCATGATTTTTTGCAGCACCTCGTCACAGTTCACCTCATGCCCCACAATCTGGCAGAGCGAAACAGGGTTAGGTGCATCACTTACAAAGATTTCTTGATTCACGTTCAGACCTATACCAAACACGCACCGCTTGATACCCTTCGAGTCTACCGAAGTCTCTATCAGCGTACCACTAATCTTCTTGTCATACCAGTACACATCATTGGGCCACTTCAGTGCGATCCCCTCGGTATAGCCATCAAGCACATCCTTCAAGGCTATAGCCCCAGCCATCGACAAGAGAAACTGGTTCCCCACAGGCACCCAGGTAGGTCGCACCAAGATACTGAAAAGCAAGTTTTTCCCACGTTCACTTTCCCAGGTATGCGTCCCCTGTCCACGCCCGGTAGTCTGATAGTCAGCCACAGCCACCACCATCTCATCCTCCTCAGCAGGGATATAGTTTTTCAAATACGTATTGGTAGAAGTCGTCTCCTCCAACTTGATTATCTTTGTTTTCATTCTTTCTATATAGAGTTACCTTATTATATATATAGGGATGACACCTCACAGCACCAACATCGGGTTAAAAGCATCCACCAAGTGGTCAATACGCTCCATCTTGTCAGCCGTTCCCACGATAGAGATGATATCAAATCGCACCTCCTGCGCCACCACATGCTCCTTGACATAAGCATTGGCAGCCACAGCAAGATTGCGCATCTTCTTGACATCCACGGCCTCTTCGGGCGCCTTCATATCATCGGTGCCACGAGTCTTCACCTCCACCACTACCAGTGTGCAAGCATCCTCAGTAAGCGCCACGATATCGAGGTCACGCTTACCAAAACGCCAGTCGCGCTCCAATATCGCATACCCCTTCGCCTCTAAAAATCGGACAGCCTCAGCCTCGCCCCATTTTCCCAGTTCGTTATGTTTTGCCATGCAGTATTCTCATCTTTGCCACCAATCCACTCAGCAGCTATTATCTGCAAAAATAACACTTTTATCGCTAAACTCAAACTTTTTCCACCACATTTTCTTTTCGCTCTCATTTTTTTATGCTACTTTTGTAGCTCAACACCAATAACACAAAACGATGAAGAACGAAACCAACAAGAAAGACGAAGAATACATGCGACGCGCCCTCGTAGAGGCACAAGCAGCATTCGATGAAGACGAGATTCCCGTAGGAGCCGTCATCGTATGCCAAGACCGCATCATCTCAAGAGCCCACAACCTCACCGAGATGCTGCACGACGTAACCGCACATGCCGAGATGCAGGCCATCACCGCAGGCGCCAACATGCTGGGCGGCAAATACCTCAAAGACTGCACCCTCTACGTCACCGTAGAGCCTTGCACGATGTGCGCAGGCGCCATCGGTTGGGCACAGATCAGCCGTGTAGTCTATGGAGCCTCCGACGAGAAGAGGGGATATACAAAATATGCGCCCGAAGCGCTGCATCCTAAGACAACAGTCACTTCGGGCGTATTAGAAGAAGAGTGCCGAGCACTCATGGTAAGCTTTTTTGAGCGTAAAAGATAATCCTCATCTCTTACTTTACCAAGATAACCAAGTACTTGCTGGTACTCCAGAATATCTGTGGATTAGAGATACGCAGCACATACTGCTGGCTTGCATCACGCACCAAGCTATAGCTGCTTGCAGGATGAGCAGTCAGCAACTTAGCCGACTTAGAATAAAGCTTTATCTCGGTGGTGTTACGAATATCCACCTTGGTAAAGTAGTTCTTGTTGAAGTTGCCATTCATCACCTTGCCACCCTCTAAGATGCGCTGACCCTTGAGTTCCTTCTTGGTACCAAACACATACCAGGCAGTATTCAACTGCTTATCTTGAGAGCTAATCGTCTCCGCCTTCTGCTGATTATCAGCGGTCAGATTATTAACATTCGTATTCAGGTTGCCGATTGTCTCATCGAGCTCAGAGATATGAATATCCTTCTTGTCGAGTTCCTCACGGAGAGCCAGCAACTGCTTATCTTTTTCTTCCAGCTGAGTAGTGAGGTTCTCGATGGTCTTCTTGAGTTGACCACCCTTCAAGGTACTACTCTCCAACTGCTTCTGCAACTTAGCAATCAACTCTCTGTTCAGCTTCATTCGCTCAGCAATAAACTGGATATTCTCTTTCAAGTTCTGCTTTTTGTTTGTGCCTTCACCATTTTTCAACAAGGCCACACGGTTTTCAGCCTCATTAATGAGTCTGAAACCCTCTTCGATGTCATTCAGAGTGCCCATCATTTCGTTGATCTCACTATCTTTCTGAGCGATAACATCGTTCAGCGAGTCTGTCTGTTGAACACTCGCCAGTCCGGGAGCATTCTTGCCGTCCTTACAACCTGTCATCAACAAGGCTGCGCAGCAAACCATAAAAAATAACTTTTTCATAATTATTCTCCTTTAACACTTTGTTTGTTATGCTTTTTTTTCTCCTCTCGTTTACGTTCCTTCATTTCCTCCTTCAGCTGTTTCGGGTCTTTTCCAGCCAATACGATGACAAACTCCCCTCTGGGTTCAGTCTCCACAAAGTGAGCTATCACCTCAGCCAATGTCCCTCTCACACTTTCTTCGTGTAGCTTAGAAATCTCACGGCAGCAACTCACCTGTCGCTCTTCACCGAAGACCTCAGCAAACTGCTGTAAGGTTTTCACCACCCTATAAGGCGACTCATAGAAAATCATCGTTCTCGTCTCGTCTTTCAACGATTCCATATACGTCTGTCGCCCCTTCTTCTGTGGCAAGAAGCCCTCAAAACAGAAACGGTCACAAGGCAATCCCGACGACACGATGGCAGGTATACAAGCCGTAGCACCCGGCAAGGTCTGCACGGTGATTCCCGCCTGAGCAGCCTCCCGCGCCAAGTAAAAACCAGGGTCGCTAATACCGGGAGTTCCCGCATCGCTGATAAGCGCAATCGTCTCTCCCGCTTTCAGTCGCTCCACGATAGCCGCAGACGTACCATGTTCATTAAACTTATGATGCGCCATCAAGCGATTACGAATATCAAAATGCTTCAGCAGAACACTCGAAGTGCGAGTGTCCTCCGCAAGCACCAGATCCGCCTCTTTCAGCACTCGGATAGCTCGCATCGTCATATCCTCCATATTTCCTACAGGAGTAGGTACTATATATAAGATGCCCATACAGCGTACAAATGTAGTTAATAAATCTTTCTTAGCAAAAAAAAAAGAGTTTTCTTTGCAATTTTTAAAACCTTATTGTTAATTTTGTCACCGAAATGACAGAATATCTTATTGGGGAGACACACCGCCCTGGAAGAATAGAAGTGGTGTGCGGGTCGATGTTCTCCGGAAAAACCGAAGAACTCATCCGAAGAATGAAGCGAGCAAAGTTTGCCAAGCAGAAGGTAGAAATCTTCAAGCCTTCACTTGACACACGCTATTCAGAAGAAGACGTAGTGAGCCACGACAAGAACTCTATCCGTTCGACTCCTATCGATTCCTCTGGAGCCATCTTGCTATTGGCTTCCGATATCGACGTAGTAGGTATCGATGAAGCCCAGTTTTTTGACAGCGGCCTGGTTGAAGTATGCAATCAACTGGCCAATAATGGCGTGCGTGTCATCGTGGCAGGTCTCGACATGGACTACAAGGGCATCCCCTTTGGTCCTATCCCAGCACTATGCGCCATTGCCGACGAGGTGACCAAGGTCCACGCCATCTGCGTGAAGTGCGGCTCATTGGCATACGTAAGCCACCGCCTCATCCACAACGACAAGCGAGTACTTCTCGGCGAGAAAGACGAATACGAACCTTTATGTCGAGAATGTTACCAGCGAAGTCTCGAAGCAGAGGCAAAGGCAGAATCCTCAGCCCATCTTTAAACATTCTAAAAGACATTAGCTATGGCCAAAGAGATTACATTCGACAAATTTATCCGTTGGGCAGGTATCATCATCTTGACATTGGGCATCCTGTATATCACCAATTATCTTAGTAGCGTACTGCTGCCGTTCTTCATCGCATGGTTCTTTGCCTATCTGCTCTACCCCTTTGTATTGTTCATCGAGCACAAGCTCCACATCCACATCAGAGCCTTATCCATCATCCTCGCCATGCTGGCGATGATAGGTGTCATCGGAGGCATCCTGTGGCTCATCATCCCCCCGATGATAGACCAGTTCGACAAATTGAGCGACGTCCTCACCCGATGGATTCACCAGACCACCCACACCAACAACCTCACAGCAGTCATCAAGGAGTGGTTACAAAACAATCAAGAACAAATAGAGCATTTCCTCAAGAGTAAGGACTTCTCCGATGCCCTGAAGACAACGATGCCCAAGGTTTTTGCCGTAGTAGGACAGACAGCCAACATTCTGATCAGCATCATCGCCTCGATGATTACCTTATTATATATGTTCTTCATCCTCCTCGACTACGAGACACTTACCGCCAACTGGGTGCGCATCTTCCCCAAGAAGAGCCGTCCCTTCTGGCAGTCACTGATGAACGATGTCAAGCGAGAGCTCAACAATTATATCCGCGGACAAGGCATGGTAGCCCTATGTATGGGCATCATGTTCTGCATCGGCTTCACCATCATCGGCTTCCCCATGGCCATCGGTTTAGGCATACTGATAGGCATACTCGACCTTGTGCCCTATCTTCACACCTTTGCCCTGATACCCACCGCCTTCCTTGCCATGCTCAAGGCAGCCGATACGGGCCAGAACTTTTGGGTAGTCTTCGGTCTGGCATTCCTGGTATTCTGTGTTGTGCAGGTTATCACCGATATGATTGTCACCCCTAAGATTATGGGCAAGGCGATGGGCCTCAATCCTGCCATCCTCTTGCTCAGCCTCTCCGTTTGGGGAGCGTTATTAGGATTCTTAGGACTCATCGTGGCACTTCCACTTACCACCCTTCTCATTGCATATTGGCAGAGATATGTAACGCGCGAAAAGCCCAATTATCGCACAAAATCACTCCAAGAAGCCAATATACCACAGGTCGAAAGCCCAGAAAATGAAGAAAAATAGCAAAAAATAAGATAAATATTTGGTAAATCCAAAAAAACATCGTACCTTTGCACTCGCTTTCGTACAGAAGGTTGGAGATTGACTCGCTAGCTCAGCTGGTAGAGCACAACACTTTTAATGTTGGGGTCATGGGTTCGAGCCCCATGCGAGTCACATTAATTCCAATGGAATCTTAATTAAAGAGACAACATGAAGAAGAGGACTTTATAGTCCTCTTCTTTTTTTGTTTTTTATAGTTTCTATCATATTACCTACCAAGAAGAGCACCCACCATTTCCCACACATTTAAACACCATTCAGAAGTAACGACAGTTCACAAAAGTGTCGCATCTTTTCACAGCAAGCCTCACTGGGAGGGCGTGGTACGCCAGTTGTCCGTAGACTTGAAAGAACGCTATCCGAAGATGGGTCTTTCACCTCGACAGCTTTGGAATATGAAGAAGTTTTATCTTCGTTATGCAGGGCACGATGAAAAACTGCTACGCGCCGTAGCACTTTTGCCATGGTCGCACAACTTACTCATTATGAGCAAGAACAAGAATGATTCTGCCACATTATATTATGCACAAGAGACTATTGCTAAAGGTTGGAATCGCGACTTGCTACTCAATGCAATCAAACTGAACATGTATGAGTCGCAGCGGGCAACAAAGGTTGACAACAATTTCAGTCGCACGCTTCACTCATATTTTGCTCTTATATGGCAAAGTTATGAGTGTGTGAGTGGTGGGGGAAGACAGTATTACTCAGAGTTACATCAAAAGTATTGACTTAAATCAATTTCCTTTATTACTTTTCTCCCCCGTTTTTTTTTTCGACCTTTACGGTTGAAAACTATTCAATGTAAGCAATTGCTGCAATATGTTCTTCAAACGATAATTCAATTTCATAATCTTGTTCACAAATCCAATTACCATTATCATAAGCAAAAGTCCAAAGGTGAGGAGAACTTATAGCGTTTGTGACAATGCATAAACGATAATTATCATTATTGACCGATTTCATTTGTGAATATTCATTTTCTGTAATGTGTACGGATAAATCAGAACCTGATAAACCTTTGACTTCTATTCGTAGTATAGATTTTCCTTTATATGCTTCCAAATCCCAACCTTTGTTCTCACTCTCAACCGAATATATTTTATAACCATGTTCTTTGTAATAAGAGGTAACGGCAGAGATAGCAGCTTTTTCTACTGCAATCTTTGCCTCCACATTTATGTTAGGCTTCGGCTTTCGACTTTTAGGTTTGACATAATTATTGATATAGTCGACAACCAATTTTCTAAAATTGGCTACCTTTTCAGTTTCGCTATCGGCATACCAAATATTAGACTGTCCCATAAAACCTTTGTTTAAAGCATTTGTTGCTCTGGGAACCTGCATGTTACGTTCTTGTTCTATAAGAAGATTGCAGTATGATGAAAGTGCTTCTATATTGTAGTCATAGCCATTACGCTCCTTTAACTTGGTGTCATACTGAAATGTGCGGTAAACTCTTGCGTGTTTGTACCAACCGACAATGAATGTTCCACCCTCAATGGGATTTGTCGCAGTCCATACAACTAACACGTCATCAAGATAATTATCAGATTTTAAACACGAAGAATCTATACGTTCTATTTTTATTTCGCTCCATTTGGTAGGTTGGACATAACCATAGCAATGACCGTCAATATCTTGAAAGTTAAAAGCCTCGTGCTTGTCAATTGGGTTATAACTTCCTCCTCCTTTGATTTTGTCAGAATTGCTATGTCCACGATAGCGTTTCATCCATCCTATATTAGCGAAAAGAATTTTTTGCATAGCTATTGTCATTTATGTTTTGCAAAGATACAATTTATATTCTTGGATATAGACAAGATTCAAAATTATCTAAGTTAAAAAAATACTTTTTAGCACTAAAATGATAATTATTCATTATCTTTGCCAACTAAATACAACATCATGGAAGATGTAAATAGATTAAAAATCGTGCTTGTCGAGAAGAAAAATTCAAGTAAATGGCATGCAGAACAGGTGGATGTAAATCCTTCAACTGTTTCAAAATGGCGTACGAATACATCATAGCTACCATTGGAAACACTTATATAAATATCTTAACTTTAAAAATCGAAGTGATAGAATTAATATGTGTTCCACAAAAGTAAACAATAAAAAATGACAAATACAACAACTAAGAAGCAGTTTTCACTGTTCGATTTTTGCAAGAAAAGAGCTGACAAAATCCAAGTGTTCGGTAAAGAGACTATTGACGAGGATGGAAAAATAATACCTTTCGTTGATCAAGCTGCCTTGATTACTCATTACCTACAGTTACGCAATGCAGATGTTCAAATGCCATACCAGAATCAGGCAGAAGACATTTTGAACTTGTGGTATGAATTTGTAAAAGGCGAAATGCTTAATAAACCCAAGGACTTTGTTGGCGTTTCTGATTCCGCTATAGGCTACCAAACATATCTGTTTCAAGATTTATTCGCTGCACCATTCCAGGCACCCCAAAATCCAAAATTCAAGTTTATAGACTTGTTTGCTGGTATAGGTGGATTTAGAATGGCATTCCAGAATCTTGGAGGAGAATGTGTATTCTCTTCCGAATGGGATGAACAGGCTAAGAAAACCTATTATGCAAACTATGGTGACGTGCCGTTTGGTGACATTACCAAAGAAAGCACTAAGAATAAAATTCCAAAAGATTTCGACATACTTTGCGCAGGTTTTCCATGTCAGGCTTTTTCCCTTGCAGGAAAGAGACTTGGTTTTGAGGAGACAAGAGGAACTTTGTTCTTTGATGTTGCTGAGATATTGCGCCGTTATCAGCCGAAGGCATTCTTCCTTGAAAATGTGAAAGGACTTGTAATTCATGATAAGGGTAGAACATTTAAAACCATTCTCAACACATTGGAAGAAGTTGGATATGTCGTACCTGATCCACAGATTGTTAATGCAATGTTCTTTGGAGTTCCACAGCACAGAGAAAGAATATATATAGTCGGATTTAGAAAGGATTTGGGTATAAAGAAAGAGGACTTTTCTTACCCAGAGCAAAAGGAAGTGACTAAGAAATGGATTGATGTAAGAGAAGAGAATCCAGTGCCAGCCAAATATTATCTTTCAACAACATACATAGAAACCCTCAAAAGACATAAAGCTCGCCACGAGGCAAAGGGAAACGGATTTGGCTATGACATAATTCCTGACGATGGCATAGCTCACGCTATTGTTGTAGGTGGTATGGGAAGAGAAAGTAATCTTGTTATAGATTTTCGACAGACCGACCTTACACCAACAACAAGAATAAAAGGAGAGGTAAACAAACAAGGTTGGCGTAAGATGACTCCTCGTGAGTGGGCGCGTTTGCAGGGCTATCCCGACAATTTCAGAATTGTTGTAGCTGACGCGTCGGCATATAAGCAATTCGGCAACAGCGTAGCTGTACCTGCTATTCAGGCAACAGCAAAACAGTTGTTAAAGACGTTAAACGACAAAAAGATATTAAAACTATGGGAGTATTAAAAGACTGTGGCATAAGCAAGAGTAAAACCAAAACTGTGACCATTTTTGAAAGTTTGCTGTCTGGAAAAATGTTTCTTGATGTTGTTTATGATTCTCCAAAAGATTACATAAAGAAATACTGGGATTCGTTTAAAGTGGCATATCCAAAAAGTACGCGAAGTGTAAATGGTAATGTATTTGAAATGATAATATATACCCTGCTTTTTAGAGAAGGGATTAAACCATTTTATACCCAAGCGAAAGTGACTTATGTACCCAACATTGTATATGATGCAATTCTATACAATCAGTCGCAACCAGTAAGCCTTTCATTAAAGACGAGTCTTCGTGAAAGATATAAGCAAGCAGATTTGGAGGCTGTAGCACTGAAATATGTTCATAGACGTTCAAAATGCTATTTGTTGACAATTTCTCCAGAAGAAGCTGCGTCGGCAAATGAAAAGATAAAGAAAGGGGATATTATTGGGTTAGATGCAGTTATAGACTGCACTACTTCACAAATTGACGATTTAATAGCAGACTTGAAAAACGTAACTTTTGAAGAAGCAGAAAGCAAGCCTGCTGTAACTGGTAATATTATTAAATAAAAATATGGCATTAACTGGAAATAAAGGCGAATGGAGTGAGATATATACTCTTTTCAAACTATTAGGTGATGGCAAAGTCCATGCAGGCGATGCCGACATGAATAAACTGGAATTGTATTACCCAATTCTGAACATTATTCGAGAAGATAGTAAACGATACGAGTACAAACCAAATACTGAGCAGAACATTGTTGTGATTGATGAAGATGGCAATGAGTTTACTCGAATTTCCATGGATAAGTTTGTTGAAGAATCAACTAAGTTGTTATCTGAAATCAAGGCTGCGAAGAAAAGTGCATTTGAGATTCCTGAAGCAGAACAATTCATGGGCGAAATAGGTTGTTTAAAGTTGAAAGCTCCTTCAACAGACAAAGCTGATATCCATATTGTGATTCACGACCTTAGAACGAACATGACTCCATTGTTAGGCTTCAGCATTAAGTCACAACTTGGAAGTGCTTCTACGTTACTCAATGCGGGGGCCACCACCAATATTACATATAAGGTGGACGGAACGATGTTGAGTGATGAAGATATTGATGCAATTAATGCTATCAAGAGCCATTTGGAACGTTTGGCTGCTTTGTTTGAAAAGGGATGCTCCTTGGAGTATAGGGATATAGATAATCCCGTTTTCAGAAACAACCTTCAGTTCTTAGACATCTGTATGCCACAATTTATTGCAGATTGTCTGTTGGTTGATAGCAAAGGATCCAATTCTTCGATAGATTACTGCGTAGCAGACGTTGCAAAGAAGAATCCTTTTGATTACAAAGGCAAGAATGTAGAAGAATTCTATGCTCACAAGATGAAAGTACTGCTTCTAAGTGCAGCTCTTGGTATGGTACCTGGTAAGGAATGGACTGGACGGTATGATGCTAATGGTGGCTATCTTGTAGTTCGTAAGGACGGAGAGATTGTTTGTTACCACTTCTATAATCAGAATGATGTGGAAGATTACCTGTATAAGAACACACGATTTGAAAGAGCAAGCAGAACACGGTATGGATTCGGCAAGCTGTATCGTGGGGAGGATGGCTCTGTCTATATGAAACTCAACTTACAGATTAGATTTAAAAAGTAATTACATATATGCTGCTTACATTATTTAAGCAGCATATTTTTACTAATTTAAAACGATTTATGCTGACTCTATAGAAGAAAAAATGAAATACCTTTCTAAACGATATGGATTTTTGAATCGTGGAAAAGGTGGCGTGATATGGGACAAATTAAATTCTGTTTTAGAATCTTTTTTGTCGGGTAATACACTTGTGGCATATTCAGATTTTTATAATTTGTTTCAAGAAAACATCTCGGAAATGCATAAATGTCCAATACATTCCGAAAAAGTGGTACATGTTCCACTTTTTCGGAACAAAGATAATACTATTCTTTTAAAAAGAAGACTGTTTCTTAAGGAATTTGACAATTTTAGCCAAATTCGCTAATCTACATATACACCTCCACACCATTCACCTCAAAGATACATACATCTCGAAGTTGCCAGATTTGGTTGCTATCCAATAGCCTCATACGGTGTAGCCTTTATAGAAGTCATATCTGAGGGAGAGGCTGCGGTGTCATGACTATATCTCAACACCGAGGGTCCATAGATGGAGTCGATAAACTCTGGAATTATCCGTTTTTCTTAGACTTGACGCAACTGCCCTTGGTAAGGGTCAACGTAGAGCGCTGAAGACTTCTGTTGGCATGATCGAAGAATACAGCCGGGTTCATGCGACGACCGCTAAAAGAGATCTCAAAATGAAGGTGCTCAGTCGTGGCTCTGCCTGTGCGCCCCGTAAGTCCGATGACCTGACCAGCCTTCACCTTTTCACCCTTCTTGACAAAGTTCTTGGACTGATGGCTATACAGTGTCTCGAAACCATAAGCATGCTTGATGCGTATACAATTGCCATAACCATAGAAAGGACCTGATGCTATCACTACACCATCAAAGGCAGCCACAATCTTATCGTTGGGACGTGTCTTGAGGTCGACACCAGAATGGCGACGCCTTCCACCATAGGGACTGATAACCTTACTGCCTGGCAGTGGATAAGCCCAATGGGATTCGGAAATCTTCTCTAAATCGAGTTTGAAGGTGTTGGACTTCTGAAATGGATCGTTCACTTCGTCAGGATCGAGGGTGAACTCCTTGTCTTTTTTTTCTGCAGAAGAAGCTGCAGCCCTGCCACCTACTACCGACACACTGATGCGATTTCCACTCTTGCGAAATTGCATTGTCTGACGGCGCAACTTGTGACTTTTCAGTTCTATCAATGTCTCGGGATTGATGCGAGCACCATTGACCATGATGGAGACTTCACAAAATACATCTGTATTCTTGCCACCCACAATGGCTATCGTCTGACCTGCTTCTACACCCTGCCCCACTTTCACCAGATTCTCGGCATTGAAGGCATAGACGGTTTCGAGACCATTGTCGTGTCTGATAACGATGACATGACCATAACTCTCGGACTTACGTGACAGACGCACATAACCATCAAACATCGCCTTGACGGCATCACCCTTCTTGGTTTCTATGCGTAACACTTGATTATTGACTAAGGATGCCTTGCCTACAGGAAGAGGAAAAGAATACTCCTTCTCTTTGAAATTTTCAAAGTCGACATTGAAAGCGTTGCTCTGTGCAAAAAGACCGGGTGTGGAAATGCTGATTTGCTGTTGCTCGGCTGCCGTAAACTGATTCTTGGCTGGCATGAATGACGTGACGAAGACAAAGCCGCAGCTCAACATAGCTACAACGAGGGTCGCCACATATAGGTGATTAAGTTTGATTTTTAGGTCTTGGTACATGAAAATATCTTCTTTTTTAAGCATTTGATTTCTTGAGGGGGAATCTTCTTAGCGAAGCATGATTCCCGTAAAGATTCTTCCCGACTGAATGCCTAACTGGCGAGCGGAAAAGAATTGATCGCTGTGCTGATAAGTACAGATACCTGACGACTGGATGCGGTCGGCAGGTACTCCGCTCTGACACAGCAACAGAGCATTGCATTGTGGCAGGTCGATGTGCCACTTCAAGGGCTGGTCTACACTGCCCTCCTTCTTCATATTGGGACGCTGACAGGCTACAACAGCCATGTCGAAACCTTCTTGTAAAAACTCCTCGTACACCTCATCGCCCACCTCGAAGGAGTCTCGTGAGATGCCTGGACCAATGATGGCTCTCAGTTCAGAAGGTTGGATGTGATAATAAAGGTGCATCATGTCGATGGTGGTCTGCACGATGCGCTGTACCGTGCCACGCCAACCGGCATGTATGGCAGCAACAGCATGGTGAGCCTCATCGTATAAGAGAACGGGGATGCAATCGGCAGTAGATACGCCTATGCAGATGCCACGCTGGTTGGTGACAAGAGCATCTACGCCTTCAACTATCATCCTGCGCTCGTTCTCGGGAAGCTGGAGAAAGTCGGCGTCTATCTGTCGCACCTCTGCCCCATGCACCTGATGGGGCAAGATAATATGGTCGGGCGCTATACCTAAGCGCTGCGCCAAGAGGCGACGATTTTCGGCTATATGCTCTGCCGTGTCGCCGCAATACTCATTGATATTGAATGAGCTGTAGGCACCTAAGCTCACTCCACCTTGTCGTGTGGTGGAGAAAGCTACGACAGAATCGGCTATGGTATACTCTTTTAGCATCGGAGGAATGATATTACTCGTACTCGAAATCGTCAAGGTCGTCGACGTCTTCGAGTTCTGACTCATCGATATACTCTACGAAGTCCTCACCCTCGTCGGCCAACTCCTGCTGGAATCGGCTCATGTCCTTGTCGCGATGCACCAAGGTGTCTTCTGAGGTGATTTCCTGCAACTTGTTGCTCTCTGAATTAAGCTCACGCCAAAGCACATCTTTCAGTTCCTGAATGCCTTGACCTGTGACAGAAGAGATAAAGACGACGGGCAGATCGGTGGGGAGGGTTTCCTTCAGCATCTCGATAAGCTCTTCGTCGAGCAAATCGCACTTGGTGACTGCCAACACACGATGCTTGTCGAGCATCTCGGGATTGAAGTTACTCAACTCGCCAAGGAGTACCTCGTACTCTTTCTTGATGTCGTCGGTGTCGCCAGGCACCATGAAGAGCAAGAGGGAGTTGCGCTCGATGTGGCGCAAGAATCGTAATCCTAAACCCTTACCGGCACTGGCACCTTCGATGATACCAGGGATGTCGGCCATCACAAACGACTGGTGGTCGCGATAATCGACAATACCCAAAGAGGGTTCGAGAGTGGTGAAGGGATAATTGGCAATCTTGGGACGAGCACTCGATACAGAAGACAGCAAGGTGGACTTGCCCGCATTGGGGAATCCTACAAGGCCGACATCTGCCAAGAGCTTCAGCTCCATGATAATGGTCATCTCCTGCATAGGCTCTCCAGGCTGCGCATAGCGGGGTGCCTGATTGGTGGAGGTGCGGAACTGGAAGTTGCCAAGTCCACCACGACCGCCCTTGAGGAGGAGTACCTCTTGTCCATCGTATGTAACGTCGCACACGTACTTGCCTGTTTCGGCGTTATATACGACCGTGCCACAAGGTACATCGATATAGATGTCCTTGCCATCGGTACCATGACACTTATCACGACCTCCGTTGCCACCATGTTCGGCAAAGAAGTGACGCTGATACTTCAGATGCAACAATGTCCAGTAGTTGTGATTGCCACGCAGATAAATGCTTCCTCCACGTCCGCCATCACCACCATCAGGACCGCCATTGGGTTGGTACTTGACGTGGCGCAGGTGCATGGAGCCCTTGCCACCCTTACCAGAGCGGCAGTTAATTTTTACGTAGTCTACGAAATTGGATTCAGCCATTTTATGTTATTGTTGAATGTTTGGTGTTGAATGTTCTATATCCGCTCTTTCCACATCCGTGTGACGGGAAGAAAGATCAGTGTGAAGGAAAGAAAGCAATGTGTAATGCCTAACCTTTGGTGAGACTGCACCCTAAGGCGCAAGTCCAACTAAACATTAAACATTACACATTTTAAAAAAAATATGACTATTAGATGTTGTCAATGACATTGCATACGCGAGCAAAGATTTCGTCAACGGTGCCCAAGCCCTCGATGTGGTAATGGATACCTTCCTGCTCGTACCAGTCGATAAGAGGTGATGTCTGGGTGTGGTAAACATTCAGACGCTTCTTGATGGTCTCCTCGTTATCGTCAGAGCGACCGCTCTCCTTACCACGATTGATGAGACGTGCCATCAACTCATCTTCAGGAACAGAAAGCTCGATCATGGCAGCTACCTTGTGGCCACGCTCTGCCAACATCTTCTTCAAAGCCTCAGCTTGTGGAATGGTACGTGGGAAACCGTCAAAGATGACACCTGCATGATCCTTGCCAAAGCCATCGTATACACTTGCCAAAATGTCGATCATCAACTCGTCAGGAATCAACTGACCATTGTCGATGAAGCCCTTGGCTGTCTTACCGAGTTCTGTACCGTTTTTGATTTCGTTACGAAGTACGTCACCTGTAGAGATATGACCCAAACCGTACTTCTCAATGATCTTGTCGCTCTGGGTACCTTTACCTGCACCTGGAGCACCGAAAATTACAATATTCTTCATTTTCTATTTTATGTTGTTGAAATAATTATCCTTACTTTAATCTTCTACGATGGTATAGATGTCGCGCAGATTGCGACCCTGCTGGTCGTAATCGAGACCATAGCCCACAATGAAATCGTTGGGGATTTCCATCACGGCATAGTCGATATCGAGTGGCACCTGAAGATTGCCTGGCTTTACCAGTAATGAGCAAATGTGGATAGAGGCAGGATTCTTCTCCTTGAGACTCTCTATCATCTTCTGCATGGTGAAACCAGTATCGACAATGTCCTCTACAATGATGACATGACGACCCTCTACATCTTGGTTGATGCCCATCAGTTGCTTCAAGTTGCCTGTAGAGCTGGTGCCCTCATAAGAAGCATACTTCACAAATGATATCTCGCTGGGTATGGTCACCATACGCATCAAGTCGGCAGCAAACATAAATGCGCCATTCAACACAGCCAAAAACAATGGATTCTTACCCTCCATGTCCTGGTTAATACGTTGGGCAACAACTTGCACCTTCTTTAAAATCTCCTCTTCTGGAATAGAGGTTTTAAAAGTCTTGTCCTTGATTTTAACTATACTCATAGTTTCAAAAATAATATTTTCTGCAAAATTACTAAAAAAATACGGAATAACTAATAGTTATCGGGCATTTTTTCGTATTTTTGCAGAAGTATGAAGATTTTTACGAGTGCTCAGATACATGAGCTGGACAAATATACCATCGATCATGAGCCGATCTCGTCTATCAATTTGATGGAACGAGCTGCTAAAGCCATCACACACTGCATTGAGGCTGAATGGTCGAACAGAACGCCTATGGTTGTTTTCGCTGGTCCTGGAAACAATGGAGGCGATGCGCTTGCCGTGGCCAGACTCTTGGCAGAAGATGGATATCAGGTGACGGCATACTTATTCAATATTCACAACAAGCTTTCTAACGACTGTGCGCTGAACAAAAAGCGTCTCGTGGAGGGGAAGCACATCAAGCAGTTCATAGAAATCACGGTCAACTTTGACCCTCCTACCCTGACGCCCGATACCGTCGTGATAGATGGTCTCTTCGGAAGTGGACTCAACAAGCCACTGACAGGGGGATTTGCTGCCATGGTGAAATACCTGAATGCTTCGCCTGCGAAGATTGTGAGCATCGACATTCCGTCGGGACTGATTTGCGAGGACAACACTTACAACATTCCTGCCAACATTCTGCAGGCTGACTTGACGCTGACGCTACAGCAGAAAAAGTTGTCGATGATGATGGCAGACAACCAGAAATACTTGGGAAAGCTCAAGGTGCTGGACATACGGCTATCACCCGAATATATACAGAAGACCGACAGCAGATATCGCATCCTCGAAGAGAACGATATACGGGAAATGATGCTACCGCGCGATGACTTCGCTCATAAAGGCAGCATGGGGCATGCGCTCATCATCGCAGGGTCGTATGGGATGGCAGGGGCTGCTGTCTTGGCTACTCAAGCATGCCTGAGAGCGGGAGCCGGAAAGGTGACTGTACATACGCCTAAGCGCAACTACGACATCATGCAGATCAAGGTGCCTGAGGCTATACAACAAATGGACCCTGAAGAAACGATATTTAGCCAGCCCGTAGACACAGAATCCTATCATGCGCTCGGCATCGGACCAGGATTGGGAACCAGTGAGGCTACTGCCATAGCTCTGATAGCGCAAATCAGGCGTTGCTCGTGCCAGCAGGTGATAGATGCTGATGCTATCAACATCTTGGCAAGTCACCGCGCCTGGATGCAACAGCTGCCTAAGGGCATCATACTCACCCCACACCCTAAGGAGTTGGACCGCTTGGCAGGGAATACCAGCTCTTGCTGCTACGAAAGGCTCATGAAAGCCAGCGAACTGGCTGAACGTTTGCAGGCATACATCATACTGAAAGGGCACTTCTCTGCCTTATGCTTGCCCAACGGCCATATTGAGTTTAACTCTACAGGCAACAGCGGTATGGCTACCGCGGGTAGTGGCGACGTGCTGACAGGCATCATCACTGCCTTGCTGACAAGGGGATATGAAGCACCCTCTGCCTGTCGTGTTGGAATGTACCTGCATGGACTCGCGGGCGACTTGGCTGTCAAGGATATAGGCAAGGAGAGCCTCATAGCCAGCGACATCATCCAGTATCTGCCTAAGGCCTTCCTGAGAATGGAAGATTAATAACATTGGGCGGGCAAGATGCCACGCCCTCCCCAGTGCCAACCTCTAACATTAAACATTAAGTTATTTACTCAAATTTCGAAAGTGATGGAATTGATTGAAGTTAAAGAAGTTATCACTCCCTACGGTCGTTCGGGAAATTAGGAGACAATAGTCTTTTGCCGTAAGACGTAGGACATTTGTTCCTTAACTTCTCTCTAACATCACTAACATCACTAACATCACTAACTTCACTTAACTTCCCCACATGCGAAAGTTCAGTTATGAGCCCACTTTAAAAAGGGGCATATTTTGAATCCAGTCTGACCAGTGTGGTCATT
>USOQ01000010.1 GCA_900556395.1 Candidatus Segatella caccae | reverse complement strand
CGTCTTCCAACTGTTGTCATTGCGTTAGCGTTTGCAAACATAGTAACTTTTTTACTTTTTTACCTTTCACCAATGCTTTCTACTCTCAGTCGCATGGCATTGGCGTGGGCTTCAAGCTGTTCGTTCTCAGCCATGGTAACTACCGCTTTTCCGATGCTTCGGATGCCATCTTCGCTGAGATGCTGGAAGGTTATCTTGCGATTGTAACTGTCGAGGTTCACACCATTATAGGCCAAGGCATAGCCGTGGGTGGGTAGGGTGTGGTTGGTGCCACTGGCATAGTCGCCAGCACTCTCGCAGGCATAATTGCCCAAGAATACACTTCCGGCATTGATCACCTTCTCTGCCAACTGCTCGTAGTCTTTGGTTGCGATGATCAGGTGTTCGGGAGCATAGGCGTTGCTTAGATCGATGGCCTCTTGTTTGTCCTTAACGAGGATAAACTTAGAATTGTCTAATGACTTGAGGGCCATTTCTTTACGTGGTAAACGTTGTAGCTGAAGTTCCACCTCCTGGGCTACCTTTGTTATCATCTCCTCAGAGGTGCTAATGAAGAATACTTGAGAGTCAAAACCATGCTCGGCTTGTGATAGTAAGTCGGCTGCTACGAAGACTGGGTTGCTACTCTCATCGGCAATCACGCATACCTCAGAAGGACCAGCAGGCATGTCGATGGCAACATCATGTAGTGAGACGCGCTGTTTGGCTGCCATGACAAACTGATTGCCAGGACCAAAGATTTTGTAAACCTTGGGTACGCTCTCAGTACCATAAGCCATTGCTCCGATGGCTTGCACGCCACCAGCCTTGAATATCTTGCTTACACCGGCAATCTTGGCTGCCATGAGGATGGCAGGGTTCACCTTAC
Organism: Candidatus Segatella caccae; assembly: GCA_900556395.1. Lineage (GTDB taxonomy): Bacteria > Bacteroidota > Bacteroidia > Bacteroidales > Bacteroidaceae > Prevotella > Prevotella caccae. The sequence continues at coordinate 45,063 of USOQ01000010.1, read as the reverse complement.
CTTCTGCATTAGGAGGTGTGCAGAGCACTATCTCTTGACAACCTGCAATCTTAGCGGGTGTGGCAAGCATCAAGACAGTAGAGAAGAGAGGAGCTGTTCCGCCCGGTATGTAGAGGCCCACTTTTTGGATGGCAACACTCTTCTGCCAGCACTCTACGCCTGGACAGGTTTCCACCTTGCTGCTTTCAAACTTCTGACTTTCATGGAATCGGGCAATGTTATGGTGGGCAAGCTCCAGTGCATGTTTAAGCTCTGTCGACACCATGTGTTCTGCTTCCTCCATCTCAGCCTCGGATACAGACAAACTATTGAGATGGGCATGGTCGAATTTCTCTTCATAGCGCTTCACGGCTTCGTCGCCATGGTTTCTTACATCTTCCAAAACACCTTCAACGATGGCATTGAGCTGCGACACATCAAGGTGTGGACGCTTTACGAGTTCCTCCCATTCTTCCTTTGCAGGATACTTTATTACCTTCATTCCAATTAATATTTAATCTTTATTATAATAATAGGTATAATGTAGATAGGCAATCTACTCTGCTGAGTAAAGCCTTATTACAATATCATTTTCTCGATTGGGGTAACCAGGATGCCCTGTGCTCCCAATTCCTTCAGTTTGCCTATAATCTCCCAGAATCGCTTCTCGTCGAGAACGGTGTGGATAGAACACCACTCTGAGTCAGCCAATGGGATGATAGTAGGACTCTTGATGCCAGGCAAGACCTCGGTAATGGCATCCACCTTATCTTTAGGAGCATTCATCATCACGTACTTCTTGTCTTGAGCAGAGCGTACTGCTTCAAAACGGAAGAGCATCTCGTTGAGAATTTGGTGTTTATGTTCGTCCATGTTCCAGTTGCCGATGAGGAGAGCTTCGCTCTTCATCACGACTTCTACTTCAGCCAAGTTGTTGCTGACGAGGGTAGAACCCGAACTCACGATGTCGAAGATGCCATCAGCCAATCCGATGCCAGGACTTATTTCTACCGAACCATTGATGACGTGGATGTCTGCATTGATGCCATTCTTCTGCATGAAGTTGCGCAAAATGTTGGGGTAGGAGGTGGCAATCTTCTTGCCATTAAACCACTTCAGACCAGTATAGTCTATTTTCTTGGGGATGGCAAGGCTTAGGCGACACTTGCTGAAGCCCAGACGATCGATGATCTGCGCATTCTCGCCACGCTCAATAAATTCATTCTCGCCCACAATACCGATGTCGGCTACTCCCGAGGCTACGCTCTGAGGAATATCGTCATCGCGGAGGTAGAGCACCTCGATGGGGAAGTTGGTTGATTGTACCAAGAGCGTACGCTTCGAGGCACTAACTTTGATGTCTGCTTCCGAGAGAAGATTCATGGTGTCATCGAAAAGACGACCCTTTGACTGCACTGCTATTCGTAACATATTTCTTCATTTTTATTAAAAATCATTGCAAAAGTACTGTTTTCTGCCCGAATATGCAAGAATATTTGTACTTTTGTAGCCATTAAGCATGAAGAAAGAATATTTATTTGCATTTGTTGCATGTTTTATGCTCTTGAGTTGCTCTCAGAAGAAAGAACAGCCAGAGCTTACTCCATGGGGAACGCCTGTGGGAGAGTCTGAAGTTTCTGAAGAGCCTGCGTCTGCATCATCGAGTAAGGGACTTTCGCTCGATGATATTGTAGCGGGAGGAGAGCTTATCATGCTCACCGTGAATGGTCCTACCACCTACTATGAATATCATGGTCATGGTATGGGTCTGCAGTATCTGCTCTGCGAGAAGTTCGCCCAGCAGATAGGTGTGTCGTTGCGTGTAGAAGCGTGCAAGGACACGGCAGAGATGGTGCGTAAGTTGCAGAAAGGTGAGGGAGATGTGATAGCTGTGCCTTTGTCTAAGAAAGAGGCTAAGGGCGGTGTGCTCTTCTGTGGTGTAAAATCAGAAAAGCAGCAATGGGCTGTAGGTGCAGGCAACCAAAGCCTTGCCGACACGCTGAACGCATGGTTTAAGCCACAGATGATAGCTGAGGTCAAGAAGGAGGAGAGTTTTTTGCTTTCTTCTCAAAGCATTCGTCGTCATGTATATTCGCCCTTCCTCAATCGTTCGAAGGGTGTTATCTCTAAATATGATAGATTGTTCCAGATGTATTCGGGTGTAGCTCGTATGGATTGGCGACTCATGGCTGCCCAGTGTTACCAAGAGAGTTGTTTCGACCCCCAAGCCAAGTCTTGGGCAGGAGCCTGCGGACTGATGCAGATCATGCCTGCTACGGCAGCCCATTTAGGGCTACCCATGAGCCAGGTGCATGAGCCAGAAGCTAACGTGGCTGCTGCTGCTCGCTATATGGCTGAACTACAGGGGCATTTTTCTGATATTGGCGATCCAGCTCAGCGCATACTTTTTGCTTTGGCAGCTTATAATGGAGGTTTCCATCATGTGCGCGATGCCATGACTCTGGCTCGTAAGCACGGTCGCAATTCCCACAACTGGGGCGAAGTGCGTGAGTTTGTACTTCGTCTTTCTCAGCCAGGTTATTATACCGACCCAGTGGTGAAGTATGGTTATATGCGTGGTTCAGAGACAGCCGAGTATGTGGATCGCATACGTGCTCGTTGGGCAGATTATTGTGGGGTCGCAGGTGGAGGACGTGGCTTCAGTGGAGGAAGTGTGGGTGGTGGTTTTCATAGTGCTCCTGTGAAAGCAAAACGTAAATATTCTAATAAGTATCATTTGTAGCCTAATACCCCTTAAAAATGAAAGTACTTGCGATGGTCATCGCAAGTACTTTCGTTGGTCATCGCAAGTACTTTCAATGCCGATTGCAAGTACTTGCGTTTTTTTACCCACTTTTTTTACTTTTTCCCCCTTCGGTTGCGGTTGTTGTTATCGAAGTTGGGATTGAAGCTTTTTTTCTTTTTATCTTTGAAGAAACCAGCACCCTTTGCTTTGGCTTCACGCAACTCGGCTCTGGCGGCAGCTACCGCATCGCGGATGTTGGGAGATTTGACATGGAGTGGCTTACCATCGTTCAGATATTTCTCTTCATCGTAACACCCCACATTGCCATAACCCTTAGGTGCGTACTTGTTTTTGCCTCGTTGTGTAACTTCGTGGTGAGAGGTTACTCGCTTACCCTTGGCTCCTCGTCCTACGCCAGGATTGTCGTAAGTAGAACCGATGGGCTTATCGTCGTAGTAGGCCTTGGGCTGTCTTGACTTGCCTCCTCTTAGTGGTTTGTCGTATAGCTTGGCGATAAGGTCGGAACGTCCTATGCGACGCAGTTCAGACTCGATGGCTCTTCGCTCTTCGGGCTTATACCAAAAGAAGAACATACGTTGGGCCAACTTCTCCTTAGGCGTTTTGGCGCTGAAAACAGGCTCCAAGGTATAAGGGTCATATCCTGTATACCATGTTTCTGTGGAGATGGTCATGGGCGTAGGAGTGAAGTCTTGCACCTGTTCGAGATGGAAGTCAAGACCCTTGGTGATGACTGCCAACTCAGCCATGTCTTCTTCGTGACAACCAGGATGAGAACTGATGAAGTAGGGTATGATTTGCTGGTTGAGACCCTCTTCCTTGTTGATGCGGTCGAAGATGCGCTTAAACTCATAGAACAAGTCGAATGATGGCTTGCGCATAAACTTAAGGACCTCAGGACTGGTATGCTCAGGAGCTACTTTCAGACGACCGCTTACATGCTTGGTAATCAGCTCGCGTGTGTATTGACGGGCTGCTGCATTTATTTTTTCGTCTTTGCTCTTGTGCAACAGTAGGTCGTAGCGCACACCACTACCGATGAAACTCTTCTTGATGCCAGGAAGGGCGTCGACGGCATGATAGATTTCGAGCAGTTTGCTGTGGTCGGTATTTAGGTTGGGACATATCTGAGGATTGATGCAGGAAGGGCGTTTACACTTCTCGCATGCCTTGGGGTTGTTGCCGTGCATGCCATACATGTTGGCTGAAGGGCCACCCAAGTCGCTCAGATAACCCTTGAAGTCGGGCATTTGGATGATCTTCTTCACTTCTTTGAGGATGCTTTCCTTGCTTCGACACACTACGAATTTGCCTTGATGAGCAGAGATGGTGCAGAATGAGCAACCGCCAAAGCAGCCTCGATGTAGATTAACCGAGAACTTGATCATCTCGTAGGCAGGGATGGTCTTACCCTTGTATTTGGGGTGAGGCAGACGCGTGTAAGGTAGGTCGAAAGATGCATCGAGTTCCTCGGTTGTCATGATGGGGAATGGAGGGTTGACGACTACTACCTTACCATCCACGGGTTGTATCATGCGTTGTGCATGAACCTTGTTGGATTCCTCTTCCAAATGGCGCACATTCTCGGCTTGTCCCTTCTTGTTGCTCAGACATTCTTCATGGCTATGCAGCATGATGTCGTCCTGCTTTATGCCACCAGGAATCTCTTCTTCACGACACAGGAAGACCGTTTGTGGAATGTCTCTTATCTCCTTGATGGTACGTCCGTTGTCGAGAGCTTCAGCCAAGGCGATGATGGATTTTTCGCCCATGCCATAAAGGATGAGGTCGGCTCCAGAATCGCAAAGTATGCACTTCTTGAGCTTATCCTGCCAGTAGTCGTAGTGGCTAATGCGTCGCAGAGAAGCCTCGATGCCACCAAGGGCAACAGGAACATCGGGATAGAGCTTTTTGAGTATCTGTGTGTAGACGATGGAAGGATAGTCGGGGCGCATGTCGTGACGAGAGTCTGGGCTAAAGGCATCCTCGCTGCGCATGCGTCGGTTGGCAGTGTAGCGATTCACCATAGAGTCCATGGCTCCTGGTGAGATGCCGAAGAAGAGGCGTGGACGCCCCAACTTCTTGAAGTCGCGAAAATCGCCATGCCAGTCGGGTTGCGGAACGATAGCCACCTTGTAGCCGTGTGCTTCCAGTGTGCGTGCAATAACGGCAGGACCGAAAGATGGATGGTCTACATAAGCATCGCCCGAGAAGAGGATGACATCCAATTGGTCCCATCCCCTCAGTTCACATTCCTTCTTGGTAGTAGGCAGAAAATCAGTCAGTCTATATTCCATTCTTACGTTTTAGTCGGTTACTTCATTTGCGTCAACAGCTTCGTCAGCTGCACGTTTGTCGAGCCATTCTACATAGAGTAGAACCAGGTTGTGTAAGCCGAGAGCCTTCATGTTGCTGTTGTATATGACGTCGAGACAGAGGTCGAGTAGAGCCTTGTCTTGGCAGTTGTCTGATTCGAGCAGTGCGCGAACGTTGAGTTTCAGCTTTTCCAACACGGCTTCGTCGATGATGCCATTGCTGTCTACGAGGTTACGGAGTAACTGATATTTGTCGATAGTCTCAAGATGCAGGTCGCTGATTTCTATCGAGCGTGTACCTGACTGGTTTGCTTGAATTTTATACATATTCTTTCTGTTTTTAAAAGTTGTATTCTTGTTTCTTATTAGCTCCTGTTTCGTATGCGGGGAAAGTACTTGATAGATTATTTGCCCTTTCTGCTTACTTCTCTGTCAGGAATCTGAGTACTCCCAAGAGGACGCTGGTCCTTGTTCTTTCATCAGAGATACATTCGAGGGGAAATCCCATGGTGAATGCGCGATAGTCATTACCCTTGTATGCTACTGCAGCACTGCAGCCTGATGTGTAGAGCATGGCACTGAATGGTGCCGAAGTGTCGGTAGCAGGTGCGAGAACATCGGTATGTGTAGCAGCGTAATGGTGGGCGTTGAGAGCGTTGTAATAGGCAAAGCGTAGGCCTAACCCAGAAACACTATCGGTGGTGTGTGTGATGCTATCGTTGGGCTGATAACTTACCTTGAGTACATCGCTAAGAAAACGTTTCTCCTCGGGCATCGTCATGTCACTACCGAGATAAGAACCGCTTACCAACAAGGCTCCGCCACTCTGTGTATACAACCTGAGGCGTTGTTGGAGGGTGGGGGTGAACGACTTGTAATAGCTGTGTGTGTAGCCATCGAATCGTTCTAAACCATTGATGAGGTCTACCACGGGGTAATTATTCATATTCACTTTGCCCGCAGCTACACATTCGCTCGAACAACTTACCACCTGATATTTACTGGATGTGGCAATACTCCGTGCGTGTTCCACCACATAATTAAAATCGTTGCCTGCAATGAAATTGCCTATCAATTCGTTGTCGCTATAGCCCAATCCCGAACTGCTCTCATCACCCATCTTTTGACGGTCGAAGACGAGCTGTTTGCCACTCCATCCTGCTGTCAAACCATAGCTTACGCCTGGGTCTTGTTCTATATCGAAGCCTTGAAGCGAGTCGTTGTCTATGACTTGTGGTGCTGCGAGACGATGGAAATTGTTGACTATCAAGACCTTCTTTTGTGTCGTGGGCTCGTATCGGGCGCAGAGCTTCTCGGTGGGGAAACTTTCACCGCCACTGTTGAGAGCTGTTACCTGGAAGGTATAGAGCTGCCCTGGCTCTAAGTTCATGTTACAGGTTGTGCCCTTGATGATTTGTCCGTTGTCGAAACCTCCATTTCCCACGGCAGTATAGAGTACGTAGGAGGTGGGCTGAGCGGTAGGCTCGCTACGATCGTACAGTGGACTCCACGATAGTTGGGCTGTACCCTTGTCGTCCATGACCACTGCAAAGTTGTTGGGTGCTAAAGGCTGTACAACATACGGGCATCCATGATTGCTTGCCACATATCGCAGAATCGTCTTATATAGCGAGCGAGCTATGGTGAACTTGCCCATGGGGTCTTGACCTATCTTCATGTCGGGGAAACTCTGATGCGACAGGGTTTCGATGATGGCAGAGGGTATCTCTGGGACACGAGTCTCTGAGTAGTTACGATCCCATAGATAGCGTTCGGAGAAGTTGCCATATTGTATGCTGAGGTCTTTCACCAAATTCTTAAGAAGAGCCTTAGCAAAGTCTTTGGATGTCATACGCGAGATTCCGCTGTTGAGCATACCATCATTGAAGTTGGTAGTGCAGATGGCTAAAGAGCCCCATGGCGTGCGCCCATCTTTGTGATAGCCAGCATCGCTATGTACGGCAAGAGAGAGCTCAATGGGTACTTTCTTGCCTTGCAGAGCGGGCATATAAGGACTTCCACCACCCAACCAATTGGTCATGAGTGAGCGGGTGTTGATGTCATCGGCATAGTCGTTGGTGCCTTTTCTTCCGCCATATACTTCGTAGGGTGCGCCTGCCCACTGGGCATAATATCTGGCACCCTCTAAGCATCGGGGGAGTTGGCTCGAGTTGTTTCCTCTCAGTATGTTGCCCATGCCTCCTCCAAAGCGCACTGCATCGCTGGTGACTACGCCTCGTTTAGAGGCTTGGTTGGTGACCACGACACGGTTGAATTCATTGCAGCCTTTGTCGAAGTCGAAGGTGCCTAAATAGACCCATGTGCCTCCACCCATTCGCTGATTGACGGCAAATTCGGTAGTGCCTCCTTTATGGTAGACAATGTATTTGGCATCGGCGACACTCTTGGGAAGACTCTGATAGCTTACGTATACGGCATAGCGTCCTGCTTCGGGCAGTAGAGGTTGATAGCTTATCTCGCTATAGTTTTTCTTCTTTGTGGCCTTGGCCATTCTTACCGTACCATCGGTAAAGGGGTTCTGGTTGTCTTCATAGAAACGTTTGCGTGCAGCAAAGCCAGTAGCGTTGCAGTCTTTCCATTTCTTTCCGTTTACGGTCTCCACATAGTATGGACGCTTGATGGCATCATCGTTGTCTACGATGACTTCATGCTTCTGCCAATCGCGTTCGCGAGGTGTGAAGACGATGGCACCTGCATTCTGTAGCATAGGGATGAGGTAGGGCACTACGATGGTTTGGGTGAAGAGGTCTTCTGTGGTACAGAAGAGATTCGGACGTTGCCATTTCCATCTGTTCTTGTCGTTGTCGTAGTATCTGCCATGTGACGCCCATACCGATATGTGTCTGTTCTGTAGGCCTCGGGTAATGAAATATGGACGTGACATGTTGAAGACCCAAGGGTCGCCATCGTATTCTATGCCTTGCCATGCCTGGGTGTTGCCATCAAGGTATGCCTTGCCCGCCACAGACTGTGCTGCAGCGGGCAAGGATAGAGTTGACAAAGCTGTCAGGCTACAAGCCAACTGACGTATGATGTGGAGATTTTTATTCATGAATGATTATTCTATGTTGCCTATCGTAAACTTCTCGGGCTTCTTGCCTTTGAAGTCTTTGAAGTACAACTTGATTTCGCGCATGTCGGCCTCCAGGTCGCCAGAGGGGATGAGCTGCTTGGTGCAGGTGATGAGCTTTTTCTCGTAGTCTGCACCATAGAGTAAGATGGGTAGATTCGCCTTAAGAGCGATGAAATAAAAGCCCTTCTTCCAGTCGGGGTTGAGGGAGCGCGTTCCTTCTGGGGTGATGCAGAGGCAGAAGCGATCGCGTTTGCGAGCTTCGTCAGCCAGATTGTCGGTCATGCTGGTATGTTTGCTTCTCCACACTGGTATTCCTCCCATCTTACGGAAAATCGGACCTAATGGCCAAAAGAACCATTCCTTTTTCATCAGGAAGTTGCACTTAATGCCTTCGGCGTGAGCGTAGAGCTGTCCGATGAAGAGGTCCCAGTTGCTGGTGTGTGGAGCCAAACATATAATATACTTCTCGGGATGCGCAATGGTAATCTCCTTGCGCCATCCCAAGTGTTTATAGAGCATCCATTTGGATAGTTGCTGAATCATTATTCGTGAAGTGCTTATTGATGAACTTACAAAAAGAATATGTAATCGATATTCTTTTTCTCGTAAAAATTATGCCAAACTATTGATTTGGTCAATGATTTCGCATACTTGCTTGTTGAAATCGTCAATAAGCAGCTTGTAGTATTTCTTGGCAGGCATACCTGGTTCGGGATGAGATACACGGCAGATGAATTCGGTGCGAGTCATGACAATAGCTGTCAGGATGCCGTCGATGTCTTCTGCTGCAGGTTTGGTGCTATACAATGATGCTGCCACGCACTCTGCGAACATGTCACTGGTAATGTAGTTGATAGTACGTTTTAAATCTCTTTTATTAGCCATAGTTTTTTGATTTAAATGAATGTCAATTTGTTTCAATGCTCAAAGTTAGTAATTTTATTCGAAAATCAAGCATATGAAAGAAAAAAAAGTTCTCTTTAACTCATTTTTAGCTTTATTTGTTTCTTTATGTCGGAAAAAAAAATTACTTTTGCAAAAGTTTTGAAGTTTCAGTATAAAATAATAAATTCTAAAAGACATGGAAAAAAGTGAATTGCAATTAGCACGAGCAGCCTACCTTCCTAAACTGCCTAAAGGATTACAGGGCAACGTCATGGTGAAAGAGGGTGCTCCTACTCAGAGTGTAGACAACCAGGAAGAAATCAAGAAGCTCTTCCCTAACACTTATGGTATGCCTCTCGTAGAGTTTGTACCAGGTGATGAGGCTCACGACAAGAAAATCAATGTGGGTGTTATCCTCAGTGGCGGTCAGGCTCCTGGCGGTCATAACGTTATCTGTGGACTTTTTGATGCACTGAAAAAGTTGAATCCAGCCAACCGCCTCTATGGTTTCTTGATGGGTCCTGGTGGTTTGGTTGACCATAATTATATGGAGATTACAGCCGACTTCATTGAAGACTACCGCAATACAGGTGGTTTCGATATGATTGGTTCTGGTCGTACCAAGCTTGAGAAGACAGAGCAGTTTGACAAGGGCTTGGAGATTATTCGCGAACTTGATATTCAGGCTGTAGTTATTATCGGTGGTGACGACTCTAACACCAATGCTTGCGTATTGGCTGAATATTATGCTGCTAAGCAGTGTGGCGTTCAGGTTATTGGTTGTCCTAAGACTATCGATGGTGACTTGAAGAACGATCAGATTGAGACATCATTCGGTTTCGATACAGCTTGTAAGACATACTCTGAGTTGATTGGTAACATTGAGCGTGATTGTAATTCTGCTCGTAAGTATTGGCATTTCATCAAGTTGATGGGTCGTTCTGCTTCTCACATCGCTTTGGAGTGTGCTCTGCAGACACAGCCTAACATCTGTCTCGTTTCTGAGGAGGTAGAGGCTAACGATATGACATTGAACCAGATTGTAGAGAACATCGCTCAGGTTGTGGCAGATCGTGCTGCTGATGGCAACAACTTCGGTGTTGTACTGATTCCTGAGGGACTCATTGAGTTTATTCCTGCTATCGGTCGTCTTATCGAGGAACTCAACGACTTGCTTGCTGCACATGGTGCTGATTATAAGGATCTTGACAAGGATGCACAGCGTGCATATATCCTCGCTCACCTCTCTAAGGAAAATGCAGAGACCTTCGCTACTCTGCCTGAGGGCGTTGCTCGTCAGCTCTCTCTCGACCGCGACCCACACGGTAATGTACAGGTTTCGCTCATCGAGACAGAGAAGTTGCTTTCTGAAATGGTGGCTGCTAAGCTCGACGAATGGAAGAAGGAAGGCAAGTTCGTAGGTAAGTTTGCCGCTCAGCATCACTTCTTCGGTTACGAAGGTCGTTGCGCTGCTCCATCCAACTTTGACGCAGACTACTGCTACGCACTTGGAACCAGCGCTGCACAGCTTATCGCTAATGGTAAGACTGGCTACATGGCCATCGTGAAGAATACTACAGCTAACACCGATGAGTGGAAGGCTGGTGGTGTGCCAATCACTATGATGATGAATATGGAGAAGCGTAATGGTGAGATGAAGCCAGTGATCCGCAAGGCTCTTGTTGAACTCGATGGTGCTCCTTTCAAGGCTTTCGCAGCACAGCGTGAAGTATGGGCAAGAGAGACTGCTTACATCTATCCTGGTCCTATCCAGTACTGGGGTCCTTCTAATGTTTGCGACCAGACTACCAAGACTCTGAAGCTGGAGCAGGAAGGCAAATAATAAAATTGAAGTTACTGTGTGATGTGTTTCATGGATTCGTTGAGTGGAAGAGATTTCTTCTCTCTGTTTTCTTGACAACCATCATGCGGACATCATAATTGAGAAAAGAAGGTCTGTTGCCGTAATGGTAGAAGACCTTCTTTTTTCAATTTTACTACAGCTTTTTTTTCAATTATACCACAACAACCTGTATCACGAAAAATAATAAAGTATATATGGTGCAAACTCAACGCAAGACATCGCCCAAGCGCAAGACAGGCAGACAGCCTGTTAGCAGACGTCGCACCTCTTCTCATCGTTCGCACAGCATCTGGAATCGTTATCCGCGTTGGGCATGGTGGATTGGTGGGTTGGTTGTGATGTCGCTCTACGTGGGGGCATTCTATTATTTTTTTGTGGGTCCTACAGGCTTTCGCTGGCGTGCACTCTATGGCGATGCTACTTATCCTGATGGTTATGACATTAGAGGCATCGATATTTCTCACTATCAAGGTAACATCGACTGGGAGCAACTTAAGAATGCTATGATCATGGGATGCCCTCTGCGCTTCGTTATTATCAAGAGTACAGAAGGTTCGACAAGACTTGATGAAAACTTCAGAGAGAACTTTAATCAGGCTCGTGATTTTGGCTTTATCAGAGGTGTTTACCATTTTTGGAGTAACAAGTCTACTGCTCGTGAACAAGCATATTTCTTCCTCGACAAGGTGCATCTCACTGAGGGCGATTTGCCTCCTGTTCTTGATATCGAACATAAACCAGCGGACAAGAGTGTGGAAGATTTTCAACGTGATGTGCTCACTTGGCTTCATATTGTGGAAGACCGATATCATGTGAAGCCTATTATCTATACCTATTATAAATTTAAGGAACAGTACTTGAGTGCTCCTGTCTTTGATGACTATCCTTATTGGATAGCCCACTACTATGTGGACAAGGTGCAATACAAAGGAAAATGGAAATTCTGGCAACATACCGATGCGGGTAAGTTGCCAGGTATTAAAGGATATGTTGACTTTAATATCTATAATGGTAGTTATTACGACTTGCGTCAACTATGTATAGGAGCCAACAATAATGAGCGTACTTTTATAGAGTGGTAAAGTTCATGGACTTTTTACTATTTATAGAAGACTTCTTGTTTTTTATAGTTTCTATCAAAATAATTGCAATAGGCTTCAACTGCTTACGAGGCCGCTTTCATTACTCTACGAAATAGGCTTCATTGACTATCGAAGCCGCTTTCATATTTCGAGCCTTTTTCTATTGCATTATTATGGGGTAGTAAGGATAAGGCAAGCCCATCCTTCGTCAGTCTTTCTGCCTACTTCTCTGAGGCCTAACTCCTCGGCCTTCTCTGTAAGGACAGGAATGTCCTCTGTATAGAAACCGCTCAAGATGAGATAGCCTCCTTCATTGAGTACGCTTCTGAACGCCTTCATGTCTTCCAGCAAGATGTTGCGGTTGATATTGGCCATCACCACGTCGAACATTCCGCTGATGTGGCTTATGACGGTTGCATTGCCGAAAAGCACTTCCATATTGTCTACCTCGTTGAGTTGAGCGTTGTGTTGCGCATTGTTTACACTCCACTCGTCAATGTCGTAGCCAACAATCTCACTGGCACCCATCTTGGAGCATGCAATACCGAGAATACCCGTGCCACAACCACAGTCGAGTACTCTTTTCTTAGCCAGATTCATTCCTAATAGGGTAGAGACTATCATGCGTGTCGTCTCATGGTTGCCTGTTCCAAAAGCTAACTTGGCCTCGATTCCTATCTCTATGTGGTCGGCTGAGGTTGTTGGGTGCAGGTCGGGATGCTTGGCATCGTAAATCAAAACCTGGTCGTCGATACAGATGGGGGCAAAACCTTGTTCTTCCCATTCTTGATTCCAGTCTTTATCTTCTGCTTCCTTTATCTCATAGGTAATCTCTGCGCCCTCGATAGGGAAGTCTGCGATGCAACTATCGAGTGTTTCGCGATCGAAGAAATCTTTCTGTACATAAGCTTCAAGTCCTTCCTCTGTTTCTTCGAATGACTCAAATCCTGCTTCTGCTGAACCATCTGCCAACAAGTCTCTGCAAACCTGCATGATGTCGGCCTCTACATTTATTTTAAATGTGGCTACTAAATATTTCATGAAATTACGTTTTAAAATTTACTGCAAAAATATAAAAAATAGGGAAAAACCTACTATTATTTAGGGTTTTTCTGTATTTTTGCATGTAAATAAGCAATATTTTTGCACGTGATAAATTATATGTAATAGAAATCACGCTATAAAGTGAGTTAAAAGATCAAGAACAACTATATAAAAATAGGAGAAACAAGCATATGAAAAAGTGGATAATCCTTTCAGTCTTTATGGTTGCACTGCCATTTTCGATGATGGCACAAGACGATGACCTCTACTTTAATCCGAAGCAAGAGGCCAAGAAGGTAGCCGAAGAACGGGCAAAGAGAACTCAACAGTTGGCAGAGCAACGCGCACGCCGAGACAGCATATACGCTTTGTATTGGTCGGGTAGCGATCGTAATGTCGATGAATACAATCGTGGAGGTAAATTGTTCAGCCAGTATCAGAACATAGGCTCTGATTCGTTGGGCAACGATATCATCTCTTTCCGCATCGACAAGGGGGTGGCACCAGATACGATCTACGATGATGAGGCTTTTGCTGAAAAATATACGCGTGACATGCGCGATGATTTCGATTGCACACGTTGTATGAGTCGCTGGGATGGTTTCTACGATCCTTGGTTCTACGACTACTATGGGTGTGGCTCTTATTACTGGCGAAGCTCTTACTGGCGTTGGCACAATCCATGGCGTTATGGTTATTATGCGGGTTGGTATGATCCATGGTTTGATCCTTGGTACGACCCATGGTATTATGGCTATGCTGGTTGGTATGGTAGACCTTGGTATGGTTGGGGAGGCTATTATCCCTGGTATTGGGGAGGTCCTGTTGTGACTTATGTGCGCCCAAGTAATGGTTATCGTAGCTATGGTCATGTGGCTTCGGGCTCTTCTTCCAATCGTGGTTCTCATTCTTCACAGTTCAATCGCTTCGGTCGACGTGATAGTAACAACAGCAATCGTAATTATAACAACAATTATAACTACAATAACAACCATACCTTCAATAGTAGTGGTTTCGGAAATCGTAGTGTAGGTAGCGGAAGCTTTGGTGGTGGCACCCGCGGTGGTGGCTTCGGTGGAGGTGGTTCACGTAGTCATGGCAGCGGAAGACGATAGTAACCTACGATTGTATATGTAGTTTAAACTAACAGAACAAACTTGAGAATAATAAAAATAGTACAAAATATGAAGAGCATCAAAATCATTTTGCCAGCCTTCTTGGGACTCATGAGTGTTCCAACACTGGCGCAGGAAACTTATCAAAACGCTAAACTCGCCGAGACTGCGTTAACAGGAACTGCCCGCTATGTGGGTATGGGTGGTGCAATGGAGGCTTTAGGAGCCGACCTTTCTACGATGACATCCAATCCTGCAGGTATCGGTCTGTTTCGTAAGAGTCAGGCTGCCCTTACCGCAAGTGTGCTTGCTCAACCTTCAGCCAATACAGACTTCTCTTTTGATAATACGCGAGCTTACATTGATGGTAAGAAGTCTAAGGTGAGCTTCGACCAGATAGGATTCGTGTGGTCTATGGCTAATCGTAACCAGACTTATGTGAACTTGGGATTCAACTTTCATAAGAGTGCTGACTTCATGCAGATTCTCACGGCTGCTAATATGCTCCAAGGAGCTTCGCAAACCAAGTATGCTGCCAACAAAACTGATTATAGCAACTATATCGACACTCGTTATAGTAGTTATAAGAACGCTGGCGACTTGATATGGAATGGTGTGGATGAGAATTATAACAAGTTGATGGGTAAAGACGACGAAGGATTTCAGAATTTCTATGACGGACGTTCTTTCCTCTTCGGACAGTATCAGCATGGTTATATCGGTGTTTACGACTTCAATATCAGTGGAAGCGTGAAGAATCGTTTTTGGTGGGGTGTTACATTAGGTTTACATGATGTCAACTATCATAGCGAGTCTTACTACACTGAGAACTTTGTAGCCGAAAAGGAAGCCTATGGAGAGGCACGTGAGAAGTTGAAGATTGATGGTACAGGATTCGATGTGAAACTTGGTTTCATCTTCCGACCTGTGGAAAGCTCACCTTTCCGAATCGGTGCTTATGTAAATTCACCCGTCTTCTATGATCTCTCTATGCGTGGAGACGCTTCGTTGGATCTTACAGATAAGAATATAGTAAACGACCAGGGTGCTGTGGCTGTTGGTAGTAATGCAGGGTATGCTGTCTATGACTATCGTCTCAATACGCCTTGGAAGGCAGGTTTGAGTTTAGGTCACACGATTGGCAACTACTTGGCTTTGGGTGCTACCTACGAGTTTGCTTGGTATAACCACATGGACAATCGAATCAAGGATGGAGGCTACTATGATGGATTGGATTACTATGAGTCGAGCAGTAGCGATAAGTATATGAACGATCATACGAAGGCTACTCTCAATGGTGTGAGTACTCTGAAGTTGGGTTTGGAGTACAAGCCTATACCTATGTTGGCTGTACGTGCTGGTTACAACTATGTTTCGGCTTTGTATAAGGATAGCGGTGTGCGTGACCAGACTTTGGTATGCGATCCTGATGCCTCTGGTAATACGGGTGTGAATGTAGCAACTTCTACTGATTACACTAACTGGAAGGGGATTAATCGTATCACCTTAGGTCTTGGCTTCAACTACCAGAAGTTGTTTGTTGATGTGGCTTATCAGTATAGCACTCAGGATGGAGATTTCTATCCATTTATGGGCAATAAGGATTTTGGTGCAAAGGAAGGTTTCCGTCCTGCTATAGCCAATGAGACAACTGCTACAAAGGTTTCTAACGATCGTCACCAAGTGCTGATGACTGTTGGATATAAGTTTTAATATTTCATGTAGAGAACTTTAAGTAAGCAGTAGGGCTTCATATAAATCACAAAAAAGGAGGCAGTTCAAAATTTTGGACTGCCTCCTTTTTTGTGATATGTGATAATTCTTTAGCGAGTTGAAAGGTTCAATTCAAAAAAGAATTGATTTATTTTAATCATCAAGAAGGTTCTTACTATGAATTCATAGATATAAGAAACTCCTCGTTGTTTCGAGTATGTTCCATAGTCTTGTGGATGGTATTCATTGCCTCCACAGGATTCATGTCAGAGATATGCTTGCGAAGAATCCACATGCGGTCGAGGGTAATCTTATCCTGCAGCAAGTCGTCGCGACGGGTTGAAGATGTCACCAGGTTGACAGCAGGGAAGATGCGCTTGTTGCTGAGTGAGCGGTCGAGTTGCAACTCCATGTTACCTGTACCCTTGAACTCTTCGAAGATAACTTCGTCCATCTTGCTACCTGTATCAATCAATGCGGTGGCAATGATGGTAAGTGAACCTCCACCCTCAATGTTTCTTGCGGCACCAAAGAAACGCTTGGGCTTCTGCAGTGCATTGGCATCAACACCTCCTGTCAGCACCTTACCAGATGCTGGAGCCACAGTGTTGTAAGCACGTGCCAAACGTGTGATAGAGTCAAGGAAGATAACCACGTCGTGTCCACATTCCACCATACGCTTAGCCTTCTCAAGCACGATGCCTGCAATCTTTACGTGACGCTCTGCAGGCTCGTCGAAGGTAGATGCGATAACCTCTGCGTTTACTGTGCGAGCCATATCGGTCACCTCCTCCGGTCGCTCGTCGATGAGTAGCATCATCAGGTAAGCCTCAGGATGGTTTGCTGCAATGGCATTGGCGATGTCTTTCATCAAAATGGTTTTACCTGTCTTAGGCTGTGCCACGATGAGCGCACGTTGTCCCTTTCCGATAGGTGAGAACAAGTCAACGATACGAGTACTGAGGTTGGTTGTAGGGCGGTTGCCGCAGAGCGAGAACTTCTCTTCAGGGAAGAGGGGAGTGAGGTGCTCAAAAGGAATGCGGTCGCGAACCTCTGATGGATTTCTGCCGTTTATCTTGTCGATGTCGGTGATAGGGAAATACTTCTCTCCCTCATGAGGTGGGCGCACATGGCACTGCACAACATCGCCCGTTTTCAGTCCATATCGCTTTACAATATTGGCCGGTACATATACATCATCGGGTGATGACAGATAGTTGTAGTCGCTGCTACGTAAGAATCCGTAGCCGTCGGGCATAACCTCGAGTACGCCATTAGATGTGATGATATTGGTGAAATCGAACTCAGGCTCTTTTTGTATCTCTTTTTGTGCTTCCCTCTGTACGTTTTGCTGAGCAGCAACCTGTGGTGTAGTAGGGCGGTCGAAGATGTCGTAGGTAGGTATGGCTGTCTGATCTTCGATAGGCAGGTCTATCACGGGGATAAAGTCTGTGCCGTCGCCAGGGTCACCTTCCCAAATTGCGTTTGTATCTTGTACAGCCTCTTCTACAGGTTTCTCATTCTGAGCATTCAACTTAGTTTGCAGTATTGCTGCCAACTTAGCCGTATCAGTTATACCCTGCTGTGCATCAGCGGGAAATTCTAATTCAGGGATGATGAGTTTGTCTGTATCAGTGTCTTGTTTTTCTGTATTATCTGTCAAGGTTGCCTCTTCAGTAGGAGTGCTGTCTTCCTGTTGCTTGTTACGCTCTTTCATGGCAGCCACCTTGGCAGCAGCCATCGCTTGTAGTTCAGCCTTACTCTTACGGCCCCTGTGCTTGGGCTGTGCAGGTTGTTCGGTCTGTGTATTTGTCTCCGCTGTTTCTGTTGAAGTCTCAGTAGGAGTTGCAACATTAGCAGGTGTATTGTCTGTCACCTGGGCTGTAAGTTCTGTGTTATCATTAGCCTCGTGGTGAGTAGCTAACTCTTTCGGCAGATGATTCTCTGTAGACGCAGGTCCTGTAGCCTGATTCTTCATCACATCGAAGTTTTCTCCATCCTTACCTTTCACGGAGTACACTTTGTCCTCCTTTTTGGCAGCTATTCTGGTTCTTTTCCTCTTAGGTGCAGCATCAGTCATGACGGGCGTTTCAGCCTGAGCATCGAGAATGGCATATACAATTGTCTCTTTGTTGTCATTAGACTTGATTTTAGCGCCAATCCCTTTAGCAATGTCTTTCAGTTGAGCGACATTTTTTGCTATTAATTCGTCTTTGCTATACATTATATTATAAAACGGTATATGATTTTTTTTGATTGACAATAAGTGTTTCAAAGTGTGTGGAAACACCTATTATAATTGAAATTCGTTTGCAAAGATAATTAAAAAATTCGTTTCTGCCAAATTTTTTCCTTATCTTTGCACAAAAATAATAAAAATGGCTACTCAGATACCTTATTTGGATGTACAGAATCTCACCAAACGCTTTGGTGCTCAGGTTCTATTCGAGAATATTTCGTTTTCCATCGCCGAGGGACAAAAGGTAGGACTCGTTGCCCGTAATGGTACAGGAAAGTCTACGCTTATGTCTGTGTTGATGGACAAGGAAGGCTATGAATCAGGCTCTATCATCTATCGACGCGACTTGAAGTTGGGATTCCTTGAACAATCGCCTCGTTTCGACCCCGAAGAGACTGTGCTTGATGCCTGTTTTAATCATGAGGGTGATCCCGAGAAGGTGCTTAAAGCTCGACAAATCCTTACACAGTTGCACATCACCAACCTGGAGCAGCCCATGGGACAACTCAGTGGTGGTCAGCAGAAACGTGTGGCGCTTGCCAACGTGCTCATTACAGAGCCCGACTTCCTGATGCTTGATGAGCCTACTAACCATCTTGATTTAGAGATGATAGAGTGGCTCGAAGGTTATCTTAATCGAGGCAACAAGACTCTCTTCATGGTTACACACGATCGCTTCTTCCTTGATAAGGTGTGTAATGTGATACTTGAACTCGACAGCCAGTCGGTTTATACTTATCGTGGCAATTATGCATACTATCTGGAGAAGCGCCAAGAACGTATGGACAATTTGCGAGCAGAGATACAACACTCCAAGAATCTTTATCGACGTGAGTTGGAGTGGATGCGACGCATGCCTCAAGCACGAGGTCATAAGGCTAAGTATCGTGAGGATGCCTTTTATGAACTTGAGAAAGTGGCTAAGCAGCGCATTGAAGACCGCCAGGTACGACTCAAGGCTTCTACGGTATATATTGGTAGTAAGATTTTTGAATGTCAATATGTCAGTAAGGCCTTTGATGACCGTGGTCAGCAAAAGGTTATACTGCGTGATTTCTACTACAACTTTGCGCGCTTCGAGAAAATGGGCATTGTGGGCAATAATGGTACGGGAAAGTCTACTTTTATCAAGATGTTGCTTGGCGAGGTGAAACCAGATAGTGGCCAATTTGATATTGGTGAGACGGTGCGGTTTGGCTATTTCTCACAAGAAGGTCTTAAGTTTCGTGAAGACCAAAAAGTTATAGATGTCATCACCGAAATCGCCGACTATATCGACCTGGGCGGTGGTAGGCATATGACAGCTTCGCAATTTCTGCAGTTCTTCCTCTTTACCCCGGAGGAGCAACACAACTATGTGTATAAGCTAAGTGGAGGCGAGAAACGTAAGCTATATCTTTGCACGGTGCTGATGCGAAACCCCAACTTCTTGGTGCTCGACGAGCCTACCAACGACCTTGATATACAAACCCTACAGGTGTTGGAAGAATACTTGCAAGATTTTGCTGGGTGTGTCATCGTGGTGAGTCACGATCGTTACTTTATGGACAAGGTGGTTGATCATCTCTTGGTCTTCAAGGGAGATGGAGAGATACAGGATTTCCCTGGCAACTATACGCAGTATCGAGAATGGTGCCGATTGCAGCCTAAGGCAGTGAGCGAGTCTTCCGAACACAAGGTGACAACTAAGGAAGGTCGTGAAACAGCAAAGGCAACTCAGAAAAATGAAGGTCGCCGCAAGATGACCTATAAAGAGAAGCGTGAGTACGAACAGCTCACTACAGACCTCGATCAACTGGCTGCCGAACAGAAAGCTTTAGAAGAGGCTCTTTGTAGCGGAACGCTCAGTGTAGAGCAACTCACCGAGATGAGTAAGCGTTTGCCTGAACTCAAGGATGAAATTGATGAGAAGGAAATGCGATGGCTTGAACTTGCTGAAATAGAGGAATGTTAGAGAAGAGTCAATGAGAGGTTTTAATGGTGTTAAGATTGTAGCTATTTAGTTTAGTACTTCACTTTTCCCTATAAAAACAAGTAAAAAATAAAAAGAAATAGAGATGGAAATAAAGAAATCAGAATTCACGATATCTGCTCCTCGTGTGAGCATGTGTCCTAAGGACAATAAGAACGAGTATGCCTTCATAGGCCGAAGCAATGTGGGAAAGTCGAGTCTCATCAATATGCTCTGTAAGCACAAGGGATTGGCCAAGACATCGGCTACACCTGGTAAGACGTTGCTCATCAATCACTTCATTATCAATAATGAATGGTATCTTGTAGACCTCCCTGGCTACGGATTTGCTAAGCGATCCAAGACTGTGCAGAAGCAGTTGGAGCAGATGATTTCCAGTTATATCCTTCAGCGTCCACAGTTGGCCAATGTCTTTGTGCTCATCGACGTGCGTCACGAACAGCAGAAGATAGACCGTGAGTTTGTCGATTGGTTGGGAGAGAGTGGTGTGCCTTTCTGTATCGTCTTTACTAAGGCCGACAAGCTCGGACCTGTCAAGGCACGCATGAATGCCGAGAAATGGATGCATGCCCTCGAAGATCGTTGGGTTGAGCTTCCTCCTTATTTTATTACCAGTAGCGAAAAGCGATTGGGGCGTGAAGAGGTACTCGACTATATCGACCAAATCAATGCGAGCCTACAGGCATCAGCAGAATAAAGCAGCCCGCTTGTTGAGGCTGTGAATCAAAAAGAACGTAGAGAAATGGAAAGCATCAAGCAGATACATTGGGGATTTATCGGTTGCGGTGAGGTGACCGAAAAGAAATCGGGACCAGCCTTCAATGAAGTTCCTGGTTCGAAAGTTGTAGCCGTGATGAGTCGTAGCGAGAACAAGGCTCGTAGTTATGCAGAGCGCCATCACATACGTAAGTGGTATACGGATGCTCAAGAACTTATTGACGATCCAGATGTCAACGCAGTCTATATCGCCACACCTCCTTCGTCTCATGCCACCTTTGCCATTATGGCAATGAGGGCTGGTAAACCGGTATATGTAGAGAAACCATTGGCTGCCAGTTACAACGATTGTATTCGTATCAATCGAGTAAGCGAGCAGACGGGAGTGCCATGCTATGTGGCTTATTATCGTCGTTATTTACCTTATTTCCGTAAGGTGAAACAGATTATCGAAGAGGGAGGTATCGGAAATGTTCTCAACGTTCAAATACGTTTTTCTGTACCTCCGCGCGATCTCGACTATACTTCTGGAAAGGAGATGCCTTGGCGCCTTCAGCCAGATATCTCGGGTGGTGGATATTTCTATGACCTTGCACCTCATCAACTCGACTTGTTGCAGCATATATTCGGTGTTATAACTCGTGCGCATGGTTATCCAGCCAACTGCGCCCATCTCTATGAAGCTGAAGATACAATCTCGGCATGTTTTTATTTTGAGAGTGGTATTCCTGGTAGTGGCAGTTGGTGTTTTGTAGGTCATGAGAGTGCCAAAGAAGATCGTATAGAACTGATTGGCGACAAGGGGTCTCTCTCGTTTTCTGTCTTCGACTATGACCCCATCCTCCTTGTTAATAGCGAAGGACGGAGAAGTATCGTCGTACCTAATCCGTCGTATGTGCAGTTGCCTATTATCAAGAGTGTGATAGAAGACCTTCAGGGCATTGGAACCTGCGAATGTACTTGTATCTCTGCTACTCCTACTAACTGGGTGCTTGATCGCATCCTGTGGAAGAATTAAGGATTGTTCATTCTCTCTGTGGGATAGTAGATAAAGAAGTTCTATCAATAAAAGCCAAATGCTTTATTGCTAAAAGTTTGCAATAAAGCATTTGGCTTTTATTGATATACTTAACTTTCCTACTTCCTTCCTTCTTTCTTTCTTTCTTTCTACTAACTTCCCACTTCCTTCTCTTAAACTTTCCACTTGCGAAGGTTCAATATAGAGTGTTCGAATGTGCTATAAAGATGGTTTTTGATAGCCATATAAATAATGGGGATAGTTATTCCAAATCAGGTGAGTGCTTGATTATCTGCTTCCGAAGTAAAGGAAAATCATACCAAGAAGAACTAATAGCAAGTCGACAAACTTAGCCTTGAGGTTCTTTTCATGGAAGATAGCAGCGCCAAAGAGGAAACTTACGATGACACTTCCTCTTCGTACCATACTCACAATACTGATCATGGCGCCAGGTATGCTGAGGGCGTAGAAATATACAAAGTCGGCTGCACTCAGGAAGATGCTGATAAAGATGATAGACCAATGCCAGCGGAAGGGAGTTGTTTTGTGGCGTGTGGGCCACCACAGAATCATCATCATCACACCCATCATACCTAACTGGTAGATATTATACCAGCTTTGTACTATCATTCGGTCGAGACCTACGCCACCATTCTGTGGTGAAGCCATGAGATATTTGTCGTATAGTCCACTGATGGCTCCCAGTATGGCTGCCAAAACAATAAAGTATATCCATTTGTCATGCTTGAAGTCGATGCCTTCTTTCTTGCCACTTTTTGACAGCATGAAGAACGAGATTACAGCTAAGATGACACCCGTCCATTGGTATAAATTCAGTACCTCACCATAGACGAGCATGGCTCCAACGAGTGTCATGACAGGTCGAGTGGCGTTGATAGGCCCTACGATGGTGAGGGGTAGATGCTTCATTCCAAAATATCCAAATGTCCAGCTGCTCAGCACGATAATACTTTTCAATATGATGTATCGATGCACTTCCCATCCTCCTGTAGCGACATGAAATATGGTGCCATCTAAGACATTCGTTGTGTAGCTCGTCACGATGAATGGAACGAAGATAATTGATGAGAATAAAGTGTTGAGAAACAATACAGGGATGACAGCGTTACCTGAAAGTGCTTTTTTCTTAAAAGCGTCATAAAAACCCAGCAGAGTGGCTGAGAGAAAAGCTAATATTAACCACATGATTTTTTATGTATATAATATAATGTACTGTACTATTCTTTCACAAGTCGGTAATTATTTAAAATATTGGGGGATAGGGGAGTTGTTACTCCCCAAGGTAGTAGGTACGGATAGTAAGGAGAAAATCCAGTCATTCTCCTTCTTTACTGAAGTTTCGCATGTACGGAAGTTATAGTAGCTAAAGAAGTTATCACTCCCATCGGGAGTTAGAAGTTATAGCCAATAGCCTTTTTTGTTGTATATGTTGTATGTTTAGCTTTAAAGCATATGGCTTTAACTTCTTTAAATTCTTTAACTTCCCCATTTGCGAAAGTTGAGCTACTTTATATTATCCATATTTCACTTCCTCCAGGAAGAGTGCGTGTCCAGGCATACTCTCGCCAGCATCGCTACGGGTTCCCTTATTCAAAATATCGAGAAACTGACTTTCATTGATTTTTCCTCTACCTACATCGATGAGTGTACCTACAACGGCGCGCACCATATTGCGGAGAAAACGATTGGCTGTTATCTCAAAATACCAAGTAGTAGGCGAAGTCTGTATCCATTGAGCCTGTGTCACATGGCAGAGCGTCGTCTTGTTGTCTCCTCCAGCCTTACAGAAGGCAGCATAGTCTTCATGTAGCAAGAAGTGGTGTGCAGCGCGGTTCATCCTCTCGAAGTCGAGTGGAAAGTTCATTTGCAAAGAGTAATGTCGTTGAAAGGCATCTTTACATGTATGAATATAATAATGATAAGTACGCGATGTAGCAGAGAAGCGTGCGTGCATATCATCGTCAACTCGTTGCAGCCCACTCACAGCAATATCTTTTGGCAGAATACGATTAAGACGATAGGCTATTTGTGTGGTGTCCAATTCCTCTCCCGACCAGTCGAAATGAGCAGCCATTTTTCTTGCGTGCACGCCTGTGTCAGTGCGTCCAGCTCCCACAACCTCGATGTTTTCTCGTAAGAGCGTTGACAATGCCTTTTGCAACTCTGCTTGTACAGAGTTGGCGTTAGGTTGTATCTGCCACCCATGATAGTTGGTACCGTCGTAACCAAAGTAAATAAAATATCTCATTCTGATAAAGTATATTGATTCTTTAATAGGGGCATTAAGTGTGATTATAAAATGCTTAGCATAATGTTTATAAACTGCGTGCAAAATTAATAAAAAACTACGAATTATGCGAAAATAGTACCAAATATTTTGCAAAATGATATAATCTTGAAAGAAAAACATGAATTTGTTTTGCAAATAGACAATAAAATTGTATTTTTGCCAACGATTTTGAATTTATAGATTATGGCACAGAATATATTCAAAGGCTTAGGTGTAGCCCTGATTACCCCTTTCAAGACCGATGGTACAGTAGATTATCAGTCGTTGAAGAAACTGGTTGAGTTCCAAATAGACAATGGTGCGGATTTCCTCTGCATCCTTGCCACTACTGGTGAGGCACCTTGTCTTACTCAGGATGAGAAAAATAAGATTACCGAGTTGGTGAAAGAGGTTAACCATGGCCGTGTTAAGATTTTGAAATATTGTGGTGGTAACAATACCGCTGCAGTTGTCGAAGAAATTCAAACTACAGATTGGAGTGGTATTGATGGCATTCTGAGTATTTGTCCTTATTATAATAAGCCATCGCAGGAAGGACTTTATCAGCACTTCAAGGCCATAGCACAGGTAAGCCCACTGCCTATTGTACTTTATAATGTACCAGGCCGTACAGGTATCAATATGAAACCTGAGACAACCTGTCGTATCGCTCGTGATTTCCCTAATGTAGTAGCTATTAAGGAAGCCAGTGGTAGCTTAGAGCAAGTAGATGAAATTATTAAGAACAAGCCTGATAATTTTGATGTGATCAGTGGTGACGACGCTCTTACCTTCTCTATGGTGGCGAGTGGAGCTGCTGGTGTCATTTCTGTTATCGGTAATGCACTTCCTAAGGCTTTCAGTCGCATGATTCGTCTTGAGTTCCGTGGTGAGTACGAGCCAGCTCGCAAGATTCATCATGCTTTCACAGAGCTTTATAGTCTTCTCTTTGTAGATGGTAACCCCGCAGGTGTAAAGGCTCTCCTCAACGATATGGGCTTTATTGAGAACGAGTTACGCTTGCCTTTGGTTCCTACTCGTATTGCGACAAAGCAGAAGATGAGCGATATCTTGAAAGATCTTCGTATTTAAAACAACGATCAACTCTTTTTATTTGCCGTATGTCGTGCGACATCAGCGATGAGTTTCGCTCGACATACGGTATCGATTACCACCCCTACATGAATACACAACTTTAGAATCAATCTATTAATTATGTCAGAAGAAAGAAGAATAATTCATGAAATCACGCCATTGATGGGTAAGGATGTTCTCTATATCGCCGATAGGCACAAGAAGGAGTTTACTTACCCCATTCACAATCATTCTGTTTTTGAGCTCAACTTTGTTGAGAATGCACAAGGAGTGCGTCGCATCGTGGGTGACTCGCAGGAAGTTATCGGCGAGTATGATCTCTGTCTTATCACATCAGGTGAGTTGGAGCATGTGTGGGAACAGAATGAATGTAAGAGCGAGGACATCCGTGAGATAACCATTCAGTTTGACTTCAGTATGGGTGATGAAACCCTCTTTGGTCGCAATCCATATTCCAGTATAACCCGCATGATGCAAGAAGCCAAGAAGGGTTTGGTCTTCCCGATGAAAGCCATCATGAAGGTTTATGGTCTTCTCGATTCACTTAGTTCTATCAAGGATGGCTTCTATGCCGTGCAGCAGTTTCTCACCATTCTCTACGAGTTATCTAAATGTGACAATGCACGCACATTGGCATCGAGTAGTTATGCAAAGGTAACCGTAGAAGATGATAGTCGTCGTATCTTGAAGGTAAAGAACTACATCTCTAAAAACTATATGGATGATTTGCGTCTGCCTATGCTTGCAGATTTAGCGGGTATGAGTCCCAGTGCTTTCAGTAGATTCTTCAAGTTGCATACAGGTCGCAACATCAGCGAATATATCATTGATTTGCGTTTAGGTTATGCTGCACGTATGTTGGTAGATACAGCCAAGTCGATTAGTGAGATAGGTTTCGACTGCGGTTTCAACAATCTCAGCAACTTCAATCGTATATTTAAGAAGAAAAAGGGTTGTTCGCCTACTGAGTTTCGTGAGAACTATCACAAGACCCGAATTATTGTATAGTGTGGATAGAAAATAGAGTAATAAAGTAGGAGAGAAATCACTCCTTACTTCATCAATCCATTAATGTTTTTAAAAGAAATAGAGGTGTGTCAAAAATCATTTGACACACCTCTATGCTTATAGTCGGTATTACTACTTACACCTTATTAATAAAACTTGAAGTAGTTGCGAGCATTGTTGTAAGAGATATCCTCTACCATGCGAGAGAGGCTCTCCATGTCGTTAGGCAACAAGCCCTTCTCTACATCGTTGCCAAGCAAGTTGCAAAGCAGACGACGGAAATACTCGTGACGTGGGTAGCTGAGGAATGAACGAGAGTCTGTCAACATACCTACGAAGCGGCTCAGCAAACCTAATACTGAGAGTGCGTTCATCTGACGAGTCATACCATCGAGCTGATCGTTGAACCACCAGCCTGAACCAAACTGAATCTTGCCTGGGCAAGAACCGTCCTGGAAATTACCAAGCATAGTGGCAATCACCTCATTGGCACATGGGTTCAGTGTGTAGAGGATTGTACGGGTCAACTTACCTTCCATGTTGAGCTCGTTGAGGAAATGGCTCATAGCCTTAGCTGTAGTAAACTCACCGATAGAATCGAAGCCAGTGTCAGCGCCCAACTTGTTGTACATCAGAGTGTTGTTGTCACGGATGGCACCATAGTGGTACTGCTGAGTCCAGTCGGCAGCATAATCCATCTCAGCGCAAACCTTTAAGAAAGCGTGCTTGTACTGGCGAATCTCAAGAGCAGAGAGCTGTTGACCGCGCATAGCCTTAGCGAAGATAGTCTCGATCTGTGAGTCTGTGTAAGGCTCATCGTAGAACTCCTCAATACCGTGGTCGCTCAGTTTACAACCATTCTCGCTGAAGAAGTCGTGACGATTCTGCAGTGCATCCACCATATCCTGGAATGTAGTAACAGTAACACCAGCAACCTCACCCAACTTGTTCATATATTCAGCAAAGTCAGGCTTCTCGATATTCATAGCCTTGTCTGGACGCCATGCAGGAATCATCTTGATCTCAAAGCCACTCTCGCGAGTCTGCTTGTGATAGCGCAAGTCATCAATAGGGTCGTCGGTAGTACATACACACTCTACATTGTAGCGGCGCATGAAACCACGAGCGGTATATTCAGGCTGCTGTAACTTCTCGTTACACTCGTCGAAGATTTCGCGTGCTGTCTTAGGACTCAACTGCTTTTCGATGCCGAAAGCTGTCTTCAACTCAAGGTGAGTCCAATGGTACAAAGGATTACGGAATGTGTAAGGTACGGTCTCAGCCCACTTCTCAAACTTCTCCCAGTCGGTGGTATCAGTACCTGTGCAGAAACGCTCGTCTACACCATTGGTACGCATAGCACGCCACTTGTAGTGGTCACCTCCCAGCCAGAGCTCTGTGATGCTCTTAAACTGATGGTCGTTAGCTACCATTTCAGGAATCAGGTGACAGTGATAATCGATGATAGGCATTTTAGCCGCATGATTGTGGAACAAATCCTGCGCAGTTTTGGTATCGAGCAGGAAGTTTTCATCCATAAATTGTTTCATAATTGTAATTTAGTTTTTAAAGTTTTGCCTTTCGACTTGCAAATATACATTATTTTTTGGCAATACACCAAAAAAAACGCCATTTATTAGGTTTATTTTACTAAAACGATTGCGTTAGTGCATTTTGTACTTCAAATTATTAATTGTTAAATAAAATATGAGTTATTCGTTTATAAAAGATTTTTTTAATACTTTTGTAAACACTCATCTTTCCAACATGAGACCATTCAGTAATAATCAAAAATATCTGGAGTTTCCAGTCCCAAAGAGCAATTTGCAAATGAAAATCAAGACATTCATCACTATAGCACTATTATGTTTGGCTTACGACACTCCCTGTAGAGGTGCCGAAGAAATGTCTGATTCTACACTGCTTGGCACCCTTTTTAATTCAACGATGTTTCGTTCTCATTCTTCAGACAGCACCGTGCTTGCGCGTCATAAGAAAACGTTCTTTCATAGGGTGGGAGATGTCTTTACCAAATTGTTTAGGGAATTTAATACTACCGATGAAAATTACATCGAGTCGCAGCATTATAACTATACCGTCATGCTGCAAAATACCAATACTTACGAGCGCTACACACTATCTAATAAGGATGGGCAGAGCATTTCTTTTGCTCCTGATGTAACCTATCGACTGGGACCTTATGTAGGATGGAGATGGGTGTTCTTGGGTTATGCTATAGACTTAAAGAACATTGGTTTTGGCTCTTCTCATTCACCTAAGAAAGGATTCTCGTTAAGTCTTTATAGTAGTCTGTTGGGTGTCGACCTGTTTTGGCGCCAAACAGGTAATGACTACCATATTAAACGCCTGTATTTAGGCGACGGAATTGATACGACTCCTGTCAGGGGTGTTGATTTTGATGGTCTGAAGTCGAGCGTAAAGGGTTTTAATCTTTACTATATTTTTAATCACAGAAGGTTCTCTTATCCAGCAGCTTATGCGCAGAGCACTGTTCAACGAAGAAGTGCTGGTAGTTGGCTTGCAGGTATAGGTTACACGCAGCACACACTTGAAGTAGACTGGGAGAAGTTGGAACAAGTTGTGGTCGACAAGATGGGTGAAGAATTTGGTGGCAATATCGACAACAAGTTGCGTTTTGGAAGAGTGAAGTATACGGATGTTTCAGGCAGTTGCGGTTATGCTTACAACTGGGTCTTCGCTAAGGATTTTCTCTTCAATGCGTCACTCTCTATGGCATTGGCTTACAACCAGTCTTTGGGAGATGTGGAGCGTGAGGAAAGTAAGAAGACACGTGAGTTTAGCTTCCGAAACTTCAATCTTGATGGTATCGGACGTTTTGCCTTGGTATGGAACAATACGCATTGGTATGCTGGTTCGAGTATCATTCTTCACACTTACAACTATAAGAAGGATCGTTTCTCCACCAACAACTCTTTTGGTGAACTGAATCTCTATGTGGGAGTCAACTTGGGAAGGAAGCGATAAGAATAAATATAAACAAACGATATGAAGAAAGTATTATTACTGCTGTTGGTGAGTCTATCTGTTAGCTATGCCACGGCTTACACGCGTGCAGATAGTCTTAAGATTGTGAGTTTGTTGCAGGAGGCACAGAAGTTGAAGCAGCAACCTAAGAGTTGGATGCTATGGTTTGGCAAGAAGTTTATAGGCGTCCCTTATGTAGCAGGTACGTTGGACAAGACAAAGGAGGAGCGTTTAGTTGTCAACACACGTCAGCTCGACTGCACTACCTATGTGGAGATGGTGACAGCGCTGACACTGTGTGCTCAACAGGGCGAAACGTCGTTTGAAAAATACTGCGAGCATCTGCGCCATGTGAGGTATATCGGTGGCAAAGTGGAATACACCCAACGCCAGCATTATTTCACCGTATGGATCAATGATAACGTGCGCGAAGGCATTGTGGGTGATGTAAATCCTAATCCGCCCTTTACTGCTGTTCAGAAGGTGATGGTAGACTGGATGAGTACGCATGCTTCCGACTATAAGATGCTTTCTTCTCATCGAGAGTGGATGCCAGGTATACGAGCTATGGAACAAAGTATATCAGGTAAATGTTACCGCTATATTCCGAAGAATCAGATAGCCAACAATGTGCTCTTCAGGAAAACGATACATGATGGTGATATCATTGTCATCGTGACCCGTAAGAAAGGCCTTGACACCACACATATAGGATTGGCGTCGTGGCATGCAGACGGATTGCATCTGCTCAATGCCAGCAGCATTCATCGTAAAGTTATTGACGAACCCATGACACTTCGCACCTATATGAGTAAGCACCCTGTACAAATAGGTATTAGGGTAGTAAGAGTTTTAAAAGGCAAAAACTGATTAAGCGACGGATTGTTAAATACTCAACTTTTTGCAAATAGGGAAGTTGAAGGATTTAAAGAAGTTGGAGAAGTTAAAGCCTTATGCTTTATAGCTAAATATACAACCAAAAAGTCTATTGGCTATAACTTCTTACGACCGAAGGGAGTGATAACTTCTATAACTACTATCACTTCCGTACATGCGAAACTTCAGTTAAATAGGTAAAAGAGTATAAATATACAGCAAAATCGTTATAAATACAGAAAAATAATAGCAAAATGATAAATTTTCATGTATTTGTGCTACTATTTGCAAATTAATTACTATATTTGCAAACAGATTTCTAAAAGAATTGAATTTTTTATCTAAAAGTGAATAACGATGATACTGGACATTGAAATGCTGAGAAGCTTCTATGCTTCGTATTCGGATAGTGTACAACAAGCCAAGGCTACGGTAAAACGCCCTCTCACTTATGCAGAGAAGGTTCTTTTTGCTCATCTTTATGACCCTACTCAGTTGCGCCCATATAAAAGAGGTGTAGAGTATGTTGATTTCCGCCCCAATCGTGTGGCGATGCAGGATGCAACAGCCCAAATGGCTCTTCTGCAGTTTATGAATGCGGGCAAGGACAAGGTAGCAGTTCCTGCTTCGGTGCATTGTGATCACTTGATACGTGCTGATGTTGGTGCAACCGTCGACCTTCCAGAAGCTTGCAAGACCAATCAGGAGGTATACGACTTCCTCAAGTCGGTATCACAGAAATACCACATTGGTTTCTGGGGTCCTGGTGCAGGTATCATCCATCAGGTGGTACTCGAGAACTATGCTTTCCCTGGCGGTATGATGGTGGGAACAGATTCCCACACACCCAACGCAGGTGGTTTGGGTATGGTGGCAGTAGGTGTTGGCGGTGCCGATGCTGTGGATGTTCTCACAGGTCAGCCTTGGGAACTCAAGATGCCACGCCTCATCGGTGTTCACCTCAAGGGTAAACTCTCAGGTTGGGCCACTCCGAAAGATGTAATCTTAGAAATCCTTGGTATCCTTACGGTAAAGGGCGGCACGAATGCCATCCTCGAATATTTCGGAGAGGGTCTTGACAGCATCTCTACCACAGGTAAGGCAACCATCTGTAACATGGGTGCAGAGTTGGGAGCTACCTGTTCCATCTTCCCCTTTGATGCGAATGCCAGCGAGTATCTCCGCAAAACGGGTCGTGAGGAAATTGCCGTCTTGGCACAACAGAATGCTGCCGAGCTTCGTGCAGACGACGAGGTGATGGCAGATCCTTCTGCCTTCTACGATCAGATAGTAGAAATAGATCTCAGTAAGGTGGAGCCTCATCTCAATGGACCTTTCACGCCTGATGCTGCAACCCCTATCTCGCACATGAAGGCAAAGGGCCCTGCCAACGATTATCCGATGGTAGTAGAAGTGGGTCTTGTAGGTAGTTGTACCAATTCGTCTTATCAAGACTTAGCACGAGCTGCCAGTGTGGCTCGACAGGCTTATGAGAAGGGCATCGAGGTGAAGGGACAGCTCATCATCAACCCTGGTTCAGAGCAGATACGTTATACAGCAGAGCGCGACGGCATACTCGACGATTTTAAGAAAATTGGTGCACTGATTATGACCAATGCCTGTGGCCCTTGCATAGGACAATGGAAGCGTCATACAGACGATAATACCCGAAAGAACGCCATCGTAACGTCGTTCAATCGTAATTTCCGCCGCCGTGCCGATGGTAATCCCAATACTTATGCCTTTATCGGCAGTCCGGAGCTCACGGTAGCACTTACTATTGCTGGTCGACTTGACTTCAACCCTGCTACCGACACCTTGCAAGATAAGGCAGGAAAGAGTGTGAAGCTCGATGCACCAACAGGTTACACTTTCCCTCCCAAGGGTTTTGCGGTAGAGGATAAAGGATTTATCGCACCCAGTGAAGAGAATGCGCAAGTAGAGGTCGTTATCTCTCCTGACAGCAACCGCCTTCAGAAACTTGCACCCTTTGCCCCTTGGGACGGCAATGATCTTATCGATATGCCTCTGCTTATCAAGACTGAGGGTAAGTGTACTACCGACCACATCTCTATGGCTGGACCTTGGTTGAAGTTCCGCGGACATCTGCAGAATATTTCTGACAACTTGCTGATGGGAGCGGTTAATGCTTTCAATGGCGAGAGTAATCAGGTGAAGAATCAACTCGACGGAAATTATGTGGAGGTCTCCACTGCTGCCAAGGCATACAAAGCACAAGGCATCAGTAGCATTGTCGTGGCAGAGGATAACTATGGTGAAGGTTCTTCGCGTGAGCATGCAGCAATGGAGCCTCGTTTCCTCAATGTCAAAGTGATCCTGGCTAAGAGTTTTGCTCGTATCCACGAGACCAACTTGAAGAAACAAGGTATGTTGGCGCTGACTTTCTGCAATAAGGATGATTATAATAAGGTGCAAGAAAACGATCGCATCTCGCTCGTAGGTCTGAAAGAGTTTGCACCAGGAAGCAAGTTCACCATCATCCTGAAGCATCAAGATGGCACGCAAGATGAATTCTTGGTGGAGCACACTTACAACGATGCACAGATAGAGTGGTTTAAGGCAGGATCAGCGCTCAACTATGCCGCCACCCACAAGGAGTAATTCCATGGGGTGGTGCGACAACAATTTTCAACATCAAATATCATAAGTAATGAATAAGGAATATTTAATATATAAGCTGAGCGATGAGGTTAAAAACTCATGCAAGATAGATAAGGAGGCATTCACTAAGTTTAATGTGAAGCGAGGTCTTCGCAATGAGGATGGTTCGGGTGTATTGGTGGGACTCACCAATATCGGTAACGTTGTGGGTTACGAGCGCGATGCCGAAGGTAAGTTGACACCTACAGAGGGAAAACTCTATTATCGTGGTTACGAACTCGACGACTTAGTGAGTCCTTTGTTAAAGGAGAAACGTTTTGGCTTTGAGGAGGTGGCTTTCTTGCTGCTTTCAGGTCAGCTACCCGACAAAGAAGAGTTAGAAGCCTTCAAGGAACTGCTCAACGACAATATGCCACTCGACCATCGTACTATCACACACATCATCGAGCTTGAGGGCAGCAATATCATGAATATCCTGGCACGTTGTGTGCTCGAGATGTATACCTTCGACCCCAATCCTGATGACATTAGTCGTGACAACCTGATGCGTCAGAGCATCGAGTTGATAGCCAAGTTCCCTACGATTATCGCCTATGCATACAACATCTATCGTCACTCAGTACAGGGTCGTAGCTTGCACATCCGTCATCCTCGCGAGAACCTTTCTATCGCTGAGAACTTCCTCTACATGATGAAGCATGAGAACTATTCCGAACTTGATGCACGTATGCTCGACCTACTGCTCATCATCCAGGCAGAGCATGGTGGTGGTAATAACTCTACCTTTACCGTTCGTGTCACATCGTCTACGCGTACAGACACTTATAGCTCTATTGCTGCAGGTATCGGCAGTTTGAAAGGTCCGCTTCATGGTGGTGCTAACATTAAAGTTATTAATATGTTCCATCACTTGAAAGAGCAAATCAGAGACTGGAAGAACGTAAAAGAATTGGATCTTTACCTTACCCGTATGCTCAACAAGGAAGCTTACGATAAGACGGGACTTATCTATGGCATCGGTCATGCTGTGTATACTATCAGCGATCCTCGTGCTGTAGAGCTAAAGCGTCTTGCCGGCGAGTTGGCGAAGGAGAAGGGTAGAGAGGATGAGTATGAATTCCTTAAACTGATAGAGCAAGAGGGCATCAAGTGCTTGCAGGCTCATCGTGGTGGTACCAAGCCTGCTTGTGCCAACCTCGACTTCTATAGTGGTTTCATTTATGAGATGATAGGATTGCCACAGGAAATCTATACGCCAATATTTGCCATGGCACGTATCGTGGGTTGGACAGCTCATCGTATAGAAGAACTCAACTTTGAGGGAAGACGTATTATTCGTCCTGCTTACAAGAACATCTTGGGTGAGTTGGAATACACTCCGCTCAATGATCGATAAACATTTTTCGGCTTGGGGTTATTGCAGAATACCTCAAGCCGTTTTTTTAGTATCTTAAAAAAGAAGATAGGGAACCATCGTCGTTGAGCAGAAAAGTGTCATCAAAAACGC
This sequence comes from Candidatus Segatella caccae, assembly GCA_900556395.1. Classification (GTDB taxonomy): domain Bacteria; phylum Bacteroidota; class Bacteroidia; order Bacteroidales; family Bacteroidaceae; genus Prevotella; species Prevotella caccae. Next base: position 10,858 of record USOQ01000010.1, on the reverse strand, counting down.
AAGTACTTACGATGCCCATCGCAAGTACTTTCAACAGCCAACGCAAGTACTTTCATTGGCACTTGCAAGTACTTTCATTTTTTTGTCATCTTTTAGCTCTTGTCGGGGTAGTCGAAGTGCTCGAAATCTCCTCCAGGATAGAAAGGGCGTACTACAGGGCGGTCGGCAATGTCGAAGTACGCGCGTGCCCAGCCCAGTACCGCCTCATACACAAGTGGGGGGTATAGCAGTCGTCCGTTGTCTTCTTCGGCTTGAATTTTTCTATAAATTCATCGTAGTCTTGATTTTTCTTGCTCATATTCTTGCGGGATTAAAAAGTTTGTTGTATATTTACAGCGTGCAAATGTCGAAGATCTGGCGCGATAACTTCAAGCTTTCCTTTTGCACGCTTAGGGTGACTTAGTCACCCCTTATTTTTTCCAACTCATTCTTGATTCTTTCTTTTGATACAATAATATCATTCGAAAAGAAACTACTATCTATAAGTATAGCCTTATTGTGATAAATCACATAGCATTCCTTTATTACTCCTGTTCTGAAATTCATATATCTATTATTAATACTTGAAGATAATTTGATAGTTGGGAGCTTACTGAAAAACTTAGGATGCATATCTAAGTCGAGAACTACTACTTCGCAACCTTGCTTGATAGCCTTTTTAAACCCAGATGCCACTCCGTTGGTTGATTTTATACCTTTTCGGTCTGCAATCTTCTCGTTAATGAGATATTCTGGATTTTTAACTCCATCTTTAAAGACATGTTTTCTTATCATCATGGTCATATCTGAAAATGATGACAAAAGGGCATGTGCTGCACGGGTATTTTCTTCCACTTCGGTATTGTCTGCCGGTATGCTTATCTTTAAACGTTCTCTATACTTTTCGTCGAGATAATAGTTTGATTCATTTTGACAGTTGTGAATACATTGGCAAGCCGAACAAAGCTCATTATCTAAAACGTCCGAGATAAGCTTCAGCTTTCCCCTCGTCACATCGCAGTCATTACACCGCTTGATAGTGTAAGGGTTGTAGTCGAGCATAGTTTTGCCCTGCTTGCCACTGTTGAAGCGGAAGATGTTGTATCGTTCGCCACCCATGACTTCCTCGCCCCAGCTCATGGCTTCGCTGTGCTCTGTGGCTGGATATTTCTGCTTGCGTACCTGTGCCACGTTACAGCGACAATTCCATCCATTTGGCGGGAAATAGGTTTCCCAGAAAGAGTTGTAATATGTAACTTTGTACTATTGTGTTGATTTAGATGATTATTATGCCCCATATTATCTGAACTGAACTTTCGTATGTGCGGAAGTTAAAGGAAGTTAGGAAAGTTAGAGGGACAAATGTTCTACGTTTTGCGTTAGATGACTATTGTCTTTTAACTTCCCGAACGACCGTAGGGAGTGATAACTTCATTAATTTCAATCAATTCCCTCACTTGTGAAACTTGAGTTTCTTATAATAATGTTAAAATTAGAAAGAAAATCCCATTATAATTCCCGCTTTTGGGAACTTTTGTGTAATTTTGCTGCAAAAATATAGTTGAACTATGCAAATCATATTCGACGATAAGGATTTGGAAGAACTCATTACGATGGGGCGCAACAGCAAGTATAAGAAATATACTCGCAATAAAAAGTTTATGAAGGCACTCGCCACTGCATATAACTATTTGCGCTTATCTGAACGTGCAAGCGACCTCCGTTCTTTCTCTTTCCTCCACTATGAACAACTGACAGGTACCAATGGCATGAGTTCCATTAGAGTTGTCAATGGAATGGTGGAGCGCATACTTTTCCGCGAATTTGACGGCGGCATTAGAATAAAAGTTTTAAGTTTAGACGATACTCACTATGGCAAAAAAAATTGAAAATCCTGCACCTTTCATGGCTGTTCATCCTGGAATGATGATTAAACCAGAACTTGACGAGCGTGGTATTAGCCAGAAAGAATTTGCCAAGATGCTTGGCACACAATCCTCACATCTGAGTGAGGTGCTTAATGGGAAACGTGCTCTTACGACAGAATTGGCTCTAAAGATAGAAAATGCTATCGGACTTCCTGCAAAGATTCTGCTGTCTGCCCAGACGCAATATGAACTGGAATCGACAGTAGAGGACAACCAGCACGAAACAGTAGCTGTAACAATCCCTGTCCGTGATCGTAATCTTCTACAAGAATTAGTTCGTAAGTTCGGTTGGGCTTGCGTATTCTAATTCTGATTAGGAACAAATCATATAAATAGGCATTCGCTTCTGTCCAAGTTGATTACAGAAGCGGATGCCTGTTTAGCCGATACGGGTTCTCATTATAACTCCTTATTGCATGGCCCTCTTCTAATGATTTTTCATTTCACTTACATTTTAAGGAGTCAGCCATATTTACAAACACACACTTTTTCTAAGGTTAAACTATTTTAATTATTAAGGGGATTTGTTGTTATTACAAATGATTGTATTACTTTTGCTCTGTCAAAAAAGTTCTAAACACATAACAAACGAATGTTCAAGAAACACAATAAAACTTAAATACAAAACAAACACTAAAAACAAAACAGTAAAAATGAAAACTAAAACAAAGACAAAGGTAGCGCTTGCAGCGTTGTGCCTTTTGGCTTCGCATGGAGCTATGGCTAAAGATTATTACTTGTCACCTAATGGTACAGGTAATGGTATGACTATCGACAAACCTTTTGGTGACCCGGTAAAGGCTTTTGCGGCACTGAAGGCTGGTGACATTCTCTATGTAAGAGGAGGAACCTACCATCTTTCACAAACCATCAATGTGACTGAGACAGGTACTGCAGACAAGCGTATCTGTGTGTTTGCCTATCCTGGTGACACAGAGCGTCCTGTATTCGACTTCGCTGGACAGCCACGTACAGACAAGAATGTAGCTGCTAACAACCGAGGTATCATGCACAAGATAGGTGCTAACTACTGGCATTATCGTGGTCTCGATATCTGTAACTCTGCTGATAATGGTATGAAACTTGAGGGTAGTTACTGCGTAGTGGAGCTTTGCCGCTTCTATGGCAATGAAGACACAGGATTGCAGCAAGGTTTCGGAAAGGACGATAAAGGCAACAACACCCGCAACACCGAGTTTAAATATGGTCGCTACAATATCATCGTCAACTGTGATGCTTACGATAATCACGACCCATGGACCAACGGTGGTAATGCCGACGGATTCGCTATCAAGCTGTATCCTGGTCCTGGTAATGAGTTTCATGGTTGCCGTGCATGGCACAACTCTGACGATGGATGGGATCTTTACTATACGGTTTTCCCTATTGTTGTAGACAACTGCTGGTGCTTGAATAATGGTTTTGACAAGGGTAATGCCAATGGATTCAAGATGGGAGGATGCAAGCAGGGCGGTACCTCAACAGGTGCTCATGTATTCAAAAACTGTATTGCCGCATTCCACGCCAAGAAAGGATTCGACCAAAACCATCATCGCGAGGGATCTTATCTCATCAACAACTTAGCGTTCGGTAATGGCATTAACTATGGTTACAATATGGAGGCACCCGACTATGGCAACTGGGTGCTGCGCAACTGCGTGGGCTTTGCCTATGGCTCACAAAAGATGGAACGTAACTCTGCTTTCACTAAGGCGCCAGACATCGAATACTGTACCTGGACCACACTCGATAACACCAATCCTTTGGGTGAAAAGGCAAGTAGCAATGGTACTTCCTATGGCAAAAAAATCAATGACTATTCTTCCGAGTACGAGGACTTGAGCTACGAGACAGGCATCAGTGCCCGTCAGGATAACGGAGAGTTGCCTTTGAAGTTTGGTCGTCTGAAAGCTGGCAGCAAGCTGATTGATGCAGGTACTCCGATTACAGATTTCAAGACAGTGGATGCTCATAAGGCTGCATACGAATATGCGGATAATGCCCCACTGAACTGGTCTGTCACCCTCAACATCCCTTACGTGGGCAAGGCTCCCGACTATGGTCCATACGAATATGGTGGCGATGACAATGCTTATACACTCAAAATGCCCGTGAACGACGGTACGGTGGAAGATGCCATTCCTGAGCCAAGCGATGGAAAAAACTGGGTGACCACAACCGTTGTCAACAATTATCTCTTCCAGGATGAGGTGATAGCTGATGAGGTGAAGAAGTACATTACAGCTGGCACAGCAGATGGCGTGAACCCTAAGTATTATGGTAAGGGCTCGGATGGTAAGAGTCCTGTGATTTACGTGGATGAAAACACCGAGAGAGGCAAGAAGTATACTGGTACTTATGGTGCATATAGGATTCCACAGAAAACCAGCGTGGAATTTACCTTGCCTTCGCTTGCCCAGATGCAGTCTAACATCTATTGTACGGGTGGACGCACGCTCGTTATAGATTGGCATTATGTAGACAACTCTCAGTCTGGAACTTCATCTGTCAGTTTGAAGGAAGGCACTGCTTTGGTTGACGTGAAAGCCAAGGTGGGTAAGATAGAGAAAAAGTCTATTGTAGTGAAATTAACCAATAATGGTGGTGGCGATATGTATCTTACCGACTTGACCCTGGGTGTTTACCAGGAGGTGGACGAAGATGGCAACCCAATCGTTTCGAGCATCGATCAAGTAGAAAAGGAGAGCGCCACAAAGACCTATCAGATGTACCAGACCACCAATGGACTGATTGTCTATGGTGACATAGCCTCTCTCCAGGTTTACAGTACTGACGGCAAGAAGGTGGCAGGCTCTACAGACTCTCAGTTTGTCAACACCTCAGCCCTTGTCAAGGGCATGTACATCGTGCTCATCAAGGGCAAGGATGGAAGCACTACAGCACAGAAGTTCTTGCGTCGATAAGAGAAATCCTGTAAAAAGGAGCAACGCTGACTTTGTTTGTGGTATGTGAACACCTATTAACGTGTTGCAAAGTAATTGAAATAATTTGTGATTCAAGAAGATAATTTGTAATTTTGGCATTCGTAAGTTCACGATTCAGTAACGAATATCAAAAATATGAAGAAAATACTTTTTGCAATCGTATTGTCATTGACGGCTCTGAAGGTATCGGCTTACGATTTCCTCAGAGCCGTTAAAGATTCTATACCAGGAGGCTACAACTTCTGGGTTTATACTCCCGTGGATTATTTTTATTCTCAAGAACAGACGCCGGTCATCATCTTCCTACATGGAGCCAGCCTTTGTGGAAGAGATTTAGCGAGAGTGCGCCGCTATGGTCCACTCGATGCCATTGTGAAAGGAAGAGACATAGATGCGCTGACAATAGTACCACAAAACCCTGGTGGAGCATGGAGCCCTAAAAAGATTATGGATGTGTTCGACTGGGTAAGGCGCAATTACCCATGCGATACCACACGTGTGTATGTGTTGGGCATGAGCTTAGGTGGATATGGTACGATGGATGTCTGTGGTACTTACCCCGACCGCATAGCAGCAGGAATGGCGCTTTGTGGAGGCACCTCGCTCAAGGATGTAAGTGGATTGGGTAAGTTGCCTTTTTGGATTATTCATGGCACTGCCGACAGAGCCGTACCCGTAAAGCAATCTAAGGTAGTGGTGGAGAAACTGAAAAAGAGCGGTGATGACAGCCGACTGCTCTATGACTGGCTACCTGGTGCCAATCATGGAGCACCAGCTCGCATCTTTTATCTCAAGAAAACCTATGAGTGGCTCTTCTCTCATAGTTTGTCGGACAAAGATCGTCCTGTGAATAAAAGTATCGATATTGGGCTTGGCGACTTACGCCAGGCTTACCGTGACGTAAACCGCAACAAGCCTGCTCCCGAACTGATTGATGGGCCCAGTGTGATCAAAGAAGAAGGGAATGAGTTTTAGCTCATTCCCTTCCTCTGCTTTTATTAAGTACTGAAGTTACAGAAGTTATCACTCCCTTCGGTCGTTAGAAGTTATAGCCAATAGCCTTTTTTGTTGTATATTTAGCTATAAAGCATATGGCTTTAACTTCTCGAACTTCTCTAACTTCCCTTTATAATCTCGTCATGTGATAGCCCATGGAGTTCAACTGCACTGCAGCTCCCATCAAATACATCTGGTGTAGGGCAGCGATGAAGCCCCTAAAGGCTGCCTCTGTGCCAGGCTCTAATCCCTGATGGATGAGCGTATTGTAAGTACGCGCTGCACATTCGGCAACGATGTTTGATAAAGCCTTGTGTGCATTCTCGTCCAACAGAAGAACTTGCTGGCAGATATAGTCGTCCATGTGGTCGAAGTCAATGCGGTCGCGTAGATAGAGGTATAGATTATCTACTTTGCTATAGAGTTCCCAGTCTTCGTCCCAATATTTTGCTATGGCCATACCCACAAACATAATCCAACCTAAGGCTACAGTGGGGTACTTACTAAACTCGCGCATAGCATCGGGCAGATAGCTCTCACCAATTTTTTGCCATAGTGCTTCAATATCTGGAGCTTCGGGCAAGTGTTCGTCGATGCGCCCCACAGTGAGGAGATATTGATGCAGGTCTTTCTGGAAGACCTGCTCTATATTTTTATGGTTGCTATTGTTGTCCATGATGTTTCTTTATTTAGCTATGATTTCATTGGCGCGTTTCAGTGCCAAGTTGATGTGGCTACAGATGTTTTCTTCACCGATGAGGTGATAGAAACCAGCGTGCTCCAACTGAGCGTTTACTTTCTCTCTTACACCAGAAAGCACCACCTGGATGCCTTCCTTCTGGCTCATCTCGCACAGGCTTGTAAGGTTGTGAATGCCCGTAGAGTCTACAAAGGGAACTTTACGCATACGGATGATTCTCACTTGTGGGCGATCGCCGAAAGAGGCCATAATTTCTTCAAATTTATTACCTGCTCCAAAGAAGTAAGGACCATTGATTTCGTATACTTCCACACCCTTAGGAATGATGAGGTGATCTAAGTTTCCAGTAGAGAATTCTGACTCTAAGTTGGGGTCTATCTCCTCGGTGATGGCTTTTACGTCAGTGGTTTCTGACATACGCTTCATAAAGAGTAGGCAGGCGATGATGAGTCCCACCTCGATGGCGATGGTGAGGTCGAAGATGATGGTAAGGAAGAAGGTGATGAGCAATACAGTAATATCGCTCTTAGGATTCTTCATTACAGCCAAGAAAGAGCGCCAGCCACTCATTCCATAAGACACTACGACGAGAACGCCTGCTAAACAAGCCATAGGGATGTACTTGGCTAAAGGCATGAGGAAGAGGAAGATGAGCAGCAGTATCACGGCATGGATGATGCCTGCTATAGGTGTTTTGCCACCATTGTTAATATTGGTCATGGTGCGGGCAATGGCACCTGTGGCAGGAATACCGCCAAAGAGAGGAGAGGCGATGTTTGCCAATCCCTGTGCCATCAACTCAGTGTTGGAGTCGTGATGGTCGCCAATGACACCATCAGCCACAGTGGCTGAGAGTAAAGACTCTATGGCTCCTAAGATGGCGATGGTTATGGCTGGTGATACTAAACTCTTGATGGTTTCCCAGTTCATGTTGGGAACTTGAGCAGAAGGGAGTTCGTTGCTTATAGAGAAGCGGTCGCCTATAGTCTCGATGCTTGAGATGCCTGCGTAATTTTTGAGCAGTAATGCCACTACCGTCATCAGGATGATGGCTATAAGCGAACCAGGTATTTTCTTGCTGAAACGAGGAGTGATGGCAATAACCAACACACTCGCCACACCAATAATGGCGCACCATGGGTCAATGGTGTCGAAGTTCTGTAGGTACACTCCCAATTTCTCAATAAAGTCGGAAGGGTTAGAGGGTAGTGTCAGTCCAAAGAGGTCCTTGATTTGAGTAGTAAAGATCGTGACGGCAATACCACTGGTGAATCCCACAACAATAGGATAGGGGATGTACTTGATGATGGTGCCTAAGTGGAGCAAACCAAAGAGAAGTAGAAAGAAACCTGCCATCAGTGTGGCGATAGTAAGTCCCTCGAAACCATACTTCTGAATGATGCCATAGATGATGATGATAAACGCACCTGTAGGGCCGCCTATCTGCACCTTGCTACCTCCGAAAAGCGAGATAACGAGACCTGCTACAATAGCTGTGATGATACCCTTTTCTGGTGTTACTCCTGATGCAATACCGAACGCAATGGCCAATGGAAGGGCTACGATACCCACGATGATACCAGCCATCAAGTCGGACATGAATGTTTTCTTGTTATAAGTCTTCATACAAGAAAACAACTTTGACTGAATGTTGAAAGCCTTCATTATTGTGTTATATTTTTCAAAATTTGGGTGCAAAGTTACTAAAAAATATTCATAATAGCAAAAAAAATGTAATCTTTGCACCCTAATTCCTTAATCCATATAATCCACCTTGATGACTATCACTCTGATTTGTTGGTCGTTAGTATCATTTGCCACTTTAGCTATGTGCCAGTCGCGCGGAAAGAAAATAAAGAATTCATCAGGATTGCTATCATAGAAGCAAGCTTTGTCAGCCTGATAGTCATAGTGTATCACGTCGGGGCGGTACTTGCTGTTGGGGGTGCTTGTGTAATGGTCTATGATGCCAAAGCGTTCTGTTCCTTTCACGACATACTGGAAGTCTATGTGGTGGTTATGGCTTTCGCTCTTTCTTTTTGCCAAGGGTGCGTTCTGTGAGTCTTCTACACTTACCACCAGTTGTGTACCGGGTATTTTGTGCTTACCCTTTTCGATGGCGAGCAGGTCGGTATGAGCCAGATAGTTGAAGAGTGCTTTCCATTGCTTCGGGTTTTTATGATATTGCAGATAGAAGTCTACGAGGTTCACGCTGCTGTGGGGTTTAGCTTGCTGAAAGCCATTGCGCCATTCGCCCGACTCCGCCCATTGACGAGCCTTTTCTACGAGGTCTGGTTGTTTTCCATAATACTGGGTGTAGTAACCCTTTGTTTGAGCTTTGCTGTGGGTTGCGGTGCATAGCAAGATGCACGCCATGAAGAATTTTAAAAATAAATTGAATTGATTTTTCATTGTTGTTCGTATTCCAGATATTTAGGTGCTTGAATGTTGGTTGGATGAAACGTGCCGTTGGGTTCTGCACGATGCTTACGAGAGTTGGGGATAAAGAAAAAGAGGATTCTCCCGAAGGAGAAATCCTCTTTGCCTTATTATCTAAAATTATCTTAGGAATCTTAGAATTTTATTACAGGATGGTCTTAACAGCCTCAAGCATACCCTTTTCCTGGATGAGGTCGAGGTCCTTCTTAACCAACTCTGTTAAGCCAGGAACAGTCTTGTTGAGGTCTTCCTTCCAGATGTAGTCGAAAGCAAGAACACCCTCAGCCACCTTCTGAGTATCGCCAGTAGCCCACAACTCTGTCAGCTTGTCGATAATCTTCTGGTCGTCCTGTGGCTTAATCTCAGCACCATCAGCACGCTTGCCACCCTTGTAGTAAGTGATGATAGCAGCCAAACCGAATACCAATCCCTGTGGCAACTCACCCTTACGCTCCAAGTATACCTTTACACCTGGGAGGTCGCGAGTCTCATACTTAGGGAATGAGTTGAGCATGATGCTTGTTACCTGATGGTCAACGAATGGGTTCTCGAAGCGCTCCAATACGTCGGAAGCAAACTTCTGCAACTCTTCCATTGGCAAGTTAAGAGTCTGCATCAATTCGTCGAACTGTACCTTGTGGATATATTTGCCCAATACTGGGTGTTCACAAGCATCACGTACAATATTTACACCGCTGAGGTATGTTACAGGGCTCAACACTGTGTGAGGACCATTAAGCAGAGTTACCTTACGCTCGTGGTATGGCTTCTCGTTGTCGGTGATGAGTACGTGCAAACCAGCCTTGTGAGCAGGGAATTCTTCCTGCATCTGCTCTACAGTCATATTCTCTGCCTTCTCGATAACCCAGAGGTGGAAGCTCTCTGCCTTTACTACGAGGTTGTCCTTGTAGCAAACCTTCTGCTGAATCTCCTTGATGGTGTCGCGTGGGAAACCAGGTACGATACGGTCAACGAGAGTAGCGCAAACGAAGCAATGGTTGGTAAACCACTCTTTGAAGCCCTCGTAATCAGCACCCATGTCTTCCTTCCAAAGCTCAATGTACTGGTAGATACATTCCTTCAAGTGGTGACCGTTTAAGAAGATCAACTCACAAGGCATCAAGATCATACCCTTTGTTGGGTCGCCCTCAAAGAACTTGTAACGATGGAACAGCAACTGAACCAACTTACCTGGGTAAGAAGCTGCAGGAGCGTCAGTAAACTTGCAAGAATCATCGAACGCGATACCAGCCTCTGTAGTGTTAGAGATGATGAAGCGCATCTCTGGCTGCTCAGCCAATGCCATGAAAGCCTGGTTCTGAGAATATGGATTCAGAGCACGGCTAATAACGTCGATACGTTCGAGAGTATTGATAGCCTGACCATTCTCCTTACCCTGAAGGTTTACGTGATAGAGGCAGTCCTGGCCATTCAACCAATCTACCATACCGCCAGCCAATGGCTGAACGACTACGACAGAACCATTGAAGTCGGTTTTCTTGTTCATATTCCATACAATCCAGTCAACGAATGCACGGAGGAAGTTGCCCTCACCAAACTGGATAATTCTCTCTGGCATTACGCTCTTAGGAGCGGTACGCTTGTTCAAAGATTTTAGCTCTTTCATGATTTGTTTTGTTATTTATAATGTTTTTAATTATTTCCGATGCAAAGTTATAAAAATATCCTTTACTTGGTGCATATATATTGCAAAAATGTTGCGTAAAGGTTTGCGTGGATAAGGGGAGTTAGAAGTAGTATGTTTTTATCTTTTCAGACATCTTAATATTCCCACTGTATGAAAGTTACGTAATATATTCAAGTTTCGCAAGTTCAGAAGTTAATGAAGTTAAAGGAGTTATCGCTCCCTA
>USOQ01000009.1 GCA_900556395.1 Candidatus Segatella caccae | reverse complement strand
TGGATAACCAGTGACTTCACGTCGGCTACGTTAGCCAGCAAAGAGAAGATGCGCAAGTGGTCAATGAAATCCCAAGCCTCTTTTTCGCCGCCCTTGATATCGAAGGTGAAGATAGAACCTGCACCATTGGGGTAGAGTCTCTTGTAGAGCTCGTGGTCGGGATGAGAAGGAACGGCTGGATGATTTACCTTAGCCACCTTAGGATGGTTCTCTAAATACTCTACCACCTTCAATGCATTCTGTACGTGGCGCTCCACACGGAGGCTCAATGTCTCCAAGCCCTGGAGAAGAATCCAGGCATTGAATGGAGAGATGGTAGCACCAGTGTCACGAAGGATGACCGCACGGATGCGGGTTACGAAAGCTGCTGCTCCTGCTACATCTGCGAATACTGCACCATGATAAGATGGGTCTGGCTTGGCGAGAGTAGGGAACTTGTCGGCATTTGCCTTCCAGTCGAACTTACCGCCATCAACGATGACACCACCGAGAGAAGAACCGTGACCGCCGATAAACTTAGTGGCAGAGTGAACCACGATGTCAGCTCCGTGCTCAATAGGACGGATGAGGTATGGCGTGCCGAAGGTGTTGTCTATAATCAATGGGATGTTGTGGCGATGAGCAATCTCAGCCAACTTGTCGATATCGGTCACATCTGAGTTAGGATTTCCGAAGGTCTCTGCATAGAGAGCCTTGGTGTTGTCCTGGATGGCTGCCTCTACCTGCTCGAAGTTGCGAGGATCTACGATGGAGTAGCTGACGCCCTGTGTGGTCAATGTATGGGTGATGAGGTTATAAGTACCACCGTAGATGTTGTCGGCAGCTACGATGTGGTCGCCATTCTGAAGGATGTTCTGCAGAGCATAGGTTACAGCGGCAGCACCAGAAGCGACAGCCAAACCAGCTACACCACCCTCGAGGGCAGCCACACGGTCTTCGAATACACCCTGAGTAGAGTTGGTCAAGCGACCGTATATGTTACCAGCGTCGCGGAGGCCGAAGCGATCGGCAGCGTGCTGAGAGTTGCGGAATACGTAACTTGTGGTCTGATAGATAGGCACCGCACGAGCGTCGGTAGCTGGATCTGGATTTTCCTGACCTACATGCAACTGAAGTGTCTCAAAGCGAAGTTTCTTTTCTGTACTCATAATCTGTCCTTTCTTTTTTAAATGTTGATATGCTATTTCTGTATTCATTTATATAAATCTGTCGCCCAGAATTCCAGATTGATGTTCTCTCTTTAAGACATTCTGATGTTCTTCAGAAAGTCATCATGCTGTTTGTTCTGATTGTCGTTGCAAAGGTACGGCGATTTTCTGGATTCTGAAATAGCATATAAGTAGTATTATTACTACCACATTTGTGGTATATGACTGTTTGAGGGCCTTTTTTCATCCTTTACACCTTATTATATATAAGGCGCATGGGATGAATAGAAAGGATTTGTTTCTGTCAATATGACGATATCAACCAAGCATTACTCTCGTCATTGCCAGAATGTAATATAGCTCGTTTTTTGTTAATAATTCCAATAAAAACATTCCAATTCTTTCCAATGTTTGCAAAATTGGAAAGAATTGGAATGTTTTTGTTGCTTCTATGGTTTGACGATTTGATAAAAAATATTACAGAAGTTATGGATGTATTTCTGTTAATCGGTTAAATAGCGTCTTTATTTTTGTATGTCAATTTGTCATTTCTTTTTTATTTCTAAAGTCTTTGGGTGAGCAGTTGTGTTGGCGTGCAAACTCCCTATAAAAGAAAGCTCGATTGCGAAATCCACATTTAGTTATGATTTCTGAAATGGTTTGATTGCTGGATTTCAGCATCTTCTCAGCTTGCTGCATTCTGTAGTTGGTGATAAAATCGTTAGGAGTTGTATTAATCAGCATTTTCAGTTTGCGATATAGTTGAGTGCGGCTTACCAATAAGTCTTTTGCCAATTTGTCGAGAGAATAATCCTCATCCTCATAATGAGCTTTGAGTACATCTATGGCATCTTGCAAGAATTTTTTGTCGTTTTCAGAAAATTCCTTAGAGTCGTATTTCTGTATGTAGGCAGCAGATGTTTCTGAAAATTCTAACATGCGTTGCATCTCAGCTAATGTGCGGTCGGTGATAGCTTTGAGATAGTCTGTATGGAAAGGCTTTTCGATGATAGCATTTGCTCCTCTCTGAATGATATCAACATGAGTGTCTTTTTCACTCTCTGTTGAAACGAAGATGAGAGGAATGTTTTTTGAAGCCTTGTCTGTTTGCAGTTGGTCTATAAAGTCATAGTTGTTGTTAGCAGGATCATAGATAATAATGTCTATCGTATTGGCTTCAAACATTTCATGAGCATCATCCTCGTTATCAATGTGCAAGACGTTATATTGTAGTTGTAAGGTATCGGTCATGAGTCGTTGCATGGTTTTATCCTTTTCGATAATTAGCACCGTTTTGTCTTTGTGGCTAATGATTTGAGTGAGCGAGTCGGTAGCGAGAGGTTCTTCTTTCTTTTTTTCAGTAAGTTTGAGCTTGGGTATCACAAGCGTGCAACTAGTTGAAGTTTCACTGATTTTTTCAATCTTTAAGTGTCCATTGATTCGTTGTAATAAATCGTTGCAAACTGTTAAACTGATGACATTGTCGTTTTTGCCATCAGAGAGTTTGTTCTCGAAATTTTCTAATGCTTTATAGCGATTGAAGATGATGTTCAGTTCTTTTTCTGTGGGTGAAATGCCTTTGTATGTGTATGTGATATTCCAGCATGCTTCCTCCCAATGATGTGTGACTTCTACGGAACTATCATTGAATGTATTAGTTATGATGTAGCTTAATAAGTTATGTAAAGCCTTGGTGAGTAGGTTTTTGTCTGTAATGGTATTGGCAATATTATAGCGGTTGGCAATGATTAGATTGAGTTTCTTGTTGTTGATATCAGAAGAGAAGTCATCGAAAGCATACTTGATAAAATCCATCAAGTCTACTTCTTCTGTAATAATCTCTGTGTCATTGGTTTCTGCCTTCTTGATCTCGGCTAATTGTCGGATCTGAAGATTCATTTGTTGTACATTAGCGTCAATACGATTGACGTATTTGAGACTATCTTTTTCCACTTCAGACTTTTTTAGTTTAGCAATATCAGCATAAATTTGTGTCATGTTGTTTGTAAAATTACGAGCTACGTTTCCAAAGAAACGCAATTTGGCTTGATGGATATCCTCACGGCTTTGCAACTTACGATGTTCCATCTCTGCCTCGTGGCGTATCTCCATGTGTACTTTTTTGATATGGAAAATGTATCTTATAATAAGGAAAATGACAATTGCGTACAAAAGGATAGTCCACCATCTTGCCCACAGGGGAAAAGTTACCTGTATGGGAATATCGAGCGTTTGGTTTGCCCAAATATGAGTAGAGTTACTTTGTCTTACGTGTAGCGTGTAATGTCCTGGAAAAAGTTTACTGAGAATAATTTTCTTGCTTTCTCCAACTTGTGTCCAAGATATATCCTTGTTTTGGAACCATCCATCGCGCTCTAACGAATATGATAAATCGCAGCGGTCGTTGTCTATATAGTCGAGAACAGAGAATGAAATTTCTATAGTATGTGTCTTGTTGTCTACTACGATGTTTTTGTTTGGGAAGACAATCTTTTCTTGGTCTACGTAAATGTGATAAAGAAGGAGTTGTGGCATAAATACATCCTTCTCCATTTGTAATGGAGAAATGATGCTGATACCATTAGTACCTCCGAAGAAGATTTTATTCTCGTTGGTACCAGAAAAACTCGCTCCATCTGAAAATTCATTACCTTGTAAGCCATCTCGGTAATAAAAGTTAATCGCATTTTGTGTTTCTGGATTTAGATGCACGATGCCGTTACTTGTGCTGATCCATAAATTGTGGAAAATGTCTTCTTGGATACCATGTATATTAGCGTTGTCAAGATGAATGCTAGGATTGAGCTGTTTGAAAACAACATGTTCGTTGTTGACCTCCAGGAAGTTAAGTCCTTGTGTTGTTCCTATCCATAGACGTCCTTTGTGATCTTTTAGTAGGGTGATGATGTCATCGCAAATAGGTGAATTGTTGTTGTTTGAAATATTTCGGTAGGTGTTGATTTGGCCATTAACCTTGTTAAGTCGGCTCAAACCTCCTCCTCTCGTGCCTATCCAAAGATAACGACCATCATTGATAAGGCTATATACAATATTACTTTCAAGGGAGTTTTTGCCTTGTGACAAACCATATTTGTTGATGCGTAAAACTAAGTTATCTTTGATAGTAAGTTTAAGTAAACCATTTCCGCTTGTTCCTACGTATAGAGTGCTATCGTTCTCTTGGAGTATAGAATATACAGAAAAAATAGCCTTTTCTTCTTTAGGGTTTTTGAAGTACATTCTTTGTAATTTCCCGTTTTCAATGAATGGTAGACCAATTCCATCTGTACCGATGAAAAGTTTGCCGTCGATTCCCTTACAGAGTGAGAAGACGGCGTTATAGCTTCTTCCTGGTCCTAAGTCATAATTGTGTTTGTGTACCATACTGTCTTCATTTATCATGTGGTAACGAGACAAACCGTTTCCTTTACTACCAATCCATACCGTTTTGTCTTCTTGGAGTATCGCACGAATGGGTGATTCTATATTCGTAATCTTAGGAGAGTGGATAAAACGTGAACTTTCGAAGAATTGATAGATACCCTTTCCGTCAGTTCCTGTCCATAGAATATTCTGTGTGCCTTTGTATATGGAAAATACGGCACATCCTTTAAGAAGAGGGGAGCATTTTCCCTTCTCCAAAATATAACAACCATGATCTGTACCTATATATATCGTTTGCTGTGACTTGCTGATGCAAAGTATTTTTTCGTTAAAGTTCAAGTGAGTATCTTGCAGTTCTCCTTTTTTGTTTATTTGGAGTAACTTGTCTTTTGATTGAACAAAGATATGCCCTTTACCTCCACGAAGAAGTGAAATGGTGTGTGGTGGCAAAGTGTATTTTTTTAAAACTTTCAGCCTGTTCGCTTCTAGTTTGAAGCAGGTAAGCAACTTGTTATTAGCAACCCAAAGCCTGTCATTTGCGTCAAAGCAGAGAAATTCGATATCTCCTTTTGGGATATAGGGAGCATGTAAGGGAGTAAAACTTTGGGATACTTTAGAATATATATATATATATCCAGTATTGCAATTGGCAACGATATGTCCTTTCCTGTCTATGGTACATTTGAAAGTCTTTTCACCCTGATGTTGTTGTACGGGGCTGTTTAAAAGAAAACGAGTAGACTTGCCGCTTGCTTTATTGAAGCGGCTAATACCACCATCAGTTGTAATCCATAAGTGTAGACTATCTTCCTCTTGTATGTCTCTGATGACGGGATGGGGAAGCGTAGTTGAATCTTTGGTCTTTGACAGATATTGTTCAAATTTATGTCCGTCATATCTGTTGAGACCATCCCATGTTCCAAACCACATAATTCCTTGGGAGTCTTGAAAAATAACGTTGACAGAACTATTGCTCATGCCATTATTGTTGTCTAAATGTAAAGACTCCATTCTATGGTTTTGACATATTGCAATAGAACTGATGATTAACAATACTGCGGAAATAGTGTATACATTTATAATCCTTTTCATGTTTTGATTGTTGTTGCTGTTGCAAAGTTAAGAATAAATGGCGAATAAAATGCAAGAAAAATCAAATATTCTCGTCTATTATGTATACATGAGTTCAAATTATATCTATATGGGTTAAAATGTGTTGGTGGTACTTGTGTATACAACTTTGCAAACCTAATATACTATCATTTTCAATAAAGAATATAATTTTGCAGTGCAATTGAAACTTTTTTTTTAATTTTAAACAATGGACATAACTAAAAGAAACAACCTGAATCCGATTTTGAAGCCATGTGATTTTGTACCTGCCATTGAAGGTATGGAAATTGCATGTTTACTAAATCCTGGAGTATTTATGATGGATGGCCGTGTAGGTCTTGTTATACGTGTAGCTGAGCGTCCGAAGCAGATAGATGGGAAAATATCCTTCCCTATTTATACTGAGGAAGGATTTAAAGTCTTAGAATTTGATAAGAATGACCCTAATTTAGATGCTTCTGATCCTCGCGTTATCAATTATAAAGGTCAGAATTATCTCACCACACTTTCTTATCTTCGTTTTGCATTTAGTGAAGATGGAGTTCACTTTCATGAAGATGTAGCTTATCCTCCTATATTTGGTAGTCGTCCTTCAGAATCGTTTGGTATCGAAGATTGTCGCGTGGCAACGATGGAAGATGGATATTTCCTAACATTTACCGAAGTGTCACCAGTAGCAGTAGGTGTTGGTATGCTCGAAACGCAAGATTTCAAAAGTTTCCAACATCATGGTATGATATTCCCCCCTCATAATAAGGATTGTGCTTTGTTCGAAGAGAAAATAGGTGATAAATATTATGCTTTCCATCGTCCAAGTAGTCCTGAACTGGGTGGCAATTATATGTGGATAGCAGAGTCACCCGATCGCGTACATTGGGGTAACCATGTATGTATAGCAACTACTCGTGACGGCCATTTTGATAGCGCTCGTTTAGGTGCTGGAGCACCTCCAATAAAGACGAGTGAGGGTTGGCTTGAGATATATCACGGAGCTACAGCCGAAAATAGATATTGTTTAGGTGCCATGCTTCTCGATTTGAACGACCCTACTCGAGTCCTTGCTCGTTCTGAGCAGCCTATCATGGAGCCTATAGCAACTTATGAGCAGACAGGCTTCTTTGGGAATGTAGTATTTAGTAATGGTCAGATAGTAGATGGTGATACCATTCATCTTTATTATGGTGCGAGCGATGAAGTGATATGTCTCGCTGATTTGTCAATTCAAGAAGTGTTGAATAGCTTAAAATCTTAAGTAGATGAAAGGAATATTGAACGAAATTCGTTTCTTCAAGTCGCATGAGCATAACATGAAGGTGCTTCTACTGACGAACATGATTTATGGTTTCGTGCTTCCAGTAGTAGAAATCTTTGCTGGTGCTTATGTTATGCGAGATACCAATGATCCCGCAATGGTGGCCTATTATCAGCTTGCCATGTATGTAGGTGTAGTATTTACATCTATGGTCAATGGTTTCTTTTTGAAATTCTTAAACGTAAAGACACTTTATTCGGCTGGTATCTTGGTGAGTGGTGTCTCTTTGGCAGGAATGATGAATATACAAGGATTGGGGCTCGTCGGTTTAGGGCTGGCAGGATTTAGCCTGGGAGCAGCATCTGGTTTTTTCTGGACAAATAGGTATCTTTTAGCTCTGTATAACACCAATGATGAAAATCGAAATTATTATTTTGGTTTAGAGTCGTTTTTCTTTTCTGTAGCTTCCATCACTGTTCCTTTGATTATCGGTGCATTTATAGGAGGGATGAATGGAGTCGAGATCTTTGGCTTCTTGTTTGATGTAAGCATGAGTTATAAGGTTGTAACAATAGGTGTATTTTTCCTAACATTATTGGCTTGCGCTGTTTTGTGGAAAGGTCAGTTTGTGATGCCTAAGGAGATAAAGTTCTTGCATATACACTTTCATGTGCTTTGGCGCAAAATGTTACTTTTAGCCAGTTTGAAAGGTATGGTACAGGGTTTTTTAGTTACGGCTCCTGCTATTTTAGTAATGAAGTTTGTTGGTGATGAAGGAGCCCTCGGTCTCATTCAAGGTGTCAGTGGAGCGATAACAGCCATTATGGTATATGTGTTAGGTCGTATAGCTCGTCCACAAGATCGTAAATGGATATTCTTTGGTAGTGTATGGGTGTTTTTTATCGGAACATTGGCCAATGGTATCTTGTTTTCGGCAGTAGGTGTCATCATGTTTGTACTCTGTAAAGTCATATTTCAGCCATTGTTCGATCTGGCTTATTTCCCTGTTATGATGCGTACAATAGATGTTGTAGCAAAGTTGGAAAACAGAAATGAGTATACCTATATCATGAGTCACGAGGTTGGTTTGTTTATAGGTCGAGCCTCTGGTTTGTTACTTTTTATTGCATTAGCTTACTGTATCTCTGAAGATTTTGCTCTGAAGTATGCTTTAGTAATAGTGTCAGCGTTGCAGATCTTAGCCTATCCTCTATCCAATAATATAACAAAACAATCAAATCTATTAGCTAAACAAAATGATTATGAAGAAAAATAAAATGATGATTAGTGTCATCTTGTCAACCTTGTTTTTTACAACACCAGTTGCTGCCCAAAATAGTCGCAATGCGGTGAAGCAAGTGAATATAAATCGTATAGTATCTATGCCTGATATGCCAGAAACTTACGAAATGATTAACTGGCGAGAAAAGGCAAAATCTTTTGATGCGTATGTCTTTGATTGGAATAATAAAGGCGAATTGGGACCTCTGATTTGGAAAGATAATGCACGTCGTAACATAGACCAGGAGACTTTTGGCCTTTACACTGCACTTGGTGATGTGAGACAAGGTCCTCTCCATAACGGCGGTGAGTATCACGAATCACTCAATTCTTTAGCAGCAATATTAGGTGCAGGTTTGGTTGGTATCGATAAGACCAATCAAAATGGTTACAATTATGTGAAGATGGTGCAGAACTATTATAATTGTGCTAATGGCTGGAATATTGTAATGAATAATACCAATCCTCAAGTAGCCAATTTAGGAGGTGGATATGGTCGTGATTGGTGGTATGATGTGTTGCCCAATGCATTATATTATGCTGTAAGTGACGTTTTCCCTCATGTTGAAGGTTCCGACAAGATTCTGCGTAGTATTGCAGAACAATTTACTAAGGCCGACTCAGTGTTGGCTGGTAATTACGATTATTCTTATTTTGACTATGGAAAAATGAAAGGTGGTCGTAGTCATATTCCTTATCAGCAAGATGCAGCTGGTGGACATGCTTATGTGTTGCTTTGTGCATATAAGAAATTTGGTGATAAACGATATTTGCAACATGCTAAGAGTGCAATTGAGGCATTGCTCTCACAGAAAGAAAGTCGTTTTTATGAAGCATTGCTTCCTTTAGGATGTTACACAGCAGCCTATCTGAATGCCACAGAGGGTAAAAAGTATGATACACACAAGCTACTTGACTGGGTGTTCGACGGATGTCAAAGTCCTACTGGGCGTACAGGTTGGGGAATTATCGTCGGAAAATGGGGCGATTACGATGTAAGTGGCTTACAAGGAAGCATTACGGATGGTGGCGGATATGCTTTTTTAATGAATAGCATTAAGCCCGCATGGCCTTTTGTTCCGATGGTAAAATACGCTCCAGAGTATGCTGCTGCTATAGGAAAATGGATGCTCAATAATGCCAGTGCATGTCGATTGTTCTTCCCACAAAATATCGATGCCAAGCATCAGTGGGCTCCTGAATATCGTGATTTGACAGAAAACAATATTGCATACGAAGGTTTGCGCAAGGCTGATGACTATGGCAAATACTCACTTTTGGGTAAAAATCCTGTTGCTATCGGTGATGGACCTAAGTGGATTGCTGGTAATCCAACAACCTCCATGCTGAGTGTTTACAGTACATCGCCAGTAGGTATCTTAGGAGCTATTGTCGATACGACAGATGTTAAAGGAATATTGCGCTTAGATTGCAATGCAACAGATTTCTATAGCCAACGTAACTATCCTGCCTATTTGTATTACAATCCCTATGAATATGCTCAACAGGTTACTTATGTTTCGTCTCGTAAGAGTTTTGACCTTTATGATATTGTTGCAAAAGAGTATGTTGCAAGAAACATGCATAGTGGTCAGAAAATAAGTATACCTGCTAAGTCGGCACGTGTTATTTACGAGCTTCCTGCTAAAACGCGCCTCAAAATAAAAAATGGAAAAATTTTAGCTAATCATCAAATCATTTCATATAATTAAAAACGTAAATCTATGAAGAAGTATTTTTTGTCAGTATTAATTGCTATGGCAGTTTCTTCTTCTGCCTTTGCGCAGCAAGAAAAAACAATTACCGGTACGGTTTATGATCGAAATACAGGAGAACCTCTTATAGGTGTCACTGTAGTAGAGAGTGGTACCCATAATGGTACCGTGACAGACTTGGACGGAAAATATCGTCTCAAGGTAAAGTCAAACCAAATTAATGTATCATATGTGGGATATACTTCCGCAACGATGAAGACACTTAAGGATGGTAATTATGATATCCGGTTGGATACAGATAACACCTTAAACGAGATTGTTGTCGTAGGTTATGGTACACAGCGAAAGAGTGACCTTACTGGAGCTTTGTCTTCTATAAGTGAGAAGGATATAAAGAATTATGCCACCTCCAACGTTTCTAACCTCTTGGCTGGTAAGGCAGCTGGTGTATTCGTAAGTACAAGTAGTGGTCAGCCTGGTTCTGACGCTGTGGTTCGTGTACGCGGTTTGGGTACGGTTAATGATAATAATCCCCTCTATGTTGTGGATGGTCAGTTTATGGATAATATCAGCAATCTGAATCCTGCAGATATTGAGCGTATGGAGGTGTTGAAAGACGCATCTGCTTGTGCTATCTATGGCTCTCGTGGCTCTAATGGTGTTATCTTGGTAACAACCAAGAGTGGTATCAAGGGGCAGACAGTAGTGACCCTTGACGCCTCTGTGGGTGTGAGAAGTAGCTATAAGGCCCTCGATATGATGAATAGTGACCAGTACTACGATTTTATCACGACGGCATATGGTGATAATTCTACCTTTGATAAAGTGAAGTTTACTAATCAGTATAAAAAAGGTTATAGTACTGACTGGTGGAAAGAGTGTACCCGTAATGCGTTCAATCAAAACTACAATCTGAGCGTTCGCACAGGTAATGAAAAGTCACGTACAGCACTTAGTTTAGGATTCGTCAACGAAGAAGGAACTATTATCGAGACTGGTTTCCGTCGTCTGAATGCTCGTTTGAATCAGGAGTACGATCTCAATAAATATGTAACATTGGGAGGTACTATCAATATAGCAAGCATGCGCAAGAGAGATACCAGTGCATTACCTTCTTTCGAATTTATTCAGAAGGCCGACCCATTTACACCTGTTATCAATCCATTGGTGGATCCATCTTCTGAGAACTATGAATATAACAAATGGGCTCCTACCGAGTGGTCTTTCGACCCTAACCCAGTGTCTATATTAAAGTTGAACGATCGTCATAATGATTTATTCAATGTGTTTGGAAATGCCTTTGCTAAGATTAATTTCTCAAAGGATTTCTCATATCGTTTGCAATTTAGCTTTGAGCGTAATCAAGACACATTTAAAAGTTTTAAACCGATTTATTCAGCAATCTTCTCTGATGATATGTTGGGTAATCGCGAGAGCAAGTACAATACGCAGACAGAGTTGATAAATAACACTTCTACCACATTTAATTATTTAGTAGAGCAGCGTTTGAACTATAATAAGACTATTGGAAAGCATCATCTTGATGCTATGGTTGCTATGACTTATGAAAAGAATTGCTCAGAAGGTATCAATGCTTTCAAGCGCAATGCTTTGGGTAATGAAGAAATATATCGTATACTCAGCGCTCAGACCTCTGGCGACCAGACTTCAGGTGATAAGACAACAACCTCTATGCTTTCTTATTTGGGACGTGTTAATTACTCTTATGACAATCGATACTTAGCTACCGTAAGTTTCCGTGCCGATGGTTCTTCTCGTTTCGCAAAGAACAATCGTTGGGGATATTTTCCATCATTGTCTTTGGGATGGAGAATCAGTAATGAGAAATTCTTCCAGGATTCGTCTCTTGGCAAGGTATTTGACAACTTGAAGTTGCGCGCAGGTTGGGGACAGAATGGTAATCAGCGTATTGATGCTACAGCTCCTCTCACCCTTATTGGTACTAACCAGGAAGCTCAATGGTGGTTTGGTTCTGGCTTCAGTCAGGGATACGTACCTACTTATCAAGGTAATCAGGATATCAAGTGGGAGACAAGTACTCAGACCAACGTTGGTATTGATCTCACAATTTTGCGCAATTCTCTTGATTTGAGCATGGACTTCTATGTGAAGAAGACTTCTGATATGTTGCTTCAGATGCCTATTCCTTCTTTCGGTGCTTATCCTAATAGTCCTTTCTTCAATGCTGGCGACCTGAAGAATACAGGTTTTGAGTTTGTGGCTAATTATCATAACCACATAGGAGATTTCAACTATCGTGCTGGACTTAACTTTTCAACCTATAAGACTAAGGTGACTAAGCTGTCTTCTGAATATCTTACAGGTGCAGTAAGTCGCACTTATGAAGGAGGTCCTATCGGTCGTTTCTATGGTTTCAAGCAGCTGGGTATCTTCCAGAATCAAGCAGAAATAGATAACTATGTGGATAAGGATGGAACTAAGATCCAGCCTAATGCACATCCTGGTGACTTCAAGTTTGCTAAGCTCACAGAGTCTGGGGCTCTTAATGATGATGATCGTCAGTTTATTGGTGATCCTAATCCTGATGTAATCTATGGCTTCAATTTGGGTTTCGAATACAAGGGTTTTGACCTGAATATGGCATTCCAAGGAACATTGGGAAATGATATCTACAATGCTTCACGAGGCACTTTAGCTGTAGTAGGTTATCAGAATGCTTTGGCTGATGCTTATACCAAGGCTTGGAGACAGGAAGGTGATAAGGCTGAGTTCCCACGCATAACAACAAATAATGACAACAACAATTATCGCGTATCTTCTTTTATGGTAGAGGATGGATCTTATCTTCGTTTGCAGAATCTGCAGTTAGGATATACTTTGCCTTCTAAGTTGATGGCTAAGTTGCGTTATATCACAAGTTGCCGTTTCTATGTATCTGCACAAAACTTGTTTACGATTACAGGCTATAGTGGGCTTGATCCAGACTTGGGAGCTACAAAACCTCTCAACATGGGTTATGATTCTACACGTTATCCTTCTTCACGAACTTTCATGTTTGGTGTTAATTTACAGTTCTAAACCATTTAAACGACATACTATTATGAAAAAAATATTGTTAAGTTTTATGTCTCTTGCCTTAGTCTTAACTTTAGGCAGTTGTGATCTTGATGAACCCAACTATGGTAAGACAACCAGTGACAATTTCTATAAGAAGCAAAGTGATATAAAAGAGGCCCTTACTGGTGCTTATTTGCAGTTACGTAATACTTGGAATGAGTATGCTCTGAACTTCTATTTTGTGGGTGACTGTTCTACTGATGATGCTCTCAAAGGCAGTAGCGACGGCGACCGTGCAGAAGTTACGGAACTTTCTAATTTCACAGTATACACCACAAATGGAGAAGTGGGACGCCGCTGGGAAATCCTTTATCGTCTCATCAATCGTTGTAATGATGTAATCGCTAATGCTCCTACAGCTCAAGGTGATAAAGATTTGCTTGCCCGTTATGAAAAGGAGGCAAAAGCTTTGCGTGCATTTGGTTATTATAGTCTTGTTACTACATTTGGAGGAGTGCCTCTTATTACAACACCCATGCAGCCTACTGAAATTTTGAAGGTTCCTCGTGCTTCTGCAGATGCTGTTTATGCTCAGATTATTTCTGACTTGACAGATGCTTCCACCCTTCCTGCAAAGGGAGAATATGAGGCAAGCGAGCAATATCACGTCACTCGTGGCTTTGCCAAGACCATGCTTGCTAAGACTTATATGTTCCGTGGTGACTTTGATAATGCAGAGAAGGTACTTCGTGACATCGTAGAGGTGGATAAGGATTACGATCTTCTGCCAGACTATGGTATGAATTGGCGTCCTCAGTACGAAAACAGCATTGAGTCAATTTTCGAGTTGCCTAATAAAGTGTACGATAAGTCGATTGCGACAGGTACCAATGTGCCTCATTTCTTTACTTCTCGCGATGTTCCTGGTTATCAGGGTTATGGATTCCATGTTCCTACTACTGATCTTTTTGAAGCCTATGATGTAGATGATCCACGTCAGACCTACGTGTTCACTCGTACTGGTGACCGTTATATAGGTGATGAGCAAGCTCAAGATAACCATCAGAGTGCTACAGGTTTTCACGACTACAAGATGACAGTTCCCAAGGCAGAAAAACAAGGTATGGATGTATGGATGATTTCTTACAATATTCGTCTGATTCGTTATTCAGATGTTCTCTTGCTCTATGCTGAGGCCCTCAACGAAATGAACAAACCAGTTGAGGCTAAAAAGTATTTGAATAAGGTAAGAAAACGTGCTCGTGAAACCAATCCTCTCGATCCACGTAAGGATATGCAGGCATACGTACCAGCAACCACTTCCAGCACATTGCCTGACATCACAACGAACAACAAGGATGAGCTTCGAGATATAATTTGGCATGAACGTCGTGTAGAGTTGGCTATGGAAGGATGGCGACGTGATGACTTGATGCGCCAGCATCGTTTTGGTGAGGTAATGCGTGCTTATGCCAATAAGTATAATGTTCAGAAGGGTCGCAATTTTGATGATGAGCGTGATTATCTCTTGCCAATTCCTCAGGGAGAGCGTGATAAGAGTAATAATATCCTTACGCAGAATCCAAAATACTAAGAATGGTGAGATTCTTTTAGTAGACAAAAATAGGTATATAAAGGGATAACAAATTTCAAATTTCCCCCAAGAGACTCACGAAAACTCTTGGGGGATTTGATATATTTGAGAGTTAGAAATCCGAAAACAGCTACTATCCAATTCTTTCCAATGTTTGCAAAATTGGAAAGAATTGGAATGATTGCTTCTGTGTTTAAAGGATTCTCAAAGGCAGTAGCGACGGCATATATAAGAGTTTTATTTGTTACCTAATTTGGCGGAACAAAAAACTGTCCTCATCTGAAAGGTTATATCAGATGAGGACAGTTTCTGTTTTTTAGTCGACATGAAAATCAGTTTACGCATGTCTTTTCTCGTAGGCCAGACTGTGGTCGTGACGGTCGATGTCGTGTTTGGACTTACTCTTAATGACCAGCCACACACCCGAGAAGACGAGGATGGCAGCGAGTGCCTGCGTGCCCTTGAACACAGCTAAACCCACCAGTACACTGACCGAAACAGAAACCAAGGGCTGCACATAGTTGTATACCGAAACCACGGTAGGTCGTAGCGTCTTCTGACCAATCATCATCAGAATGTAGCCTAAGTAGGTGCCGAAGAAGATGACATAACCCGTCTCCCACCATGTGGAGGTAGGAACCTCTGCCCATGGAATGGCTGCCACATGAGAGACAGTGAAAGGCAGAATCATGACGGAGGCCCATGTAAACATCCACTTGTTAATGGTGAAGAGCGAATACTTGCTCACTAAAGGCTTGAAGAGCGATAGATAGAGCGCAAAGGATAGTTGAGCTGCCATGCAGAGCAAGTCGCCCCAGATATTTCCCACCTTGGCGTTTCCTGCCTGCGCACTGGTGAGGATGATGATCACAGCTCCGCTGCAGCCTAAGAGCACGCCAGCCACCTTTTTCCATGTGATGGGTTCCCGGAGAATGAGAAACGACAATAACATGGCGAAGATGGGCATCGAAGTGGTCATGATGCTCGAGTTGCTGGGCGAAGTGAAGCTCAGTCCGATGGTGTAGCAGCATTGGTTGCACACCAGTCCGAAGAGTCCAGCTCCAGCCAGTTTGATGATGTCGATAGTAGGAATGTGCTCCTTTCTTGTGAATAGCGATGTGAGCCAGAAGAGGATGGCTCCGCCTAAGACGCGGAATGAAACCATGTCGATACCTTCAATGCCGTGTGTCATAGCATCCTTACCTACAGGAGCCATAAGTCCCCAAAATGCGCCCGACCCAAAGAGGCACAAGTGGGCTAAAAGTGCTTTGTTGTTACCCATTTTACCTTATTTTACTAAAGTTTCGCATGTACGGAAGTTAGAGAAGTTATCACTCCCTTCTGTCGTTAGGGAAGTTAAGAAACAATGGTCTTCTATTTTAAACTTAGGACATTTGACCCTTAACTTCCCTAACATCTCTAACTTCCCCATTTGCGAAAGATGAATTATTTAATATAAAATACTGTTTTTAATATAAAAAATCGGTGCAAAGGTACAAATTTTCACTTAAAATGATTATATTTGCCGTGATAATTAGGGTGTGAAAGCTAAAAAACTTCAGCCCAGAATGATTTTTTTAGAAAAAAGAAGCCTATGCAGAAATATGCCAACTATATTAAGCAGATAGAGATAGATTCTCTGTGGAGTGGCACAAAGCACATACTTTGGAATCTCGACCGCAGGGTGAACATCCTGAGTGGCGTGAATGGTGTGGGAAAGAGTACCATTCTCAATAAGGTGGTTAAAGGACTGAGTGCAGGTGGTGAGTTTCCCAGCCATCTGCTCAAGGGAGTGCATCTGCAGGTAGAGCCAGAGGAGGCCAAGTGGATTAGGTATGACGTGATACGCTCTGTAGACAGGCCGTTGCTCAACTCTGAAATGATAAGCAAGGTGGACCTTTCACTCGTCACCGAGCTCGACTGGCAGCTCTTTCAGTTGCAGCGCAAGTACTTGGATTATCAAGTGAACATCGGCAACCGCATCATCGCTGTGTTGCAGAGTGGGGAGTCTGATGCAGCCCAGAAAGCCCAGGAGCTCAGCGAGCCCAAGAAGTTGTTTCAAGACATGGTGGACGACCTGTTCAGTGCAACGGGAAAGACTATCATCCGCACTGCCAACGAGATTAAGTTCTCCCAGATGGGCGAGGTGTTGCAACCTTATCAGCTCTCAGCAGGCGAGAAGCAGATGCTCGCCATTCTACTTACAGTGCTTGTGGAAGACAATCTTCCGCATGTGCTCTTCATGGACGAGCCAGAGATTAGTCTGCACTTCGAGTGGCAGAAGCAACTCATCTCCTTGGTGCTCCAACTCAACCCCAACATACAGATTATCATGACGACGCATAGTCCTGCCGTGGTGATGGATGGCTGGACCGACCGTGTGACGGAGGTTGACGATATAACCGTGAAATAGAAATTACGAAAAATAGGGAGGGCGAAGGATGGCAAAACGGCTGACTGATAACATCAACTCGCAGTTCTTCGAGGCGGCTAACAGGATGACTTCGAAGAAGACTCGGCGCAAAATCGTGGCCTACGTAGAGAGTTACGATGATGTGTTCTTTTGGCGCTCCGTGCTCGGACGTTATGAGAATGACAAACTGTTCTTCGATATCATGCTGCCTTCGCGCAACCAGCATCTCGATAGAGGCAAAAAGGCAGCCATCGCCAATATGCTCAAAGGGGTGGGGCGTGACATGATAGCCTGTGTAGATGCCGACTACGACTATATTCTTCAAGGCTCTACCGAGATGTCGAAGCAGATGTTGGAGAATCCCTACATCTTTCATACTTATGCCTACGCGATAGAAAACTTCCAGTGTTATGCCAAGGGACTTCACGAAACTTGTGTGATGGTGACGCTCAACGATCATCGCATTTTCAACTTTGAGCGCTTCTTGCAGTCTTATTCACAGACTATATGGCCACTTTTCGTTTGGCATGTGGCTTTTCTGCAGCGCCGCAAGATGACGATGCACTTCGATATGAGCGAGTTTAATAAGGTGGTACTGTTGCCCACGGTACGTATACAGAATCCGAATTGGGCGATAGAGTATCTTGGCAAAAAGGTGCGAGCCAAGATGTTCCAGTTGGAACGTAGATTCCCCAAACTCAACGAGGTGCTTCCCGAAGTGGAGAAGCTGTTGCATGGTTTGGGCATCCATGAAAACAATACTTATCTTTACATCCAAGGGCATCATCTTTTCGACTTAGTGGTGAGTCCTGTGGTGCAGACGGTGTGCGACATTCTGCGCAATGAACAGGAGAATGACATTCGTTCGCGTGCTGTGCATAGCGAGCAGGCTCGTACAGAAATGGCTTGCTATGAGAATAGTTTGGGCAAGGTGAAAATGATGATGAAGAAGAATACCTACTATCAGTTTTCTCCCGAATTTCAGAAAATCCTTGCCGATGTGGAAGAGTATTTGAAGGGATGAAAAGGCTTTTTATGCACAAAAAGTAACTACTCAGCACCCCTATTGAAAACTTTTTGAATAGAAAAGGCTCGAAATATGAAAGCGGCTTCGATAGTCAATAAAGCCTATTTCGTAGAGCAATGAAAGCGGCTTCGTAAGCAGTTGAAGCCTATTGCATTATTCTGATAGAAACTATAAAATATGGTTTAACGATTTTAGTTGACCACTTTAAACTTTATTAATAATACACGTTGACTCATAAAATTGTAAATGATTTTTATCGTCTTCGCAATCTTTAAACTTTATTAATAATACACGTTGACTCACATTAACGTAACAACTCATGACAATATGGGTGCTGAGTAATTACGGTAAAAGGGTAAAAGGAGAAGTAACATTAACTTTATTCTCCTTTTACCCTTTTACTCCTTTTACCTTCAGTATATTATACGTAAGTTTCGAGGAACTTCAGCGTTCCCTCTACCTTCAAAGTCTGGGTGGAGGCAGGAATCACGATACTTTCTCCGCCTTGCAAGGTGACGGTATTGCCCTCGTTGTCGGTGATAGTGGCTTCACCCTTCAGACCGATAAGGATGACAAAGCTGTCAAGCTCAGAGTAATCGAGTGTCATCGGCTGATCGAGGTCGTAGACAGCAGTGCAGAAGTATGGGCAGTTGACGATGCTGACGCCCTGATTTTTTACAGGCTTATACTCCTGACGATAGTTGGCGAGTACGGAGTAATCGATGCATTCAGCAGCCTCCTTGGTGTGCAGCTGTCGGTAGTTGCCGTCTTTATCCTTTCGCTTGAAGTCGTAGATGCGGTAAGTAACGTCGCTCGTCTGCTGTATCTCAGCAACGAAGCATCCTGTGCCAATGGCATGAATACGACCAGCAGGAATGAAGAAGCAGTCGTCCTCTTTCACCTCATACTGTGCGAGTGCATCGGTGATGGTGTCGTTCTCAACCATTTCCTTATATTGCTCAGCAGTGATCTGCATTTTCAGACCATTATAGAGTTTAGCGTCTTTGTCGCATGGCAGCGCATACCACATTTCTGTCTTTCCACGCTCTTTGCCTTGCTTGCGAGCTATTTCGTCGTTGGGGTGAACCTGGATAGAGAGGTCGCTGTTGGCATCAATAAACTTGATGAGCAGTGGAAACTCGTTGCCGAAGCGCTCATAGTTCTCCTTACCTAATAAGTTTTCCTTCATTTCGGCAACTACCTCGTTGAGGCTTTTGCCCTTCATCTCGCCTTCAGCTACGATGGTTTCGTTGCCAGGTACGCCAGAAACTTCCCAGCTTTCGCCTACTTTCTCCTGCTGCAGGTCGAGGTGTTTGAAGTCAATAATCTTGTTGCCACCCCAGATGGTGGACTTCAGTAATGGTTGAAATTTTAAGGGTTTCATTATGCTTGTTGTTTAATTAATTATAGGCTGATAGAATATTTTACTCAACTTTCGCCAGTTTAGAAGTTAGAGAAGTTATCACTCCCTTCGGTCGTTAGGGGGAAGTTAAGAGACAATAGTCTTCTATCTTAAACTTAGGACATTTGTCCCTTAACTTCCCTCTAACTTCCGTATATGCTATACTTCAATAATACATATATTGTGCTCAGATTACTTATTGTTTATCTGATGTTGATTTATCTTTTTAACTTTTTTCACCTTTCTCCAAAAGCAAGGTTCTTTTTTAAACCCCTTTTATCATTTACCTTTAAATGCTCTCTTCTTTAATTTTCTTTCCAGAAGGCAGGGGTAAAGATAACCAGGACGGTGAATATCTCCAAACGTCCGATGAGCATCATGAGCGAGCAGAACCACTTAGCCAAGTCGGGCAGTTCGCTCCACGACATGGTAGGCCCAATCTCTGTACCCAAGGTGGGGCCCACGTTGCCCACGCAACTCAGCGTGATGGTGATGGCATTGGTGTTGTCTATGCCCATTGCTATCATAGTGAAGGAAATGATGACGCAGATGATGAGGTAGATGGTGAGGAATGCCAACAGTGTGACTCGTTTCTGCATAGGCACGTTCGCTCCTCCTATCTTGAGCGGAAGCACTGCGTTGGGATGCAGGATTTGTCGGAACTCATTCTTCACCATGCGTAACAAGATGACACCACGAATACACTTCAGTCCGCCACTCGTACTACCCGAGCAGGCACCGACAAACATACACATGGAAAGGATTACCCATGTGACGTGAGGCCACAGAGCTGCATCGTCGTTGAAGAGTCCCGTCGTCGTGATGAACGACACCACCTGGAAGATGGCGCTACGGAAGGCATGCTCTACGTCGTAGTTGCGCATCACGATGAGTTCTATCATGATGAATGTGCTGAAGACAGTGACGAGAAAGATATAGAATCTGAACTCTGAGTTACGAAATAGTTCCTTGATTTTCAACTTAATGACGGCTGCATAGAGCAGTGTGAAGTTGACTCCAGAGAGGAAGCAGAAGAATGTACAGATGTATTCGAGCGAAGGCGAATGGAAGAACTCTGTACTGGTGTTATGGGTGGAGAAACCACCCGTTGCTGTGGTTGTCATGGCATAGTTGAAACTATCGAAGAGTCCCATTCCTGCTACGTAATAAGACAGGATGCAGGCGATGGTGAGCACGAGATAGATGCTCCATATCCACTTGGCAGAGGTAGAGATGCGTGGATGCAGTTTGGTCTTGATGGGGCCTGTAGCCTCGGCAGCAAACACCTTGGTTTGTCCGCCCACAAGCGATGGCAGCAGGGCGATGGTGAAGAAGACGATGCCCAGTCCGCCTATCCACTGAGTGAGTGATCGCCAGAAGAGCAGTCCGTGTGGAAAGCACTCCACATCGTCGAGTATGGTAGCTCCCGTCGTGGTGAATCCCGACATGGTTTCGAAGTAAGCATCGGTGAAGTTGTTGATGTATCCGCTCACCATGAAAGGCAGTGTTCCGAAGAGGCTAAATATAATCCACGACACCGACACCACGAAGTAGGCATCGCGTCGCGACATCGAGTTGTCGGCTCCGTGTCCTCTCCATTTCAGGATGAGTCCTCCTCCGATGGTCACGAGGGTGGCAACAATGAAGGCGAAGACATCTTCCTGCTGATAGTAAACTGCCACCAGCAGGCTGAGCAGCATGAGCGAAGCTTCGATGAAGAGCAACTGTCCCAGCACCTTATATATCAATTTCCAGTTCATCATGTTTTGTATATCCTTTTCCCATTTATCCTGCTCACCTTGTATCCAGATTGTCGATGATACACCATGAGTATCAAGGTTTTTTCATATCATGTTACACAAAGAACTTCTCTATCTTCTTCATGTTGATGTTGTGACAGAACACCATGACGGAGTCGCCTGCTTCGATCTGAGTGTTACCCGATACGAGCATACCCTTCTCGCCGCGCACCAGTCCGCCGATGGTAACACCGATGGGCATTCCTAAGTCTTTTACGGCTTTCTTAGTCACCTTAGAACCTTCCTTGGCGATAAACTCCGCCACGTCGGCATTGGCGTTCATGAGGAAGCGCACGTTCATCACGTCGGCATCGAGCATCATCTGATAGATGTAGCTTGCTGCAATCACCTTCTTGTTGATGATGGTTCCGATGTCGAGGCTTTCAGCCATGCTCACATAGTCTACGTTTTCTACGGCAGCTACGGTTTTGCGTACTCCCATTCGTTTGGCAGTGAGGCACGCTAAGATATTGGTCTCGGCATTGCCAGTGAGAGCCACAAAGGCCTGTGTGCTACGTATGCCTTCTTCGTTGAGTAGTGGTATGTCGCGTCCGTCGCCATGTATGACGAGTGTTTTGTTCTCGTCGAGTATCTCGTTGAGATATTCACATCGCGCCTCGTCTCGCTCAATGATTTTACATTCCATGTATTCGGGCATCTTCTTCACGGCTCTTACGGCAGTGCGTCCGCCACCCATAATCATCACGTTCTTTACGTCCACATAGTGCTCTTTGCCCACGATTTTGCGAATGTACGGAATATAGTTGCGCGTGGTCATAAAGTAAGCCAAGTCGTAGAGTTTCAGTTCGTCGTTACCACCGGGGATGATGGTTTCGTCTCCTCGTTTGATGGCCACAACGTGATAGGGGTCGTTGGGACCGCTGATGTCCTTGAGCGGTTGGTTGAGGATTTCGCAGCTCTGTCGCAGTTTGATGCCGAGCATGACGAGTGCTCCGTCGTGTACATCCCATCGCTGTCTCACCCAGCTCATCTTCAGACCGTTGTTGATGTCTACGGCAGCGAGCATCTCGGGGTATATCAGTTTGCTGATGCCCAGTCCCAGGAAGAACTCCTGTGCCTGAGGGTCCATGTATTCGGGGTTGTCCACCCTTGCCACGGTACGTTTTGCACCCAAGTTTTTTGCCAAGATACATGCCGTGATGTTGGTGCTCTCTAATGGCGTTACGGCAATGAAGAGGTCGGCATCTGCCGTTCCAGCATCGCGTAGCACCTTGAGGCTTGTCGGTTTCCCCAGTAGGGTGAGCAGGTCGCAGTCAGATCCGATGCTTGCCAGTCGCTCCTCGCTTTCGTCGATGAGTGTTATCTCCTCCTTGCTACGAGACAAGAGGCTCGCCAAGTGAGTTCCTATGGCGTGTGCGCCAGCTATGATGATTTTCATTCTTTTATAGCTTCTTTGATTGATTCTTTATCCATGTGCACGATTTCTCTTAGCTGTGCTATCGTGCCGTGTTCCACAAACTCGTCGGGCAATCCCATGCGTGTGATGTGTGGATGGTAGTTGTGGTCGCTCATCCATTCGAGAATGGCAGAGCCGAAGCCTCCCATGCGCACACCGTCTTCGATGGTTACGATGCGGTCGAACTTGTTGCCAATCTCGTGCAGCAGGTTCTCGTCGAGCGGTTTTAAGAATCGCATGTCGTAGTGAGCCACGCTCATACGTCCCTCTTCCTCCTTCTCTACTTCGGCGATGGCTTCTGCTGCATCGTTGCCTATAGGTCCGAGGGTGAGTACAGCCACGTCGCTTCCCTCCTTGAGTTTTCTGCCCGTTCCCGTCTTGATTTCCTGCATGGGGTTACGCCAGTCGGTAAGCACACCGTTGCCTCTGGGATAGCGTATCACGTAGCAACCTTGTTGTGGCAGTTGAGCCGAGAACATGAGGTTGCGCAGCTCGTGCTCGTTCATGGGCGAAGCGATGGTGAGGTGGGGCACAGGTCGGAGTGCAGCCAGGTCGAAGGCACCGTGGTGTGTGGGACCGTCTTCGCCCACCAGTCCAGCCCTGTCGAGGCATAGCACCACAGGTAGGTTGAGTAGCGCCATGTCGTGTATGATGTTGTCGTATGCTCGCTGAGCAAACGAGCTGTATATGTTGCAGAAAGGCATAAGCCCATCTTTCGCCATTCCTGCCGAGAAGGTGACTGCGTGCCCCTCAGCGATGCCTACGTCGAATACCCGGTCGGGCATCTGCTTCATCATGATGCTCATGGAGCATCCTGTGGGCATGGCAGGCGTTACGCCCACGATGTTGGGATTCTGCTGTGCCAGTTCGAGTAGTGTATGCCCGAAGACGTCTTGATATTTAGGCGGTAGGTTGGCGCTGTCGGATATGAGTCGTTCGCCAGTCTCAGGGTCAAACTTGCCTGGTGCATGCCAGATGGTGGCGCTCTTCTCAGCTGGTTTGTAGCCCTTGCCCTTGGTGGTGTGCAGGTGCAGCAGCTTCGGACCTTTCATGTTCTTGAGTTGTCTCAGCACGCGCACCACTTCGCGTATGTCGTGCCCGTCGAAGGGGCCGAAGTATCGTATGTTCATTCCCTCGAAGATGTTCTGCTGATGGCTGAGTGCCGACTTCAGGGCATTGTTGAGCCTGAGTATTCCTTTGCGTCGGTCTTCGTTGAGATAGCCTTTCGAGTGCAACCATTGTGAGGCTTTGAATCTCAGTCGGTTGTAAGTCTCGTTGGTGTCGAGGTTGAGCAGATATTTCTCCATGCCTCCCACAGCCCTGTCGATACTCATGTCGTTGTCGTTGAGGATGATGAGCAGGTCGTTGGGGGTGCTTGATACGTTGTTGAGGCCCTCGAAGGCGAGTCCTCCGCTCATGGCTCCATCGCCTATCACCGCCACGACGTGTCGCTTGTCTTCCCCCTTCTTGGTAGCCGCTACCGCCATGCCGAGAGCTGCCGAAATCGAGTTGCTGGCATGCCCACAGGCAAAGGTGTCGTATTCGCTCTCTAAGGGTGTGGGGAAGGGGCGTATGCCGTGCAGATGTCGGTTGGTGCAGAAGGCTTCTCTGCGCCCTGTCAAGATTTTGTGACCATAGGCTTGATGTCCCACATCCCACACGATGCGGTCGTAAGGCGTATTATATATATAATGTAGAGCCACGGTTATCTCGACGACACCCAATGACGATGCGAAATGACCAGGGTTGACGGCCACTTCTTCGATGATGTCTTCTCGCAGTTCCTGGCAGAGCTGCGGCAGTTGTTCGATAGAGAGTTTGCGCAGGTCTTCAGGATACTTTATCTTACTTAAAAGGCTAAACTTTTCTTGTTCCATGTTTTCATCTCGTGAATAACCATGCAAAGGTAGTGTTTTTTTTTTAGTATGTGTCACTTTTGACCGATTTATTTCTGTTTTCCCACTTTTCTTCGTATATTTGCATCCCGACAAATCAATAATAACATGAACATAATGAGAAAAAACATCATCCTTTTAGGAGCCTTGTTGGCTGTTTCTGCTGCTACAATGGCTCAAACGAAGCAAGGAGGCATCTCTCAGCAGATGCTTTCGCAGATAGAAAAATCGCAGAAGTCATCGGCCGCAGATAAGGCTCTCTTTAATGCCATCGCCAACAACAATATCGACCAACTGGTGATGAATCGTGCTCATGCTGGTGCCATAGATACCCACTTCAGCGTGGAGACACCCGTTCAGAGCATCCATAATCAGAAGAGCTCTGGCCGCTGTTGGATGTTTAGTGGCATGAATGTGCTGCGTGCCAACTTTGCCAAGGCTCATGCCGACAGTTTGGCTGTGGAGTATTCGCAAGCTTACCTCTTCTTCTACGACCAGTTGGAGAAAGCCAACCTCATGCTGCAGGGCGTCATCGACCATGCTCGCAAGCCTATTGCCGACCCACAGGTGCAGTTCTTCTTCAAGTCTCCGCTCAATGATGGTGGCACCTTCTGTGGTGTAGCCGACTTGGCTGCCAAGTATGGATTGGTACCAATGAGTGTGATGCCCGAGACCTTCTCGAGCGAGAATACCAATAAGATGAGTCGTCTCATTGCCAGCAAGTTGCGTGAGTACGGACTGGAACTTCGCCGTATGGCAGCAGCAGGCAAGAACGCCAAGCAGTTGGCTGCTCGCAAGACAGAGATGCTCGGTACTGTCTATCACATGCTCAGCCTCACCTTAGGCGAGCCTGTCAAGGAGTTCAGCTATGCTTTCCGCAACAAGAACGGCAAGCAGATGGGCGAGGCGAAGACCTATACGCCTAAGAGCTTCTACGATGCCACTGTGGGCAAGGAACTTAACGGCACCTTCATCATGGTGATGAACGACCCACGTCATCCTTACCACAAGACCTATGAGGTGGAGTATGATCGCCATACCTACGATGGGCACAACTGGAAGTATCTCAACCTGCCTATGGACGAGATTGCCGCTCTTGCCATCGCCTCTTTGAAGGATGGTCGTAAGATGTACTCCAGCTACGATGTGGGCAAGCAGTTCGATCGCAAGCGTGGTTATCTCGACCTCGACAACTATGACTATGCTTCGCTCTTCGGCACTACGTTCCCTATGAACAAGGCCGACCGCATCAGTACCTTCGATAGTGGTTCTACCCACGCCATGACCCTCACTGCCGTCGACCTCGATGCCAATGGCAAGCCACTGAAGTGGAAGGTGGAAAACAGCTGGGGCGCTGACAATGGTCAGAAGGGATGTCTCATCATGACCAACCGCTGGTTCAATGAGTACATGTTCCGACTCGTAGTAGACAAGCAGTATGTTTCTGAGCAGCTCCTCAAAGAGTTCGACCAGAAGCCTGTCATGCTGACAGTCGACGATCCTCTCTTCCAGCTCGAAGACTAATCCCCCCTTCCCGTTACTCAACTTTTGCACATGGATTTAATGCTTCAGACTCTTGCCCTTCAATCGATGAATGATGGTTCAAGACGAGTGGAGTTAACCAATGCAAAAGTTGAGTTTTTTTTATATTCACTTTTATTCTTTTTCAATATTTTTCGTACCTTTGTATGCAAAATTAAAAAACAAACGTCATGCAAGAAAAGAAGACCCGCGAGCGCATCATCGCTCTTGTCAATAAGGAAGTAGTTCCAGCCATCGGATGCACCGAACCTATGGCCGTGGCTCTCTGCACCGCCAAGGCTGCCACTCTGTTGGGGAAGCGTCCCGACAGCATCAAGGTGCTGCTCAGCCCTAATATGCTCAAAAATGCAATGGGAGTGGGTATTCCTGGCACAGGTATGATAGGTCTGCCCATCGCCGTGGCTTTGGGCGCCCTCATCGGCAAGCCCGACTATCAGCTCGAAGTGCTCAAAGACCTCACACCCGAAACCCTCGCACAGGGCAAACGATTTATCGAAGATTCTTGCATCGACATACAGCTGAAGCCTGGCATCGACGAGAAACTCTACATCGAGGTGGCTTGTCGTTCGGGCAACGACCAGGCTGTTGCCATCATAGCAGGTAGCCACACCCACTTTGTCTTTGCCGAGCGTAACGACGAGGTGCTGTTCGATGAGCGGCAGGCTGCTGGCGATGAGGAGGAAGATACCGACATACAGCTATCCATGCGCATGGTGTACGACTTTGCTATGACAGCTCCTCTCGACGAGATAAACTTCATCCTGAAGACGCGCGACTACAATATGCGAGCTGCTGAACTCTCTATCAAGGGCAACTACGGCCATTGCTTGGGTAAGACGATGGACCGCCCTTTGAGTCATGGCATCTTCGGCAATAGCATCTTCTCTCACATCATCTCGCGCACAGCCTCGGCTTGCGATGCTCGTATGGGCGGGGCGATGATTCCTGTGATGAGCAACAGCGGTAGTGGCAATCAAGGCATTTGTGCCACTAACCCCGTGGCTGTCTATGCTCTGGAGAACGAGAACACCGAGGAGGAACTCATTCGTGCGCTCATGCTCAGCCATCTCACAGCCATCTACATCAAGCAGAGCCTCGGCAAGTTGTCGGCGTTGTGTGGCTGCGTGGTGGCATCGATAGGCAGCAGCTGTGGCATCACCTATCTTATGGGGGGCGACTATCAGCGCATCTGCAACTCGGTGAAGAACATGGTGGCCAACCTCACGGGCATGATCTGTGACGGAGCTAAGCCCAGTTGTTCGCTCAAGATTTCGTCGGGCGTAAGCACTGCCTTGCTCTCTTCGCTGCTCGCCATGGAGGGTAAGTGCGTCACTTCGGCAGAGGGCATTGTCGACGATGATGTGGATTGCTGCATCCACAACCTCACATCTATAGGTGCCGATGCTATGCGTGCCACCGACGACATGGTGCTCAATATCATGACTCATAAGTAACTCCCCCCAGTGCAAGTCTGCCTGTGAAAAGATTTGTTCGCCTGGGTTTTTAAAAGGTAAAAAGGTAAAAAGGTAAGAAGGTAAAAAGGTAAGATGGGGAAAAGGATTTTTTAAGAGTAAAACGAAAAGAAAATAAAAAGGGGGAAGAGAACGGAAAAAAAAGGGAAGAGAACCATTCCGTTCTCTTCCCTTTTTGTATGGTTAGTTCTGCGTCCTTACCGATGAGGTAGTGGTAAGAAATCAGCAGAAGAATAATCTTATACGAGCGTAGCGACAATCTCCTCACGAGTGCCAGGGAGCATGTCGATGACAGGAATCTCGGGCATGGTGTAGCAGCCTGGCTGCAGACGGAAGGTGGCACGAGCCACATTGACCAATACCTGAGCAGTGAGGGCTGGGTTATTGATGCTCATGTTGAACTCGAAACGCTGGTTCTGAGTCTTGCCCGACACACCTTTGCGCACGAGGTTTACGCCATGACCCATGTCCTTGACATCGTCGACAGAAGCCACAGCGAACACGTGGGTCTCATCGTGAGCAAAGTATGGATCGGCCTTGATAGCCGCTGTCACGTCTTCCAACTTGGCGCCCTCTTCAAGTTCTACGTACACCATGCGGCGGTGAATGCCCTCGCCCAATGGGATGGTGACAGAGAGAGCTTCTTTTACGCCTTCCTTGCTGCGTACGCAAACCGAGTGGCCCATGCTCATGCCAGGACCAAAGTTGGTGTAGGTGAGGCCCTTAGGAGCCAAACTCTCCATCAGCACACGCACCACTGAGTCAGAACCTGGGTCCCAGCCAGCTGAGATGACGCTCACCTTGCCAGCCTTCTTGCAGTTTTCCATCTGCTTGGTACGATAGTCGAGGATGCCTGTGTGGATGTCGTAGCTGTCTACGGTGTTGATGCCGAGTGCCACCATCTTCTCTGAATATTCAGGGCAAGAACGTGTTGGAGTGGCGAGGATGGCCACGTCTACATCCTTGAGCTTGGTGATATCGTCTACCACCTCATATTCAGCCAGTTCTGCAGGCTTGTTGGCAGCGCCCTGACGGCGCACGATGCCTGCAATCTCAAAGTCGGGTGCTGCCTGGAGCGCCTCTACGGTGAACTTACCGATATTGCCGTATCCTACTACGGCTGCTCTAAACTTCTTCATTGTTCCTATTAGTTTCTTTTTTATGGTTGTTTATCTTATTCCGATTGCAAAAGTATAGTTTTTCTTTGAAATATCGTGCTATTTAATAGTTTTTTAACTCTAAAGAGATGCAAAAAGTTGTAATATCGTAGTTTTTATGTATGTTTTGGTAGGATGGTGTAAGGGTTTAGGGGTGTCTGTGCTTACAGATTGATAGTTGTGCTTGGTATAAGGAGTTTGTTTTTAGAATGTCGGACAATGGGGGTTATGGGTGGGCAAGATGCCACGCCCTCCCCAGTACATTCCTGCGCATGAGCAATAAGGGTATTGTCTTAACTCCTTAACTCCTTAACTCCTTAACTCCTTAACTTCTTAACTCCTTAACCTTCTTTACCTCCCCCAATATTCTCCTTTAACTTTACCTCGTCAGCGAGAACTTGATGCTCAAGCCAAAGTCTTGCGTCGTAGTAGGATAACTACTGCTTGAGAGTAACGGAGTGTTGGTCTGTCGGTCGTAATAGAAGCTCATGGTGAGAAGTCGGTTGAGCGTGTAATCGGCAGAGAAGCTTAGCTTGAGCGCCTTGTTTCCACTGCTGGCACTGCTCACCATAGAGGCTATGTCTCTGACGATGGCAGCCTGTCTGCGCAGACTGAAGTCGAGACGCAGGTTGAGGTTTTGGTTGGTACCAGCGTTGCGGGTGTTGGCAGCCTCATTGCTCTTATTCTTTCCCTTTCCCTTAATCACTCGCTTACCCCTACCAAAGAGGCTGAGGTTGTTGAGTCGATAGCCCATACCGAAGACCCAGTCTTTGCTGAGCGCCTCGTTCACCTGTATGCTTGTCATGCTGAGACTGAGCACACGCGTCTGTCGATATTCGGCCTTGAGCGTCATATTGTTGTTGAGCGTCACGTCGAGTCCCATGAGAGGGGAGAAAGCCTCGTTGATACTTACCTGCGAAATGTTGTACATGCTGCTTGGCGTGACACTTCCCGTCGCAGTATCGTCGATGAATCCGATGCCGTTCATAAACTCCTGGAAGGTGCTGTAGGTGTTGTAGCTACCCACGGCAAAGATGCTCTTGTAGGAGTGGTTGATATTGATGCTTTTGAAGTGATCGCGCAGCCATGGCAGCTTGCTGAGTCCGCTGTAACGGATGGACCAGTTGGGCAGCAGACGGCTGAGTGCTGGGAAGAGTGCGAGCGAAGACCCCGACATGCTGGTATAGGCATCGAGGAATGCGGGAATCATGACATCGCCACTATACTTGTTGACAGGTGTGCGTGATGCATCAAACTTGCCTCCTGCGAGGTCGGAGCCTGCGGGATATACAGCATGGGCATACTGCGCCTCCACCTTGTTGCGATACGTGTCGAGCGAACGTACAAACTTATCGAAGGTCTTGCTATGATAACCGCTATTAGCCGAGCCCATTCCCTCGAAGGCTGAGCCTAAGGAGATGGTCGTCATGGTGAAGGTACCGCTCTGCGTGATGGGTGTCCCCTCATACATATACTGTATGCTCTTCTGGGTGGTCATGGTGCGCGAAGCGTTGAGGTCGATTTTTAGATTTCTCAGCGGCTCGAGAGTGAGACGCAGTTGCAGGTCCTCGGTCAGGCTGCTGGCTGCTGGCGTAGCGATGGAGTCGTTGATGAGCAACCATTCGTTGCGTCGTGCCTTGTCGATGTAGCTGTCGTCTACCATGCCGAAAGCGAAGTCGAGACCTGGCGAGAGCACTCCTTGCTTGGTCTGTCCGAAGGCGTCGCCTATGGTAGGCAAGAACCCTGGCAGTGTGAGTTGGTAGTTGTTGCGATAGGTGAAGCTGATGTTACGCACCATCATGGCAGTGCGTGCCACAGCCTGCATCGTCTTATACCAGCCTTGGTTCTCGAGTGGCTCTTTGGCGAGGACGGTGAGTTTCACCTTCGTTGTAGTGTCGACCCTGGATAGGATTTTTATCTGGTTGGCGTTTACCTT
The DNA here is from genome assembly GCA_900556395.1 of Candidatus Segatella caccae. Taxonomy (GTDB): domain Bacteria; phylum Bacteroidota; class Bacteroidia; order Bacteroidales; family Bacteroidaceae; genus Prevotella; species Prevotella caccae. Next base: position 18,475 of record USOQ01000009.1, on the reverse strand, counting down.
TTTATATTTTAGCGGCATGATTTTTCCATCCTCTGTCTTGGCAGTGACGATGAGTCGCTTGCTGTTCTTGCCGTGGTTTACCTTGATGATTGTGTCGGGCAAGAGCACGATCTCTTTCTCAAAGGTACGTCGATTCTTGGGCAGTGCTTTTTTCTGTTGCTCTGCCTTTTGGTTTTGCTTGCTTCGCCACTGTTTCTCTGCCTCTTCGGGGTCTTTTCCAGCAGCTTCAGCCTCTTTTCTTATCTTGGCAAGTTCTTGTTTCTGCTTAGCTTGTTCTTGTTTTTTCTTTTCGCGTTCTTGCTTCTTTCGCTGTATCTGCGAGTTAGAGGGTTGTCTGTCGAATCGCTGGTTAGTCTTCTTGAGGAACGGCACGTGGTTGTACAATTTCACGAGGTTTAACGAACCGTTGATCGTGAGGTCGCGGTTGGTGTTGATGGTGTTGCCGTAGTTGTTGCCGTCTTCATCGTCAGCTCCTTTGTTCCAAGAGTAGGTGGCGTTGTAGTTGGCATCGGCGTTCACCCAGTCGAAGACGGGCAACAGGTTGAGTGGCAGCTGATAGGACGCGGTGAATGTCTGGTTGTAGTCGAGTGGCGTACCGAGGTGCTTGATGCTTGTCCACACAGAGTCTTTCCAGGCATGATACTGGTCGGGATAGAGGTCTTTGTTGACAGGTGCATACGGTTCGTCTATCTGTGCGTGGGTGGCACTCCTGAAGTTGGCATGCAGATTCTTGGTAAGATCCCACCGCATGGCAAACTCACGATTCCACAAGAACTGCGAACTGAATGATAGTGGCAGTTGCGTGTTTTCTATCGACTCCATGTCTCGCTCTTGCAGCTCATAGTAGTTGCGCGTCATCTCGGTGTTGAAAGCTACGTTTTGTGGCAGCCAGTTCAGTCCGAAGCGTTTCAGTATGTCATACCACTTGCTTCGGTTTTTGATTTTCTTGAAAGGCTCCCATGCCTTGTATACTGGCGTCCAGGAGTAGTCGAGAGCTCCTCGCCAGTTGTCTTCTTTCTCATAGACGGTAGTTTCGCCAGAGGTGCGCTGATGCGAATGGCTGTAAGAGAACGAGAAGTTGGCAGGGTCGTAGGGCATAGGATGTCGCTTGGTAGCGATTCCTACGCGTGCGTTGGAGATGGCAAAATTGGTGTTAGTAACTTTCGTCACGGCGATGCTCTCTATCGAGTCGCGTTCGTGCTTGCTTGCCGCTGCATCGAGCGCCTCGTCGAGTTCCATATCCGTGTCCATGGGGTTGTACTTGGGCGAGGTCTTCTCCTTGCTGACGCTATAATATAAAGGTATGCTCACCTTGGCCTTGTCGGGGAAGAACTTTCCGAGTTCGAGGCTTGTGGTGACGCTGTAGGCTCCATAGGTGTCTGTCGATCGGTTTGCCACTCCGTCTTCGAGACCACCGAATCCTTCGCTGGTGTATCGTCCTGTGGCATTGATATTACCGAGGTCTGAGAGCTGTATGTTGAGGTTTCCGTTGGCAGCCCATCCTCCCTTGCTATTGTGGTCGAGGAGTCGCAGTTCGTTGACCCACACCTCCACGCTCTTGATGTCTCCAGCATTGTTGCGCACACCGATCATCATGGTCTTCACCTCTCCGAGTGTAGGATTTCCCATGATGGTGATTTTGTTGTTGGGGTGGTTGGAGTCGTATGCCGAATAGGGCGCAGCGAATGATGCCATGCCTTGCGACTTGGCTTGATTACGTGCCTTCTTGAGGCTGGTGAAGACGCTAAGAGCCACGTCGAGCATGTTCTCCTCGGGCCACACGGCGCGGCAGTCTTCATAGCTATAGCGGCTATAGTTGTTGCGTGCGGGTGTGAGCTTGAGTGGGATTTCGTACTCGTAGTAGTTGTTCTTATAGTCGCTACCCAGTCGGATGAAGACAGCAGCCTGGTTGTCTTTGAGGCTGGTGACGTCTTGTTCCAGGGCATTGGCGTGTACAAACATCTGCATGCGTCGGTACTGTCGCAAGTCGAGTGTCGTGTTCTTATACACGGCCTTAGCCTCGCCCGTGCTCAGGTTTTTGGCCACGAGGCTGAGCGACTGCTCGTTGGCCTCTACAAGCTGTGGCTGTGTGGGGTCTTGCTCTCGCTGTATGCCTGGTGGCAGCACATAGTTGACAGGTGTCTTTTCAGCATTCTCCTCGATACTCACAGCTCCAGCCTCGAGTGTTCCGCTGTTGGCAGCTCCCAAGAGCTGGTTGTATGTGCGCCATTCACCTCTCACGAGGTCGAGCGTACCCAGTCTGATCACGATGGGTTTTCGGAAGTTGGTGAGATACATTCGCATAAAGCGTATGCTGGAGAAGTCGTTGATGTTGCCTTCTCGTTTCTCATACTGGTTTACGGGTATGCGGAATTGATACCATGTGACGGTGGGCTTGGAGCCATCACGCAGTGTAGGTGTATAGCTTCGCTTGTCGACGATGAAGTTGCTTCCGACCTGCAGGTCTTCCGGACGAATACTCACGTGATACTGATAGTATTTCTCATACTCGTTGAGTGTGAAGTCCTGGTTGATGTCTTCCACGTCGGGTGTAGTCTTATACGATGTGTCGTAGCTCTCGGTGCGACTATCGCTATCGGGCGAGTTGCCCTGAGGGTTGTTGATGTACTTGTAGCGCTGCAGGATGGGCGCTTTGAGTTCATCCCAGTCGCTACCACGGAAGTAGTGATAGTTGTCGCGTGCAGGGTCTGCAAAGATGCTGTCGAAGACGGCCTGGTTCACCTTGCCCTGTATCTGACTGAGGTAGGCGTTCTTGTAGAACTCTCGTTCCTCTTCGTCGTTGAGTCCATTGAAGCCCACGTCTTGCAGTGCTCGGCTTCCCTTGGTGGTGGCAAAGGCGTAGGTCACGGTACTCTGATTGGGCACTTTTCCCCACTGTGTGTAGCTGAAACTTGACGAGCCGTCTACGGGCATTCCGCTCTCATAGAACTTCTTGCCGTCCCGCAGGATGTCTTCGCTGATTTCTCCGAGGTTGATATAGAAGTCGCCACCATACTCTGCCGCATCTGCTTGCTCTCGCGAGTAGATGAAGGGGTCGAGCATCCAGAACTCAATGTACTCAATGTTGGCTTGCTCGAAGTCGTTGGTGTCGAGTTTGCGCATCATTCCTCCCCAGTTCTGCTGGGGAGCAGCAAAGGTTCCGTCGGCAAGCAGGTCGGGGTTGAAGTTGTAAGGTCCGGGCTCGGCAGGATAGTAGGCGAGGTTGAGCACGCTCAGGGTGTTGGTGGCTCCGCTGTAGCTGCTCTGCTGTCTCAGCGGGAAGAGCTCTCGCACGTAGATCTCTCGCACATAGTGGTTGGACAGCTGTGCCAGGTCGCTCTTGATGTGGCCTGGCGTGAGCGACGAACCTCTACGCGTGAAGAGTGGGTCTATGGTGTACCAAGCCAGTCGGCTACGACGGAATCCGCTTGTCAGCCCAGTCTTGTCGTTGTAGTCTTGTCTGAAGTTGGACGATGGCACGCTGGAGATAATCCATGATGTGGGCGACATGACATCGATGGTGTTCTTGGTGTTCTCGAAGTCATCGAGATACGAAGCATTGTCTTGTGTGCCACTGGCCTGTCCAGCGAAGAGCTTGGCAAACTCGCCCGTGAAGGAGATCTGCGATGGCTGCGTGAGGTGCAGGAAGGGTATCTTGTCGAGCACGTTGGTGAGCCACTGGCTCTCTTTCTTCCAGTTGAGGTTGAATCCCACGAGGGTGTTGCGCAGCGGTTCTGCCCCCATGCTCACCTTGGTGGTGAGTGCTTGCTCTGTGAGGTGTTGCAGCGTTCCGCTTATCTGGAAGTTCTTGGAGAAGTCGTACTCCCAGTTCACGCCAAACATGGTTTTGCGCATCTGTCCATAGTCGGTGTTGCTCTCGAGCGACACGTTGACGGGCGTTCCTGCATCGATGATGCTTTGGTTGAGAATCGTTACTTCTCCAGCGTTATAGTCTACCGAGTAGTCGGAGCCTTCGGTGAGTGTCACGCCTCCAGCAGTGACGAGCACAGAGCCTTGTGGCACGTTGTAGGCTCCAAGCGAGATGACGTTGGCTGATGAGCCACGAAACTGTCCTACGAGTTGGTATTTATTCTTTTCGGCTATCTGCTTCGCTACGGTCTTGGTGCTGTCGTATAGTTCGGTGAAGGCATACTTCTTGGCCACTTCTTCAGCTACGCCCTTGCCCTTGAGGTAGTTGTATAGATAGCTTCCGAAGGGTTCTGCCTTGGGGATGAAGACACGTCCGTTGTCTACGGTGTAGCCAGCCACATAGTCGTAGTATCCGTTGCTGTGAGGATTGTTGTTGTTGTCGAGTCGGTCGGCTCCCAGCACCTTGATGATGGGTTGGTCTTTCACCTGTGTCTCGGGCAGATAATTGAGGTATACGCCTGTGGTGTCGCTCTGATACTTCACATCGAGGCGAAACTTCTCTTTCTCCACCTGCGAGGCGAGATAGTACACGTTTTTCATCATCAGATCCCAGTTGCCTTGACGAGGGTTGTTGCTGGCGTTTTTGAGCGACTTGACGAAGAGACCCTGACGGGTGTCGGTGATGTCGGAGGCAAACTCTCCCACCTGGTAGGTGGTGCCGGCATAGGTGTACTCGTAAGCCACTGCCAGCACCTGGTCGGTCTGCAGTCCGCTCTTCAGCGACACGTATCCCATGGCGGTGTTGACGGTGTACTCTGATGAGGATAGCAGTCGGGCGCTCTCCAGCTTCTCGAAGTCGTCGCCTCCCTTTAGGCCTCCTCCCTCGAGCACACTGGCCGTCTGGTCGATGTCGCGCGCAGCCACATACTGTCCCACCATGGCATCATACTCGCTGTTGGCTCTGTTAGAAGGTACGATGGTAGCGCCAGCCACCCACATCGGGTTGCTGATGCGCGAGGTCTCTCCCAGGTCGGTGAGGGCTATGATGTTGCGGGTGTTGGCGGTGGTGGCAGTCTTGTTGGTCACCCATATCTCTACACGGTTGATGGTGATGCCTGTGGTGAGGTTAGGCAGTTTCTGCATCCAGGTGTCGTAGCGATCGCGGAAGTATCTCGAGAGGAAGAAGTGTCTGTTCTCCTCATAGTCTGCCACATTGATTTCGAAGGGTGTAAGTTGCACGCCTCCCTTCGACGAAACGCTCTTCGACGATGATTTCTTCTGCGAGAGCACCGTCTGCAGCTTGAGTTTACCAAACTGCATGTCTGTGCGCACACCAAAGAGGCTACTGGCGCCTCGTATGAGCGACGAGTTGGAGGGGAACGACACGTTGCCAGCCTCTACAAGTTTGATGATTTCGTCTTCCTTTCCGTCGTACTTGAGCTTCATGTTCTGAGCATCATAGTCGAAGGTGGCATCGGTGTTGTAGTTGAGGTTCATGTTCACCTTGTCGCCCACTTTTCCGTTGACGTTGAGATTGATTTTCTCGTCAAACTCCATCATCGTGGTCTTGCGGTTGCGGATAGGCAGCGAGGGGTTGTCCACACTCTTTCTGTTGACGCCAAACTTGAGTTCAGCTGTTCCCTGCGTGCGTACTCGGATGCCTCCAGGACCAAAGATTTTCTCTGCGGGTCCCAGGTCGAAGTGCATATCGGTGAAGTCGAATTTCTCCTTGCCCTTGGCTTTGTATATCTCGTCGTTCTGCTTGCGATAGTAGGCACGGCGCTCGTTGAGCTCGCTCCATGCCATATATTCGGCTGGCGTCATCATGATGGGGGCTGAGAGCCATGCTCCACCCAACTTATTGCCGATGATGTAGCGTCCCAGGGTGTCGTTGTATTCCACCTCGTACTTCATGTTGTCGGGGCGCTGCAGGTCCAGCGGACTCTGATACAAGTCGCCCACGGTGATGGGCTGCGTGCGCTGCACGGGCCAGCGGGTGTGAAGTAGCGAGTCGGGGATGGTGTCCTCGTCGGCGAGGATGGGCTGTGCTGTGATGCCAGGCTTGCCCATGCCCTTGCCCGCTGCGCCTCTATTTGCAGCATTGGCAGTGCCAGACTGCTGTACGCGCGCAGTGGCTCGCTGTCGGTTGCGCTGTCGATTATCCTGCCAATACGGCAAGCCAATGGCATTGCCGATAATCGAAATCATCAGCAATGCCATCATCAGCAATGCGTATTTATATCTTCGCTTAATGGTCATTTGATACGTTTACTTGTCTTTTTTTTGATGCGCTTACTTTTCATCATTTGATGCGCTTTAGCGCCATCTTGATTACCTGTTCCACCTTCAGGTCGGGCTGCTCCTTAAGGATTTCAACCACCACTTTGGCAGAGGGAGCAGGCGAGAATCCGAGCATTGCCAAGGCGCTCACAGCCTCGTCTTTCACATCGTTGTTTACCAGGTCTATCTGTGCTCCATTGGCAGGCAGTTCGTTGGCTATCCCGAGGCTCACAATCTTATCCTTCAGGTCGATGATGATGCGCTGAGCGGTCTTCAGTCCGATGCCTTTGACGCTTTTCAGCATGGCTTCGTTGGCTGTAGAGATGACATTACACAGTTCGCTGGGCGACATCGAAGAAAGTATCATTCGGGCAGTTCCTGCGCCCACGCCCGATACGGTGATGAGCAGTCGGTAGAGTTCGCGCTCCTGCTTGGAGGCAAAGCCATAGAGGGTGAAAGAATCATCTCTTCCTCCTGTTACTAACACTTCGTGAACGTATAGTTTTACCTCTCTCTTACCTTGTATGGCTGTATAGGTGTTGAGCGATATGTTGAGTTCATATCCCACCCCAGCTGTCTCTATGATGGCTGTCGTGGGGGTTAGCTCGGTCAAGTCGCCGTGTATGTATTCTATCATTTGGCTTGTATATATTTTTTTACTTAACTTTCCATTGATGAAAGTTCAATGGTTTTTAAATTCGCGCGCCTGCGCACTATATTATAACGAGCGAAAAGTTTTTTTATTGTAAGCCGCGCAAAAAAAACATCCATGATGTTGTTGTTTACAGAGTAAAAGGTCTCTCTTTTTACTGAAGTTTCGCCAGTTCAGAAGTTAAAGAAGTTATAGAATTTAGGGAAGATAAAGAAGTTAAAGAAGTTATCACTCCCTTTGGTCGTTAGAAGTTATAGCCAATAGCCTTTTTGGGTTGTATATTTAGCTATAAAGCATATGGCTTTAACTTCTCTAATAGGCGGGCAAGATGCCTCGCCCTCCCAGTGCCTTCCTGCCAAAGCAACATTCCACGCTAAACAAGAAAATAAAGTGCAAACTATTATTATATTCGGTTTGAATGGTGATAGATTGTAATTAAAACACCATCTAAAGATAGCAAACTGTAAGTATGAATATATTTTTAGATATCTTTTGCATAAAAAATAACCAATAAGAGAACAAAATGTCGTATCTTTGCACTCGAAAGAAAACAAAAAGTTATTGAAACAACTGATAAAATAACAAAAAGTCAAACAATAACAAGAAGTAGAACAAAAGCAAATAGCAACGCAATATGAGAAGAACAGTTCATTTCACCAAGATGCACGGAGCAGGTAATGACTACATCTATGTAGACACACAGCTCTACGACATCCCCAACCCCGAGGAAGCCGCCATCGCCTGGAGTGCTTACCACACAGGTATAGGCAGCGACGGACTGGTGCTCATAGGCAAGCCTCACGATGGAAGACGCGCCGATTATTCCATGCGCATCTTCAATGCCGATGGTTCAGAGGCAATGATGTGTGGCAACGCCAGCCGTTGCATCGGTAAGTATCTCTTCGAAAAAGGGCTTACCCGCAAAGACACCATACGCCTGGAAACCCTCTCAGGCATCAAGATACTGAAACTGCATATTCAGGATGACAGGGAAGTGGAATCGGTGACGGTAGACATGCTGAAGCCGCTGCTCCAGAACCCAGAGCAGTTCGTAGGACCTTCGGTGCTTGCAGCCGATGGGCGCATCTTTGAAGGAACCTATGTCTGCATGGGCAATCCACACTTTGTTACCTTTGTCGATGACATCGACACCATCGACATCGCCCACTACGGCAAACTGTTAGAGCACAACGAGGCATTCCCTCAGCGTTGCAACATCGAGTTTGCGCAACGTACCGACGACGACAGTTTCAGAACACGAGTGTGGGAGCGCGGTAGTGGTATCACGATGGCTTGCGGAACAGGTGCTTGCGCCACAGCCGTAGCTGCCTTTCTCACAGGCAGAGCCAGCAGGCAGAGCCATATCGTGATGGATGGCGGCACGCTCCAAATCGAATATAGCGAGGCCGATGATCATGTCTACATGACGGGCCCAGCAGCCTTCGCTTTCGAGGGAGAAATCGAGGTTAAGTGAGTAGAGAGAAGAATCATGATGAAGGCAAACTTAAATATAATACAAACCAATAAAAGAAGAAGAATCATATGGCATTAGTAAACGAACATTTCTTGAAGTTACCAGGCAACTACCTCTTTGCCGACATCGCCAAGAAGGTGAACGCCTACAAGGTGGCACACCCTAAGCAAAGAGTCATCAGCTTAGGCATAGGAGACGTGACACAACCCCTCTGTCCTGCCGTCGTACAGGCCATGCACAAGGCAGTGGAAGAGATGGCAGTACAGGCATCCTTCCGAGGTTACGGACCAGAGCGCGGATACGACTTCCTGCGCGAAGCCATCATCAAGAACGACTATCTCTCGCGCGGCATTCACCTCGACATGAATGAGGTGTTTGTCAACGATGGAGCCAAGAGCGATACGGGCAACATACAAGAGATATTGAGATGGGACAACAACATCGGAGTCACCGACCCCATCTATCCAGTATACATAGATAGCAACGTGATGATAGGAAGAGCAGGCATCTTCGAGAACGGACGATGGAGCAACGTCACCTATATGCCTTGCAACGAGGGCAACGGCTTTACACCACAGATCCCCGATCACAGGGTTGACATGATTTACCTCTGTTACCCCAACAACCCCACAGGAACCGTCATCACCAAAGACGAACTGCGCAAGTGGGTGAACTTTGCCATCAAGAACGAGAGCATCATCCTCTACGATGCAGCATACGAAGCATATATCACCGACCCCGATATTCCACACTCTATCTACGAGATAAGAGGCGCCCGCAAGGTGGCTATCGAGTTCAGGAGCTACTCCAAGACAGCAGGATTCACAGGCGTGCGATGCGGTTACACCATCGTGCCTAAAGACTTGAAAGCCAAGACCCTGGTAGGCGAGGAAGTGGCACTCAACCCCATCTGGGACCGTCGACAGTGTACCAAGTTTAATGGCACCAGCTACATCTCGCAGCGAGCAGCCGAAGCCATCTATTCGGCAGAAGGCAAACAGCAGGTCAAGGCAACCATCGCCTACTATATGGAGAATGCCCACTATATGCGCACAGAACTTCAGCGACTCGGATTCCGTGTCTATGGTGGCGAGAATGCTCCTTATCTCTGGGTGAAAACACCTGGCGACACACCCAGTTGGAAGTTCTTTGAGGAAATGCTCTATGGAGCCAGTGTGGTTTGTACTCCTGGCGTAGGATTCGGTCCGTCGGGCGAGGGCTTCATTCGCCTCACCGCCTTTGGCGAACACGAAGACTGTCACGAGGCAATGCAGCGCATCACCAAATGGATGGGTAAATGAAGAGAATGAAGTAAAGAAAGAAAAAAACAATGATATGTTAAAAAGAAGAGAAAGAGAACAGAGACAGAGAGGGTAGTATCAGAACAGAGATAGAGAATAGCCTTTCGAAGAGAAGAAAGAGTAAGGCAATCCCCACTTCTTCGTTTTTCGTTCTCCACTCTTCACTAAAAAATATATAGGTTATGAGCAACTTAAGATTTGAAGCAGTGTCAGAGGCTTCTAAGAGAAAGCCTGTAGACGTGGCGGCTCCCAGTGAGCGCCCCAGTGAATTCTTCGGTAAGAAGGTTTTCAACCGACAGAAAATGTATAAATATCTGCCTGCAGATGTTTACGAAAAGTTGGTCGACGTGATAGACAATGGCGCACGACTCGACCGCAACATAGCCGATGCCGTGGCTAAAGGCATCAAGCAGTGGGCCGACGAGAATGGTGTGACACACTACACACACTGGTTTCAGCCCCTTACAGAAGGCACAGCAGAGAAGCACGATGCCTTCATCGAGCACGACGGAAAGGGAGGCATGATAGAAGAGTTCTCTGGCAAGCTGCTCGTACAGCAAGAGCCAGATGCCAGCTCTTTCCCCTCAGGAGGCATCCGTTCCACCTTCGAGGCACGTGGATATTCGGCTTGGGACCCTACTTCGCCAGTCTTCATCATCGACGATACACTCTGCATCCCTACCGTCTTCATCTCTTACACCGGCGAAGCTCTCGACTACAAGGCACCATTGCTCCGTGCGCTCCATGCCGTCAACGTAGCTGCCACAGAAGTGTGCCACTACTTCAACCCCGACGTCAAGAAGGTGGTTTCCAACTTAGGTTGGGAGCAGGAATACTTCCTCGTCGACGAAAGCCTCTTTGCAGCTCGACCCGACTTGATGCTTACAGGACGCACCCTCATGGGGCACGACTCAGCCAAAAACCAGCAGATGGATGACCACTACTTCGGTGCCATCCCCGAGCGCGTACAGGCATTCATGAAAGACCTCGAAATACAGGCTCTCGAACTCGGCATCCCTTGCAAGACACGACACAACGAGGTGGCACCCAACCAGTTTGAGCTGGCACCTATCTTCGAGGAAACCAACCTGGCTGTAGACCACAATATGCTCCTGATGAGCCTGATGAAGAAAGTAGCTCGACATCACGGATTCCGCGTACTGCTCCACGAGAAACCCTTTGCAGGCATCAACGGTTCGGGCAAGCACAACAACTGGAGCCTTGCCACCGATACAGGCATCTTGCTCCACGGACCAGGCAAGACACCCGAAGACAACCTCCGTTTCGTGGTATTCATCACAGAGACCCTCATGGGCGTATTCAAGCACAACGGACTGCTCAAGGCCTCCATCATGAGCACCACCAATGCGCATCGCTTAGGCGCCAACGAGGCACCTCCCGCCATCATCTCTTCTTTCTTGGGCAGACAGCTCACCGACCTTCTCGATCACATCGAAAAAGCTGACAAAAAAGACCTCTTCGTCATGGCTGGCAAGCAGGGTATGAAGCTCGACATCCCTGAAATTCCTGAACTGATGATTGACAACACCGACCGCAACCGCACATCACCATTCGCCTTCACAGGCAACCGGTTTGAGTTCCGTGCCGTGGGAAGCGAGGCCAACTGTGCATCTGCCATGATTGTGCTCAACACCGCTGTGGCTGAGGCACTCACTCACTTCAAGGAGCGTGTCGACGCACTCATCGCCCAGGGCGAGGACAAGACTTCTGCCATCATCGACATCGTGCGACAAGACATCAAGACCTGCAAGCCTATCCGTTTCGACGGCAACGGCTACTCCGACGAGTGGGTGGAAGAAGCACAGAAACGAGGCCTCGACTGCGAAAAGAGTTGTCCTAAGATCTTTGAGCGCTACCTCGACCCTGCATCCATCGAGATGTTTGAGAGCATGGGCGTAATGAAGGAGAACGAGCTCCAGGCACGCAACGAGGTGAAGTGGGAAACCTACACCAAGAAGATTCAGATAGAGGCCCGTGTGATGGGCGACCTGTCGATGAATCACATCATCCCAGTGGCAACACATTACCAGAGCCAGTTGGCGAAGAATGTGGAAAACATGATTGACATCTTCGGCGAAGAAGAAGGCAAGAAGCTCACTGCCCGCAACATCAACATCATCAAGAAGATAGCTGAGCGCACACAGGTCATCGAGACAGGTGTAGAGGAACTTGTCAATGCTCGCAAGGTGGCCAACAAGATAGAGAGCGAACACGACAAAGCCATCGCCTACCACGACACCGTGGCTCCTAAGATGGAGGAGATTCGTTATCAGATAGATAAACTGGAACTCACTGTCGCCGACGAGTTGTGGACGCTACCTAAGTATCGAGAACTCTTGTTCATCAGATAAGCCCCTACATAATAAAACCACATCGCCTCGCTCTCACACCTCTGCATAGAGAGGGTGCGGGGCTGATGTTGATTCTTCATCTAAGTATCGAATATTTCATTAATCAATCAATCTATTTCTTTTATTGGTTGTTTAAGTTTGCGCGGAGTGTGGTTGTGAAATCATGCTCCGTTTTTTTATAGGTGGGCTTGCACTGGGGAGGGCGTGGCATCTTGCCCGCCCGTAATATTATATATTGAGTTTTTTTTTAGAGGTTGGGACATTTTTTATGGGCGGGCAAGATGCCGCGCCCTCCCAGTGTCTTGAGGATTCTTCACCTCGATGTGGTATTCTCCTCCGCGGAACCTGCGGTTTGGGCAGAAAGTCCTAATCCTCAAACCTATTGGAGAGTCCTCAAGAAGCGAGTGCGGGTACGAGGAAAGAAACGCTGGGGATTCTTTCCGAAGAGGAGGATACAAGCAGTACTTATTTTTCTGCAGTCCATCTTTCTCGGTGACTTTCTTTTATCCGATTATTCTTCAGTCCTCTTTACCCAAACCTTGTGAGTTCCTTTTCCTTTCGAAGTGATGGGAGAAGTTGCGTCTTCTGTCAACTTTTTCAATTCTATAGATGCAGCAGTGCGGCTTACATGGTTGATGACAGCATAATCGGTGAGTGTAATGAAACCATTTTCATGGATTGCTTTCAAGGCATGGTTGACACGCTCTTCCTTGGAGTATAGCTCACGCTTGATAACTTTTACGCCACCCATATCACGCTCCAGATCGGAGTTGGTAAGTAGTCTTACTTCTTTGATTAATTCAGGTGAAGCCTTGAAGTTGATATTCTTTACTCCTACTTTGCGATAGGTCATTTTTTCGTCATTATGCTGCAACTCGGTAGTTTTTTCGTCTTCGAAGCCCAAGGACAACGTGAAGGTTCCTAATCCTTTTAGATTGACATTATATCCCATAGCCAGCATACGAGCCAGTACATCGCAAACATCCGATACGGCAGCTTCTATAACGCTCGTAGGCAATGCGTTGTTATACCATTTCATTTTTTTTATAAACTCGTCTGTAGACAGGGTACGGTTGGTCACCATTTTAGGATAAACCTTGCGTTTGCCAGTCTTATTCATGTCCGCCATCTCTATTAATTTGTACTTTGCCATAGTTATTATAAGTTTAATGTTATTAAGAAATTATTGTCACTCACCATAGAAATTGTAGTAAAACTCCTTCTAAATCTTTATTCAAAGGCTTTGAACACACGTTTAAAGGCTTTGAACGTATATTCAAAGCTTTTGAACGCGTATCCGTAAGTTTTGAACAGAGATTTATCTATTGCAAAGATACATTATTGAAAAGCCAAATGCAAATTTTTTATGCCATTTCTGCAAAAAACTTTAGTTTTTCGATTTTTACTAATCGCATATTGTCCTTGATTGATAATGAAATGTTGGTTCGTAAAAAGGTCCATCAACTTCCATTTTTTTCTATATTATTTGATGTGAGAAATAGCTTCTTTAATAATATAACCAAGTAGTTTGTGGGGAGTAAATAATATGTATAAGTGTAGCTTGTGGGGCTGGCAAGATGCCACGCCCTCCCCAGTGCAATTCTACTCATAAGCAATAAGGGTATTGTCTAAACTCCTTAATTTCTCTAACTCCTCGTCTAAAAAACTCCTTGTAATATAAAAGAAAGCGGAGCGAGAATTCTACAATTCCGCTCCGCTTTGTACTTTATCTTGCACCTGTGTGCGCTTCTGTTATTTACATCTCTACGACAACCTCGTGCTTGCCAGAAGAGCAGGGGATGACGGTGCCATCGATGAGCTTGCCGTCGACCATGATGCGGCTGACGCCCTTCTCCTTGCCTTGAGGATTCTTCACCACGATGTGGTATTCACCACCACGGAACTTGCGGCTTACCTCATATTGGCGAGCGGTGCAGGGCAGACAAGGGTCGATGTTGAGACCCTCGTAGTCGGGCTTGATGCCGAGGATAAACTCGCTGACGGTGTACCACATCCATGCTGCCGTACCTGTGAGCCAAGAGTTCTTGCCTTCGCCTGGACGAGCTGCGTCCTTGCCTGCCACCATCTGACAGTTCACGTAAGGCTCTACCTTGTGCAGAGTCTGGTATTTCTCCTCCACATAGCTGGGGAGTATCTTGGTGTAGTGGTTCCAGGCATCGTTGCCACGTCCGGCAACGGTTTCGCCAATGATGACCCAAGGATTGTTGTGGCAGAAGATGCCTGCATTCTCCTTATATCCCTCGGGATAAGAGGAAATCTCGCCCATCTCTACATGATAGGTGGTATAGGCTGGATTGTTCAGCACCATTCCGTGCTCGCACTCCAGACGCTCCTTGGCGCTATCCAGTGCCTTGTCGCAGAGGCCGTCTTCCAGTCCGATGCCCGCCATGGTACACCAGCCCTGACTCTCGATGAAGATCTTGCCCTCCTCGTTCTCATCACTTCCTATCTTGTTGCCGAAGAAGTCGTAGGCGCGGAGGAACCATTCTCCGTCCCATCCGTGCTGCTTCACGGCTTCGCTCATCTGGTCTACTGCCTGCTGCATGCGGTTGGCTTCTGCGAGGTAGTCATTCTCGGCGAGACCAGCGATAGTGCCTTCACTGCTGTTTGCGGCTTCCTTGGCGAGTTGCTTGCAGAGCGCCACATAGTCCTTGCCTGTAACGACGAAGAGTCCTGCTATCATCAAGCTCTCTGCCTTGCTGCCTTCGCCCTTGTTCTCTGTGGTCTGGAAGCTCTCGTTAGGGTCCCATGAGAAGCAGTTGAGGTTGAGACAGTCGTTCCAGTCGGCACGTCCGATGAGGGGCAGACGGTGAGGACCGAGGTTGTTGATGACATGGTTCATCGAAATCTTCAAGTGTTCGAAGAGGCTTACTTCTGTGCCTGGCTGGTTGTCGAAAGGCACCTGCTCGGAGAGGATAGAGAAGTCGCCTGTCTCCTTGATATAAGCCACGGTACCGAAGATGAGCCAGCATGGGTCGTCGTTGAAACCGCCACCGATGTCGTTGTTGCCACGCTTGGTAAGGGGCTGATACTGGTGATAGCAGCCGCCGTCAGGGAACTGGGTGCTGGCGATGTCGATGATGCGCTGGCGGGCACGGGTAGGTATCTGATGCACGAAACCTACGAGGTCCTGGTTGGAGTCGCGGAAGCCCATGCCTCTGCCGATGCCACTCTCGAAGAAGCTTGCCGAACGCGACATGCAGAAGGTGATCATGCACTGATACTGATTCCAAATGTTGACCATGCGGTCGAGTTTGTCGTTGCCACTCTTCACGGTGAAGATGTTGAGTAGGTTGTCCCAGTACTGCTGGAGCTCTGCAAAGGCGGCATCTACCTTCGCTGTGGTGTCAAACTGGGCGATAAGCTGATGTGCCTTCTCCTTGTTGATGACCTTCTTGGCGCTGAACTTCTTGTCCTGCTCGTTCTCCACATAGCCTAAGAGGAAGATGAGGTCGCGGCTCTCGCCAGGCTGCAAGGTGACCTCTATATAATGGGATGCGATGGGGCTCCAGCCGTGGGCAAAGCTGTTGCGTGGCTTGCCTTCCATCACTGCCTCTGGCTCGGCGAACTCGTTGTAGAGTCCGATGAAGCTCTCACGATCGGTGTCGTAGCCCTGTATGTCGGTGTTGACGGTATAGAAAGCGTAGTGGTTGCGACGCTCGCGATATTCGGTCTTGTGATAGATGGTAGAGCCCTCTACCTCTACTTCGCCCGTAGAGAAGTTGCGCTGGAAGTTCTCCATGTCGGTGGCTGCATTCCACAGGCACCACTCTGCGAAGGAGAACACCTTGAGGGTCTTCGTTTCCTGCGACTGATTCTTGAGGGTCATCTTCTGCACCTCTGCCCAGGTGTGGAGGGGCACGAAGAAGAGTACGCTTGCCTCTATGCCGTCCTTACGCCCCGTGATGCGGGTATAGTTCATGCCATGTCGACACTCATAGGCGTCGAGTGGTGTCTTGCAAGGTTTCCACCCGGGGTTCCATACGGTGTTGCCGTCCTTGATGTAGAAATAGCGGCCGCCATTGTCCATAGGCACACCATTGTAGCGATAGCGTGTGATGCGGCGGAACTTGGCATCCTTGTAGAAGGAATATCCGCCTGCGGTGTTGGAGATGAGGGAGAAGAAATCTTCGTTGCCCAAATAGTTGATCCAGGGCCATGGGGTCTTAGGATCGGTAATCACGTATTCGCGATTGGCGTCATCGAAATGACCATACTTTTTCTCTGCCATTGTCTTTGTTGTATTTTTATTGTTTTTTTACTTATATGTTGCTTAGAACAGAATTTTAAAGAGAAACTTAATACTATGTTTTTTAGATTATTTACATGAAATTGATGCAAAGTTAGTAAAAACTTTTAGTTGTAAGGTTAGATAACTGATATTTTTTGTATTTTTGCAATATATTTGGTTTGAAATCTGACAATTGTTAACATAATATGCACTTGGCTTATGAAAAGAAACATTATAACACTTATCATAGCTGTGTTTGCCATGTTGCAAGCTACGGCTCAAACTTATGACAACTTGTGGAAGCAAGCTGACATCATCGCTCAGAAGGACCAGCCGAAGAGCGAAATTGGGGTGATGCAGAAAATCATCTCCAAGGCTTCTGCGGCTAAAGACTACGGTCAGCTGCTGGCGGCTGAGATGAGGCAGGTGATGCTCTGGAAAGAGATTTCGGCCGATTCGCTGACGCCGAATGTGAAGCGGATGGAGGCTGAAGCTTTGAAGACAAATGACCCGATGCTGAAAGCGGTGAGATATGCTGTGCTCGGCAAGGTATATCATGATAATCCGTATGGAATAGAAGTGGATGAGGCTTCTTTGGAACAAAGGGAGGATGCTTCTTATTATCAAAGTCAGCGAAAGGTAAACCTGAAGAAGAGCCAGGAGTTCTTCAAGAAAGCGATGGCGCACCCAGAGCTTCTTGCCAAGCATACTTCTACTGAGTATGTGCCGCTGACTCTAAAAGGGGTGGACGGAAGTTCCTTCAAGAATGATTTGCTGCATCTCATTGGATTCGAGGCAGACAGCAAGGAGGCGTATCTGCAGCTGTACACCTATTATAATAAGGTGGGAAATCGGGGCGCGGCTTGTCTCTGTGCCTACAAACTTATCGAGAAATACCATCAGGATGATGTAAGAGAGGTGAAGAAATCGAAGTATCTCAGAACCATCGACTCGCTCATCCAGGTTTATCAGGATATTCCGGAGGCAGGCGAACTTGCCGTGGAGCACTTCCGCTTCATGGAGGGGGCTACCGATGCCAAGCCACAGGAAAAGCTCAACTATATCAACTATGCGCTGAGCCGTTGGGGCGGTTGGTCGAGAATGAACGAACTGAGAAATGCGCAGAAGCGACTCACCGAACCGATGTTCCAGGTGCAGGATATGCCGCAGGTATTACGTCCTGGGCAGAAGGCGTGGCTGCATCTGAATGTGCGCAATCTCCAGAACCTGAAGATCAGCATCTCCCGCCTCAATATTACGGCAGATAATGATTATAATGCCCAGGATGAGGCTACCTATAAGATGCTCCTGAAGAAGACCACGAAGCTGCATCAGAAGGATTACAGCAGGAATTACTATGGTCGTCCGGATTATGAAGAGGTGAAGGATTCCATCGAAATCGGTGGCAATCTGCCGCTGGGTGCCTATCTGATGGAGGTAACTTCGGATAATACCGGCATCGCTCCGCAGCGAGAACTCTTCTATGTCAGCAATCTGGCGGTGATGATCCAGCAGTTGCCTGATGATAAGCATCGCTACGTAGTGGTGAATGCTACTGATGGTCAGCCTATTGCCGGGGCTAAGATTGAACTCTATGAAAAGGATTATGATGTGAAGATGGACAAGTATAAGCGACTGGTTCATGCCCGCTTGACGACCGATGAGAACGGAGAGGCTTACTTCAAGAATGTGGATGGAAACATCTTGATTTCCACCAACACCGATAAGTTTACGCCTGCCAAATACATCTATCTTTCTCGTGACCGCTATTATGAGAAGAAGGATAATGAGACTAAATATCAGGTTTATACCGACCGTGCTCTCTATCGCCCGGGTCAGACTGTGCATGTTACGGCTATCAGATTTGTCGACATGAAGGGTGTCGATGCAAAGGTGCCTGTTGGCAGAGATGAACTGGATTTCGGACTCTGTAATGCCAGTTGGAAAGAGGTGGAGATGAAGAAGGCGAAGGTTGACGAGTATGGCACGGCTTCGGTGGATTTCGAATTGCCGAAGGAGGGACAGACAGGCATGTATCATGTATCCGTGAATGACCAGGTAAACCGCTTCTTCCGTGTGGAGGAGTACAAGCGTCCAACCTTCGAGATTACCTTCCCGAAGGTGAACGAGAAATATAACTGGGGCGATACCGTGGTGGTGAAGGCTTCGGCCAAGACCTATGCCGGTGTGCCTGTGCAGGGTGCCAAGGTGGAGTATCAGGTGACCCGCAGAAACCAGCTTTGGTGGTGGGGCGCAGGCTCTGCCGGACAGTTG
>USOQ01000008.1 GCA_900556395.1 Candidatus Segatella caccae | reverse complement strand
TCTTCGTCTGTCCTCGCCACTTTTAACCAAAATGAGGAAAGTAACTGATAACCAGTAAACTTTCCTCATTCTTCTCTCAAACACTTTTTATATGCACTTTCCATAAAGAAAAAGGTGCATAGCTTCATCGCTATGCACCCACACAAATATATCTATTTTTATTTTGCAACGATTGTTATTCTACTACCCTTGAGACGAGCAGCCTTACAGGTAAGTTGCAATGAAGTCGGTTTATGGCTGCTCTGCAAGATAACCTGAGCTAAACCATTAAAGGCAGGAATTTGGAAGTTATGACAATCCATTTCATTAGGATGATCACTTCCTAAATAAGCAGGATCACCATTACCCACACCTAAGATTCTACCATCTCCTGAGAGCGATAAATTCAGCAGCTGACAGGCATCTGGAACCATTCTGCCTTTACGGTCTTGAATTTCTATCGTTATAACAGCCACGTCACGTCCATCAGCTTGAATACTTGAGCGTTCTGTCTTCATTACGATTTGATAAGGTGCTTGCGTTGTCTCGATGGTTTTGACAAGAATTCGCTTTCCGTTCTTATATCCCACTGCCGTTAACTTGCCTGGCTGATAAACGACATTCCACTTCAGATGACCGTTCTTAGGCATCTGCTTTTTAGTAGTACTTTTACCGTTTACAAACAATTCCACCTCGTCACAATTGCTATAAGCGAAGATGCTAACCTCCTTACCCTCATGACCTTGCAGATTCCAATGTGGAAAGATATGTAGCACAGGCGTTTCTGTCCAAACCGACTTGAGATACCAAGCTTCATCCTTCATAAACCCACAGTAGTCAAGTATACCAAACTCAGACTCATGAGCAGGATATTTCAACGGATTAGGTTCACCACGATAGTCAAAGCCTGTCCAATAAAACAAACCAGCAGCCCATGGTCTTTCGCTATAGAACTTCCAACCTCGCTCTATCACATTCTCTACACCAGGAATAGTCCCCATATTGAGACTTTTCATCCGCCCCTCCGATTTAGGCAGATCAAAATAGACACCACGTGTTCCGCAACCAGAGGTTTCTTCTGTTCCCACGATCTTCCAGTCAGGATGAGCCTTTTTACGATTATCTACATCGTTTTGAATGATGTAGTTGAAGCCCACGACATCCAGGCCTTTGATGAGCTCAGAACCGCCTGCATTAGCCATAGTAGAAGGACGTGTAGGATCCATGAGGCGAGTATATTCGCGCATGGCTTGAGCTATCCTCATTCCTTGGACAGAGTTTTCCATTCCCCACTCCTCGTTGCCATCGCTCCATAGGATGATAGAAGGATGGTTTCTGTCGCGCTTAATCATATTTTCTAACAGGCGCAAGTGTTCGCCATTAATACCGCTCAGTCGGTTTTCGTTGATAACGAGAATGCCTTCCCTATCGCAAATATCCAGTAAAGCAGGTGTCATGGGATGATGAGAAGAACGATAGGCGTTGCATCCTAACTCTTTCAGTTTCTTGATGCGCCATTCCATCAAAGCCTCGGGCAAAGCCGTGCCCACCCCCGCATGATCTTGGTGCATATTGACGCCCTTTAGCTTTACTTGCTTACCATTGAGCAAGAAGCCACGCTCAGCGTCAAAGGCAATGTCGCGAATGCCCGTAGTGCTTTCATAGACATCCTCCACTACCCCATCCACCTTGATGATGGTCTTCATCTTATATATATAGGGATCATCAGTCGACCATAGATGAGGATTGTCGAGTGTAAGGGTTTGTTCACATTCGGCTGTTTCCTTGGCATTAAGAGCCATTTTTATAGTCTTAGCCTCGCCTACGGTTCTACCTTGCGCATCAATTAGTAGCTGATCGATGGTGCATGTTTGCGCTTTCAAGGCATGATTGTTTACCTCCGTTTTGACATGAATGGTCGAGGTCTTGTAAGGAGCTTTCAGCTGGGCGAAAACAAAGGTTCCGAAGGGCGTTACACTGACAGAAGAACTCTTGAGGAGCCAAGCATCGCGATAAATACCAGCCCCCTCATAATACCAGCCTTCTTCGAGCGTAGCATCAGCACGCACACAAATGAAGTTGTCGCCGCCGTAATTGACATATTCCGTCACATCATACACCTGAGTGGCGTAGCCGCTGGGCTCTATGCCCATATAGAAGCCGTTGAACCATACTTGTGCGTTGCGGAAAATACCATCAAACTGCAGAGCAAGGTGCTTGCCTAAGTCGCTTTGTGGAATGTGAATTTTCTTACGATACCATCCCACACTGGTTTCGGGATATTTGTAGCCCACGGTCTTGTATCCATGCGAGTGACTGGCTTCTGGAGCATAAGGTAGTGTGCAAACCCAGTCGTGCGGAATACGAACCTCCTGCCAAGTGGAATCATTGAATTTTGCTGCGTAAGGCCCTTCGTTGTGGATAGAATTGGCTTTGGTAAAATAGTTGAAATACTCCGTACCGCAACCAAAGTCTTTGACAGGGTCAGCTGCATTTCCCAAAGCAAATTTCCAGCCTTCGTTAAGGCGCACCTTCTCTCGAACATTCTCTGACTGTGCAGAATTAGTTTGCAGACACATGACTGCAAACAAGAAAACAAAAAACTTTTTCATCAATTTATTAGGTTAGGTTTGGTTTATCTTATTTTTTAGGAGTTAAAGGAGTTAAGGAGTTATCGCTCCCTACGGTCGCTGAGGAGTTAAGACAATAGTTTTTTTGGAGCGTAGTTTCAAGCAGTAAGACATAAGTCTATCATATTTTTAGGAGTTATCGCTCCCTACGGTCGCTGAGGAGTTAAGACAATAGTCTTTTGGAGCGTAGTTTTAAGCAGTAAGACATAAGTCTTAACTCCTTACTATACCTCCTCCATAATCTCCTTCATCTCCTTGCGATTTTTCTCGTTGCGTGGGCAGTCGTCGGCAATATGCCCGATGGGAATGATGACAACAGCCTCAAAACCCTCCTTAGGGAAGAGTTCTTTGAGCATCGAACTGTCGTAAGCACAAACCCAGCAAGTGCCTAAGCCTCTTTCTGTAGCAGCCAGGCAGAGATGTTCGGTAGCAATGGCTACATCGATGTCACCATGGGGCTTGTTGTCATATTTGCGCACCCAGTTCTCCTCCACATTCTTCATGCCAACGATGTACATGGGAGCCGTCTTAAACCACTCTCTGTCATAACAAACTCTGAGTTGAGCCTTGGCTTCCTCCGAGCGCACTATCAACCACTTCCAGGGTTGACGATTGCATGCAGAAGGCGCCAGTCGCACACACTCCATTACGTAAGCTAAGTCTTCTTCGCTTACCGGTTCGGTTGTAAACTTGCGAGCAGAGAATCGCTCACGGGCTAATGATAAAATATCTTTCATAATCTTCAACTTTATTTGTTCTGTGCAGATCATGATAAGTCTTCTTTTCCGTTACTATTCCTATAAAAATAAAATAAGTTTTTCTTTTACTATTCTTATAACGAAAAGCCCCTAATCGGTTGCTTAAGGCTTATCACTCCCCCATTATATTCTATTAAGACATAGCAAAAATACAAAATATCCCTCAAAAGCCCAAAACTTTTGAGGGATATTAACAGAAAAAGATGAGTCACAAGAAGTTATTGATTATTTTTCGTTTTCGAACAACTTGTCTTTTGGAGTTATCTGCGAAGGAGTACCTACTTTTCCACCGATGTGACAAGTGCCCATATTGACACCGATTACGTTTTCAAAGCTGAGCCCTATCTTAGCCTTCTTGACCTCTATTTGTTCGATAGAAACGTTGGTAATAGGCTTACTCTCTGTACCTTGCAGCACAATGGCAGCAGCTTTCGCCACGTTGCACTTCACCCCATCGACAAAGATATTTCTGACGGTCGAAAAATGATGATTACCGAGTCCTTCACCAGCATAGCGACTGGTGACATAAAACAAGTCCTCTACCTCATCGAATTCACAGTTTTTGACAAATACATTCTCAACAAATCCACCCCGATCGGGATTTGTCTTGATAAAAATACCTCGCTTGCAATAACCAGCAGTATGACAGTTTTCTACGATAATATTTCTCACCCCTGCCGACATTTCGCTTCCTATCACCACGCCATGAAGTCCCTTGAAACGGCAGTTGCGTATAATCACATTCTCGGAAGGCATTTCAGCTTCCCAACCATCGTTGTCACGACCACTCTTGATAGCCACATTGTCATCGCCGTTGTTAAATTCCACGCCCTCTATCAAGACATTGCGTGAGCACTCGGGGTCGATGCCGTCATTATTAGCGAGTTTAGCATCATAGCGTAGATTGCGACAAATGATGTTCTCACTTTTCAGGAGATGGATGCACCAGAAAGGAGAGTTGGTAATCTTCACACCCTCTATGGTAATATTCTTGCAATTATATAATTGGATGAGCTGTGGACGAAGCCAGTGCCCGTCACCGAAATGTCGTTCTTTTACAGGCACCGCCTCATGATTCATCTTGCGACTCAACTTCTTACATTCCTGTTGCTTGGAGCGCCACGTAGCAAATGTAGCCGTAGCATTTCCGTCAATAGTACCTTCTCCCACTATCGCAACATCATGACAGCCCCAGGCATAGATAAATGGAGAATAGTTGTATAGGAATGTACCCTCCCAGCTGGTATTCACAACAGGATAATACTTCGCCTCAGGAGCAAACTTGAGAGTAGCACCTTTCTGCAATTCCAGGCAGACATGGTCGGAAAGCACGATGGGACCCTGTATGTAATAAGTGCCTGCTGGCACCACGATCTTAGCACCCTTCATCGCAGTAGCCTTCTTGATAGCTTTGGCAAAGGCAGCGCGACAATCGGTCTTCCCGTCATTCTTTGCACCAAACTTACGAATCAGTAGCATTTTTTGCGCTATCTTAGCACCTGAAATATGGGCAAGAATACTGTCACGAAGATGTACTCTCTTCGCTTCTATTGAGGAAACCAACGGCATTGAGATGTTGCTCGCTTCGTTATTTGCCGAATAAATGTTGTTTCCTGTTTTTGCTTGTGTCGACAGGCAACTTGCCATATAGGCAGTTACCCATAAAAGTGTTTTGATTTTCACTATATATATGTTTTGATGTTGATTCCTGGAGTTATTGCTCCCTATGGTCGCTGAGGAGTTAAGACAATAGTTTTTTTGGCGTAGTTTTAAGCAGCAAGACATCCGTCTTAACTCTTTTAACTCCTCCTAAGAGACAGCCGTCTTAACTCTTTATCTATTGCGATGTTTCATGTACCAGGGATGCACCAGGAAGTTGTAGAGAGCTAAACTCATAGCAAGCAATCCCAAGCATGCATAAGGCGTATAGCCACGAGCATCAGTCAGAACGCACCACTTGATAAGCACGCCCAAGCTAATGCCTGTTTCCCATGCCAAGAAATAAGAACTCTGACTTGTGCCACGCTGGCAATGTTTGGACAATTTGAGATAGAAAAGCAGAAAACGACTTCCTATGATGCCAGCAGCAAAACCTATCATCATGGGAGAAATATACTCGATGGCACGCGTCTGATGAGTGAAATCTATCAATACAGCCGCCATCAGCACGATGAGACCTGTAAGCACCTCGCTCTTCAGTTCAGCATTGGCAAAAGCATAGCGTTCTGCCAACACAGCCAGTGCCATTCCTGCAAATAGTAAGACATAATACATCATGCCATGAGCTTGGGCCACCAATATACCCACCGCCATCATGATGAGAAGTAAATTGGCAAAAAGCGGGAACCCCTGTGTTAAGAAAAAGCGGTCGAGGCTGAAAAGGCGTATCTTCTCGGATGGAGCCTTGAATGGAAACTTCACCAATGTGATAAGCAACCATGCACACAATGCCAAACCACCCGAAAGAACAGGCACAAAGGAATAGCCCCAACGACAGAAGACGAGGAGTGCAGCCAGTGGTCCTAAGGCTAAGGCAAAACGCCCAAACCAAGCCATGATGTGATTAGCAGCTGTGCGCTGAAAAGACTCACAGATGTCGATGGCTAAGGTGCTGCCCAGCACTATCGCAGCCAAGCCTGTCGTAGCTCCCAATACGATGCGCATGATGAGCAGTAGTCTGAACTCCATCTCCATGGCAAAGACAAACTCCAAGTAATAAGCCATCGCCATGCATCCCACCATCGACAAGATGGCAATCTGGCACACATGATTGCGGCGATAGCGCTGCACCCAGTATGAACAGAAACCACCCAGAAAAAAGAGACCTACTCCGTAAGCACCCATCACCAGTCCCGTCTCCATGCCGTCGAGTCCACGCCCCATCAGATAAAAAGGCAAAGTAGGCAACAAGGCATAAGCCGACATCATGAGTAGCAGGTTGGCAAAGGCCAACATCCAAAAATCACGATGCCAGAAACTGAGATGTACAGGAGTATTCTGCGTATCCATATCTATACACTAATAGTTACTGAAGTGTGAAAAATAGAACTTCCGAACGAAGGAGCCTCACATTAGTAAGACTCCTCTACAGAAGGATAACCGCCAGTTTTCACTGCGTCGACATATGATTGTACGCCCTTGGTCATCTCCTCACCCACCTGGGCAAAATGGCGCAAGAACTTGGGCTTGAAACCCTGAGTCATACCCAAAGCATCAGCATATACCAGCACCTGTCCGTCACAGCCCGCGCCAGCACCAATACCGATCGTAACGGCTTTCACCTGTCGGGAAACCTCAGCAGCCAACTTGGCAGGCACTTTCTCCAGCACGATGGCGAAGCATCCAGCCTTATCAAGGGCGATGGCGTCATGGATGAGTTTCTCAGCCTCTGCCTCCTCCTTGGCACGGATTCCGTAGCCACCAAACTTGTTGACACTCTGTGGCGTGAGTCCCAAGTGCCCATGAACAGGAATTCCTGCATCGATGAGTGCCTTCACAGTGTCAATGATTTCTATGCCGCCCTCCAATTTCAGTGCGTCAACGCCCGTTTCCTTCATCATGCGACACGCATTACGAAGCGCATCCTCGCGGCCTGTCTGATAACTTCCGAAGGGCATATCGCACACCACGAGCGCATGGTTGACAGCTCTCGTCACACTGCGTGCGTGATAAATCATCTGGTCTACGGTTATCGGTAGCGTATTGGCATTGCCTGCCATTACATTAGAGGCAGAATCGCCTATCAATATACTGTCGATACCTGCTGAATCGATAATACCTGCGGTGGTAAAATCGTAAGCTGTAAGCATAGTAACTTTCTCGCCAGCCTGCTTCATTTCAGCAAAGGTCTTGGTGGTAATTTTCTTCTTGTCAGTCGATAAATATCCCATTTTTCTTTTGTCTGTTTTTGAAATCAGGTGCAAAGTTACAGCTATTTAGGCACACTACAAAGAAAAAAGCACTTTTTTTCACTTTTCTATCCTCTTCTGTTCCACCACCCTACACAGGTCTTCGTAACCAAAACCATGATAATCCCCGATCACGTAGTCAGCGAATGGAGCGATGGCTTCAGCCGAGTTGGTCGTGGCAAGTCCGAGCGTAAAAGCTCCAGAGGCGCGCACCGCTCTCAGTCCGTTAAAGCTATCTTCCAGTCCTACACACTCCTCAGGTTTGGCATCAAAACAGGCTGCCCCTTTCAGATAACAATCAGGGTCGGGCTTGCTGCGAGCGAAGTCCTCGCTTGTAAGTACTCTGTCGAAGTAATCCTTTAGCTCGGGGTGCTGTTCATACACACTGTTCATTTTGGCTTGATTACTACTTGTCACCACAGCGCACTTCACACCCTTGCTTCTCAATTCGTTCACAAAGTTCTCGAAACCATGGATGTATTCATACTTCATGTGCAACTCAAACTCGTCGAGCCTTCGGGTGATACGAGCTTGCTCTGCTGCAACTCCTTGATAGTCTGCAATATGAGCAAATACAGTATCGTCAGAGAAATACTTGTCGTAAATCTGTACCAAAGTTTGCCCTTTAATACGCTGTGCGAAATCGGGCATTTCAGGATGATACTCTTTGCCTATCATGCCCCAAAACACCGAATACTGGGTTTCGGTGTCGAGTACCACTCCGTCCAAATCAAATAATGCTGCTTTTATCATTCTTTCAATTTTTAATTTTTATTCAACTCCCCCACACGCACCACCAGCTCACAAGGAAAGGCACCGTGAAGTCGACCACGAAACCATGGTAGATGCTCAAGGCGACATAACGCTGTCCCACCGTCTGCGAGATAATCGGCAGTGTGGTGTCCATGGTTGTAGCACCACCAGCAGAGATGGGTGCCAGCGGCCCAAACCATCTTGCCATCAAGGGCGCCCCCAAGAGGGTTATCATCTCACGTATGATGTTTGCCAACAGGGCTATGGTGCCGAGTTCAGCACCTCGATATTCGGTGATAAAGATGCTTGACAGCGAGTAATAAGCAAACCCACTATTGATGGCCATACAGTCGGTCAGCATACGATGCAATAAGCCCCATGCCAACAACGCACCAGTCCACGAACCTACAATAGTCACCACAGGCAACAGCGCCAGTCGTGGGCTCAGCGAGCGCACCTCTTGCTTTATCTCAGGGTTCAGTCCGATTCCTATTCCGACAAAATAGAGCAGTCCGCAGAGAGCCACAAAGCTCACATCGCTTTCCAGCAACCATCCAGGAATCAGCTTCTCCATGCCGCCCCACAGTCCGAGTACGAAGAATCCTACCACGATGAGGCTTCCCTTCATCACAGCCAGTCCGCCGCTTGATGCAGCCTTTGTCTCGTCAGAATCTTTTGCCGACTTCGTATTCGCATATTTGCCTTCGCCCCTCTTGGCAGTCTTCCATAACGCCCAAGCCAATAGGCAACAGCCCAAAGTGCCAGCCATCGACAGCAGCAAAGCCTCTACCCCCAACGTAGGTAGCGACCTCACTATCATCCGATTACTGCCTACTTCGATACCTAAAAGGAAGAGCAATAGCCAGATGAGACCTGTCAACAGGCGACCTTGCCATCTGCCCACAAAGGAGGAGAGTGCGACATGGCATCTCGCTTCACATTTACGGCAGCCCCATCCCGACAACACTCCCAATAATATGAATAATATAATAATAAACATATAGAAATATCATTTTTTGGCGTGCAAAGTTAATGAAAAAACTCTAAAAAATAACTCATTGGGATGTTTTTCCTGAATAATTTTGTACTTTTGCTCATCAAAAAGTGGCACAACTTTTGCAACAACACTACAAGTTAATAAAAAAAAGAATTCATCAAGTTCATAAAAATATACAGATGATCAATCAAGCAGACAATCCTAAGAAAGAATACAAGCACGAGGCGCATGGAGCGGAAACCCTTAGAAGTGATGAAGGCTTCTCTTTCCCTGAAGAAGAAGAGGATGGCCTCTTTTCCGACAACGATGACGACGATGTGCGCGATCATGCCAGCAGTAACGCAGCATCAGGCAGCCGCCCTGTCAACACCAAGAAGAAGTCGAAGACCCCCATCATCGACCATTACAGCCACGACCTCACTCAGGCAGCAGCAGAGGGATTACTCGACCCCGTTGTAGGTCGTAGTCAGGAGATCAACCGTGTAATCGAAATATTGGGTCGCCGTAAGAAGAATAACCCTATATTAATAGGTGAACCCGGTGTTGGTAAAAGCGCCATCGTCGAAGGATTGGCGCAACTCATAGAGAAGCAACAGGTCTCGGGGCTGCTCTTCAATAAGCGCGTCATTCAGCTCGATATGACGGCTATGGTGGCAGGAACTAAATATCGTGGACAATTTGAAGACCGCATTAAGGGACTTATACGAGAGTTGGAGGAATCGCCCGATATCATCGTTTTTATCGACGAGATCCACACCATCGTAGGAGCAGGAAACGCCCAGGGAAGTATGGATGCAGCCAATATCCTCAAGCCAGCACTGGCACGTGGCGTGATACAGTGCATCGGCGCCACAACCCTCAACGAATATCGCAATAGCATAGAGAAAGATGGAGCCTTGGAGAGACGATTCCAAAAGGTGATAGTCAACCCTACCACCCCCGACGAAACGCTTCAGATACTTCTCAACGTGAAAGAACGCTACGAGCAACATCATAGCGTGACATATAGCGATGATGCCTTGCAAGCGTGCGTCAAATTGGCAGACCGTTACATCACGGATCGTTTCTTCCCCGATAAGGCCATAGACATCATCGACGAGGTAGGATCGCACATCCACCACAGTCACTCATCCGTACCACAGCCCATCCTCGACTTGCAAGAAGACATCGAAAAGACCAAGGGTATGAAGCAGAAAGCTGTTGCTAACCAAAACTTTGAGTTGGCAGCAAGCTATCGTGACCAACAGGCCCAGCTGGAGAATCGCCTGGAAAGCATGAAACTACAGTGGGAACGCGGCGAGAATCAAGAACGTATCCCTGTCGAGGAAGTCGACGTAGCGCAAGTCGTCAGTCGCATCACAGGAGTACCCGTAGAGCGCATGGAGGAGGCAGAGAGCAGCCGTCTACGCAAGATGGGATCCGCACTCAAGGGCAGCGTCATTGCACAAGATAAGGCCATCGACACACTGGTGAAAGCCATTCAGCGCAATCGTGTCGGGCTCAATGACCCCAATCACCCCATCGGTGCGTTCATGTTCTTAGGTCCTACAGGAGTGGGCAAAACCTATTTGGCAAAGATGTTGGCGGAGCAGTTGTTTGGTTCAGCAGATGCCATGATACGTGTCGATATGAGCGAATACTCCGAGAGCTTTAATACATCACGCCTTGTCGGAGCGCCTCCAGGCTACGTAGGCTACGAAGAGGGCGGCCAACTCACCGAACGCGTAAGGCGCAAACCCTACTCCATCGTTCTCCTCGACGAGATAGAGAAAGCCAATGAGAAGGTTTTCAATCTCTTGTTACAAGTCCTCGACGAAGGTCGACTCACTGATGGCAATGGTCGTCTTATCGACTTCCGCAATACTGTCATCATCATGACCTCCAATGCAGGAACCCGACAGCTCAAAGATTTTGGTCGTGGCGTAGGTTTCAATGCAGGCAGTGCCCATAGCAATCTGCTCGACGAGAAAGATAAAGAGTATGCGCGTAGCATCATTCAGAAAAGCTTAAGCAAGCAGTTCTCTCCAGAGTTCCTCAATCGTTTGGACGAGATTATCACCTTCGACCAGTTGGGGCTCGATGCCATCAAGCAGATAGTAGACATAGAACTCCGTTCACTCTTCAAGCGTGTGGAAGACATGGGCTATCATATCCGCATCACCGACAAGGCAAAAGAGTTTGTAGCCACCAAGGGATATGATGTTCAGTTTGGCGCACGTCCTTTGAAGCGAGCCATCCAGACCTACATCGAAGATGGTGTCTGCGAGCTCTTGTTGAGCCAGACACTTACGGGTGGTGAGACGATAGTAATAGGTAAGAATGTAAATAAGGAAGAGTTGACTTTTTCTACAAAGTTAATATAGGTTAATGAACGAAAACAATTTCATTGAATTAAAATAATTCATTACCTTTGCAGTCAATTAAGAAAAGTCAAGCCATGATGGCTCAGTTGGTAGAGCAACGCATTCGTAATGCGTGGGTCGCGGGTTCGAGTCCCGCTCGTGGCTCTTTTCTTAACAAAAGATAAGTAACTCTTTTTCTCCGAGTAACACGTCTTTGTTGCGAGATTAGCACATCGGTAGTGCGCGGGCTTCCCAAGCCTGAAAGGCGGGTTCGACTCCCGTATCTCGCTCAAGATAGTATAAGGCGTTAGCAATCTGTTAGTTGTGATTGCTAACGCTTTTTTTGTGTTTTTCAGTCTCATAGTGTTAAGTGTTGAATGTTGCTTATGGCACGAAGGCACTGGGGAGGGCGTGCACTGGGGAGCTCGCCAAATGCGAAGTGCTGAGTGTTGTTCCTGAGAATATACGTCCTGTGGCTCTCGATTATATTTTCGTGCAGCTCCGTAAATATAATTATCGAGCTATGCAGCCTGCTGCTTGACGGCCTTAATCTGCAATGCGGTGAACACGGCTCCGAACTTTCAGCGCCCTCGCTCACCTGCGCCTTGGCATAAGCCTTGGCAGCTGCGCTCTTGTCCATAGGGTTTGACATCATGTAAACAGAATAGTTAATCATAGCTTTGTGTGTGTGTTTGTGTTTGTAAATCGAGTTAATAATTTCTTGTTTTCCTCAGGCTTCAAAATGAACTTTAGATATACTTAACGTATTGATTATCAGCGTTGCCAGTCAATATTCAACTTGTCTTTTTCGTAACACTATAATGAGAAGCCTTACTAAATGCTGAGGTCATTTTGGTCATGGTCATTAAGGTCATTTTGATTTCGGCAAAATGCAAAAAACTACGTATATAATATGGATATTTACATATTTATATTATATATACGTAGCCGGAAAAAGTCCAAAATCCTTAATAACCTAATGACCTAATAACCTTAATGACCGAAACTCATCAAGTATTGTCGTCATGGGTGTATGTTTTGTGTGTTCTTTTTGCAAGCTGTGCATTAACTCATCATTTTTATGCATTAAAATGTTACTATTTCAATTAAAATTAGTAACTTTGCACACAAATAAAAAACGATTTAAATGAATATAAAAAGAATGTTAATCGCTATGCAATTACTTTTTGTTGTGGTAATTGCTCAGGCACAAATGCTTAGCCCTGTTAAGTTTTCCAGCCAGTTGAAGACCAATGGTACTGCCGAAGCTGAAATCATTTTCAGTGGGAAAATACAACCAGGTTGGCATGTCTACTCTACGGGGTTAGGCAATGATGGCCCCATCTCAGCCACATTTAATGTCAACAAGATGGAGGGTGTGGAGCTTGTTGGTAAGCTGCAAGCTCGTGGCAACGAGGTGTCTAAATACGACAATATGTTTGGCATGAAGCTTCGTTTCTTTGAGGGAAGTGCTACTTTCGTGCAGAAGGTGAAATTCGTTGCAGCACAGTATGTTATTGATGCTTATTTGGAGTATGGTGCATGCAATGATGAGAGTTGTTTGCCCCCCAGTGAGGTGGGTTTCAAACATACAGGTAAGGCTCCTGCCGTAGAAGCCAAGGCTACCAGTGAGCAGCAGGCTCGTCAGCAGATGGATGCTGCTAAGAAGGCAAAGTATGCCGCCGACTCCTTGGCGCTCCTGCAAGCTACTCAGGCTCCTGCTGTTGATACGACCCAAAATGGTGTGGATAGTGTGACCTTGGCTCAGACTGTAGGGCAAATGGATATGGCAGAACTGTGGAAACCGGTGGTGAAAGAGCTTCAGGCATTTGGTGGAGCTAACGACATCGCTAACCACTCACTCGTCTATATCTTTTTGATGGGACTCGTTGGTGGATTGTTAGCTTTGGTTATGCCTTGTATCTGGCCTATCATTCCTATGACGGTGAGCTTCTTCTTGAAGCGTGCTAAAGACGACAAGAAAAGGGGCATCAGAGATGCTTGCACCTACGGATTGAGTATTGTCGTGATTTATCTCACTCTCGGTCTTGCTGTTACAGCAATAGCTGGTCCAAGTACGCTTAATGCGCTCTCTACGAGTGCGGTCTTCAACATCGTGCTCTTTGTATTGCTTGCTGTCTTTGCCTTCTCTTTCTTTGGATGGTTTGAAGTCAAACTGCCTGATAGATGGGGGAATGCTGTAGACAGTAAAGCTTCGAGCACTACGGGTCTTATTTCTATCTTCTTGATGGCCTTTACGCTCGTATTGGTTTCGTTCTCGTGCACAGCGCCTATCATAGGTCTGCTTTTGGTTCAGACGGTTACATCGGGCGATTGGCTTGCACCTACCATTGGTATGTTAGGCTTTGCCTTGGCGCTTGCTTTGCCCTTTACCCTCTTTGCTCTCTTCCCCTCTTGGCTTAAGTCTGCCCCTAAGTCGGGCTCTTGGATGGAGACAATCAAGATTGTGTTGGGATTCATCGAATTGGCCTTCTCTCTGAAGTTCCTTTCTGTAGCCGACTTGGCTTATGGATGGCACATCCTCGATCGTGAGGTGTTCTTGTCGCTATGGATTGTTATCTTTGGTGCTTTGGGTCTTTATCTCATCGGGAAATTGAAATTCCAGGTAGATGCTATAGGTGGCGAACTGGACAAGCCGATGCCTGTGCCTTGTATCATGCTCGGTCTGTGCTCGTTGGCTTTTGCTGTATACATGGTGCCTGGCCTGTGGGGAGCGCCCTGTAAGGCTGTGAGTGCTTTTGCTCCCCCCATCAACACGCAAGACTTCAATCTGAACAGCAAGACGGTAGAGCCTGCTTATAAAGATTATGAAATGGGTATGGCAGCTGCTAAGGCGGAAGGTAAACCTGTACTCATCGATTTTACAGGATTCGGATGCGTAAACTGTCGTAAGATGGAGGCTGCTGTGTGGACGGATGCCAGTGTGGCTGATAAGTTGACGAAAGACTTTGTACTTATCTCGCTCTATGTCGACGACAAGACGCCTCTCCAGCAACCTATGGAGGTAGACTTCAATGGCGAGAAGCGTACTCTGCGTACTGTGGGCGACAAGTGGAGCTATCTGCAAGCCTGCAAGTTTGGTGCGAATGCACAGCCTTTCTATGTGGCTGTAGATAATGAGGGAAATCCTCTGACGGCTGCCTTTAGTTTCAAGGAGGATGTCAACGCATATCTTGATTTCTTGAACAAGGCGCTCGATCATTATAAACAATCATATCGATAAAAGATAGAATATTCAAACTAAGTAATATACATAAGAACTATGAACAGTAGAAAAGAAATTCCAGTCCTGTTGCTTACAGGCTATTTAGGTAGTGGAAAAACAACACTACTCAACAAGATTTTAGCGAATGAAAAAGGTATTAAGTTTGCTGTTATCGTCAATGATATCGGTGAGGTAAACATCGATGCTGCTCTTATCGAACAAGGGGGCGTAGTCGGTAAGAAAGACGACTCGCTCGTGGCACTGCAGAACGGATGTATCTGCTGTACGCTGAAGATGGACCTCGTGGAACAGCTCAGAGAGATTGTCGATATGCAGAGATTCGACTATATCGTCATTGAGGCAAGTGGCATCTGTGAGCCTGCACCTATCGCACAGACCATCTGCTCTATCCCGACACTCGGTCCGCAATATATTAAGAATGGTGTGTTGAGACTTGACAGCATTGTGACTGTGGTTGATGCTCTGCGCATGAAAGATGAGTTTGCTGGGGGCGATGACTTGATGAAAGACCATATTGACGAGGAAGACTTGGCTTCTCTCGTGATTCAGCAAATAGAGTTCTGCAACATCATCTTGCTCAACAAGGCTGCTGAGGTAGAGGCTAAGGATCTGGACAAGCTGAAGCATATCATTCGTGCCATACAGCCTAAGGCTGATATTTATGAATGTAACTATGGCGATGTAGACCTTGACAAGATTGTAAACACGCATCAGTTTGACTGGGAGAGCGTGGCTACTTCGGCTGGATGGATTCAGGAGATAGAGGCTGAACGCAAACAGGAGGAGAATGATGAGGATGACGATCACGAGGAGCATCACCACCATCACGATCATGACGAGGATGACGACCACGATGAGCACGAGCATCATCATGATGAGCACGAGCATCACCACCACCATCATCATCACGACCACGACCATGGCGAAGAAGGTGAGGCAGAGGAATATGGTATTGGTACTTTTGTTTACTATAGACGTAAGCCCTTCGACCTGGGACTCTTCGATGACTTCGTGGCACGCAAATGGCCACGTGACGTGGTAAGAGCCAAAGGTATTTGTTATTTCGCCGATGAGCGAGACATGTGTTATGTCTTCGAACAGGCGGGTAGGCAGAAGACGGTGAAGCAAGCCGGACAGTGGATAGCCACGATGCCTCAAGAGCAACTCGACGAACTGTTGCAACGCGAGGAGCAGCTGAGAAAGGAATGGGACGACAAGGTGGGTGACAGAATGATCAAGATTGTCTTCATCGGTCAGCACCTGCAGAAAGAGGCCATTTGCCAAGAATTGGATAAATGTTTAGTGGAATAACTTTCTAAAAACAACATAATACAGCATGAAAATTGATTTTAGACCAGCTTTCATGAAGGATTTTGATGAGTGTTGGCGAGTCATCAATGAGGCAAGAGAGCAGATGATAGAGTCGGGACGGCATCAATGGACTGAAGACTATCCTTCCAAACAGTGTATTCTCGACGATATCAATAATGGGAATGCGTATGTGCTGACCGTTGACGACAAGATAGCTGTATATGGGGCTGTAATGTTGAATGGTGAACCTACTTATGATGTGCTGCAAGGTGAATGGATCACCCATGGCAACTATTATGTCATTCATCGCTTTGCCACCCTTCCCGAACTGCAGAGAGAGGGATATGCGCGCATCTTCATCAACAAGGTGTGTAGCCTGTGTGAGGTGGAACACGTGCCAAGCATCAAGGTGGACACTAACTACGATAATTTGCCCATGATCAACTTGCTCTCCTCCATGGGGTTCTGCCTCTGCGGACAGGTGAGTTATGGGGAACGTGGGGTGAGGTTTGCATTCGAAAAGCTGACCTTCGAACAGTAACCTGTCGCATGGTAATTTTTAGAACAGACGATGATTAGCAAGAATAAGATTAAATATATCAAGTCGCTCGAACTGAAGAAAAACCGCAATAAGGAAGGTAAGTTTTTGGCTGAGGGACACAAGGTTGTCGACGACCTCCTGGAGCTGCAGCCTGCATCGCTCATCGTGGCTACTGAAGAGTGGTTGGAAGGCAGGGTGTTGGCGCCTGAGACGGAGGTGGTCTGCGTGGATGAGGAAGAACTCAGAAAAGTGAGCTTCTTGCAGCATCCGCAACAGGTGCTTGCCGTCTTCGATCAGAGTGAAGACAGGGAGTTCTCGCCCGATAAGGTGGACACTTCCCTACTCAACCTGGCACTCGATGGTGTGCAAGACCCTGGCAATCTGGGTACGATAATCCGCATTGCCGACTGGTTTGGTATAGAGCATATTTACTGCACTGCTGATACTGCCGATGTGTATAATCCTAAAGTGGTGCAAGCCACCATGGGAAGCATTGCCAGAGTGAAAGTTCAGTATGGTGACTTGAGGGCTCTCTTCGACAACTTGCCTGCCGACGTGCCTGTCTATGGTACGCTGCTTGATGGTGAGAACCTCTATAGTCAGCAACTCGATAATCGCGGGTTTATCGTGATGGGTAACGAGGGTAAAGGCATCTCGCCCGAACTTACTCAACGGGTGAACAGACGATTGCTTATTCCTAACTTTCCGCCTGGACGAGCCACTGCGGATAGTCTGAATGTGGCTATTGCTACGGCTATTACGTGTGCGGAGTTCAGGAGAGTGAAAAGTAGAGAGTGCAGAACGAAGAATGATAAGGAAAGGGATTAAAAATGAAAATAAATGATTTGTTGAAACATCGCAGTGTAACAGCTTGTATGTATGAGTCTTACAAGTTGATGACAGACAATGCAAAAGACTTGCTGAAACACACTTGGTGGGCTTTTATGCTTTATGCTTTCTTTATGGCCTTGACGGTATTCTTGAGAAGCCCCAACAAGATGCTTCACGACTGGGGAGAAGAGAACATGATGTTGTCATTCGTGTTGCAAACTTGTGTCTACTTAGGTTCTATCGGGGCTTCTTTCTTGATGGGGGCTACCGTATGGCGATGGATCACGCAAATGTCTTTTGCAAGGACTTTAAAGCGATTTGTTGTTTTCCAACTCTTCTCTGCTCTCATCGCTTTTGTTTTTACTTTTATCGCAGCCTTCCTTTTAGGTCTTGTCGTCAGCCTCACAGGATTCAGCACAGCCTCTGCTTCGCTTGTTGACTCGCTCCTGGTGATGGCAGCAGCGGTAGTGGCTGTTTTCGTCTTGTTGATAGGCGTTTTGCCCTTGGCATACATGACTCCCCACTATATGCTGAGACAGAAAGACGAGAAGTGTAGGCTGTGGACTTCCTTTAAGTGTGGTTTGCGTCATTTTGGAGCCATCTTCAATATGGGGGTCTTGGCTTTCCTGATCGTTTGCGTAGTGGGCATCGTGATTTACATTCCTTTAGGTATTCTTATTGGGGCACAAGTCATGGCGCAACTGGGCACTCTCGAAGGCGATCCTGTGGGTACACCCGCCTATTTCACTCCCCTTTTTATCTCTGCAACGACGCTTCTGTTTTTCGTCTTCACTTATGTCGTTTGCTGGTTAAACATCTCTTACGTCTATCTATATGGAAGTATCCAGAATGACGAGATGAAGAAAAAGGAAATCTCCCACCTGGAGACCTACGAGGTGCAAGAGGCATAAGCCTACCTTCCCTAAAATATAATCATTCAACATAAATATAATAAAATGAAACAAACCAGACTGCTATTCATTGATCGTGATGGAACGCTGATCAAGGAACCTGAGGATGAACAGATTGACAGCTTCGAGAAGCTCGTCTTTACAAAGGGGGTAATGAGAAATCTGAGCTTTATAGCACAGCATACGGACTTCCAACTTGTCATGGTGAGCAATCAGGATGGACTGGGTACTGACTCCTTCCCTGAAGATACGTTTTGGCCCGTTCACAACTTCATCATCCAGACATTAGAGAGCGAAGGTGTTCACTTTGAGGAACAGTTGATAGATCGACACTTTCCCGAAGACAACTCCCCCATGAGAAAGCCTGGCACAGGTATGCTCACCCACTATATCGACAATCCTAATTACGACCTGTCAAACAGCTATGTCATTGGTGACAGAGAGACGGATGCTATGTTGGCTCAAAACTTGGGATGCAAGAGTCTGATATTGGGCAAAGATGGTATGGACTGGGACAAGATAGCCGAAATCCTCTTCGCTGGTGACAGAACTGCTGAGGTGAAACGCACCACTAAGGAGACCGATATATATATAAAGGTGAATCTCGACGGTTCGGGACACTGTGACATCAATACAGGACTGGGATTCTTCGACCATATGCTCGAACAGATAGGTAAGCACGGCATGATGGATCTCACTATTCACACCAAGGGCGACCTCTACGTCGACGAACATCACACCATCGAGGATACGGGTATTGCGCTGGGCGAATGTTTGCTCATGGCCTTAGGTGACAAGAGAGGTATTGAGCGATATGGCTATTGCCTGCCTATGGACGACTGCCTGTGCCAGGTGGCACTCGACTTTGGTGGACGGCCATGGCTGGTCTGGGATGCGGAATTTCGTAGAGAGAAGGTGGGTGAAATGCCCACAGAGATGTTTAAGCATTTCTTCAAGAGTCTTAGCGATGCTGCCAAGATGAACCTCAACATCCAGGCTGAGGGCGAGAACGAACACCACAAGATAGAAGGTATCTTCAAGGCGCTCGCACGTGCCCTCAAAATGGCGGTGAAAAGAGATATCTATCACTACGAACTGCCATCATCGAAAGGAATGTTGTAGACGATATTGCATGCTATGTAAAAAAATGCCAAAAAATTTGGCAACATCAGAAGAAAGCAGTATCTTTGCATATACATAAGGGTCGTTTCGGTTAGATTGGGATACTCATCACATTACAAATCATGAAACCGAGAAGACTTCTCTTGCCTATGGCGGGCCACAATAAGCCGGACTTCGTTCGGCGAAGCTGCAAAGCCGGTGGATTACAAAAGCAGGGAGCTCTCAAACTTATTGCTAAGTTCGGAGTTTCATCACATCATCGGGCGACCCTTTCTTTTTTTTATATATACAACTGATTTTATACTTCTTTTTTACGTTTTTTATTGCGACTCGTCTATTTGGATTTAGAAGAATCGACATTTGAAAAACTTTCATCTTTTAAAAATTATTACTTCACATCATGTTTAGCGGAATCATAGAAAACATGGCTACTGTCGTGGCTGTGAAAAGAGATAAGGAGAACATTGACCTCACCTTGGATTGTCCCTTTGCTGGCGAACTGGGCATCGATCAGAGTGTGGCTCACAATGGTGTGTGTCTTACGGTGGTGGCCTTAGAGGGAAATACCTACACGGTGACTGCCATGAAAGAGACACTCGACCGGTCTAACCTCGGACTGCTGCAGGTGGGCGACAAGGTGAATGTGGAAAGATCCATGATGCTCAATGGGCGCCTGGATGGTCATATCGTGCAAGGACACGTGGATCAAACTGCTAAGTGTATTGAGAAGCGTGATGCTGATGGGTCTACTTATTACACCTTCGAGTATAAACTCGATCGTGAGATGGCTCGCAAGGGTTACTTCACTGTCGATAAGGGTTCGGTGACAGTGAATGGGGTTTCGCTCACCGTGTGTGAGCCTACCGACAACACCTTCACCGTGGCTATCATCCCTTATACGCACGATCACACCAATTTCTGTGATATTGAAGTTGGCTCTATTGTCAATATCGAATTTGATATCTTAGGTAAATATATTGCTCGCTTGCAAGCTGTTTCAAGATAAGGAGTTATTGCTCCCCTACGGTCGCTAAGGAGTTAAAGGAGTTAAGGAGTTAAGACAATAGTCTTTTTGCGTATTTTTTAAGCAGCAAGACATACGTCTTAACTCCTTAATTCTTTAACTCCTTTGTCTTAGGACTCATACTCTGTCTGGTCTGCGATGCCCGCTTCTGCAAGAGCCTCCTTACGCTCCACGCAAGTGCCGCACTTGCCGCAATGCTTCTCGCCACCTTTATAGCAACTCCATGTCTCGGTATAGTCTATACCCAACTTCTTGCCTATGCGAGCAATATCCGACTTGGTGATACTTGTATAGGGCGCACAGACGTGTACATCGACAAAAGTTCCTGCTTGGGCAGCTTCGTCAATGGCAGAGATAAACTCTGGGCGACAGTCGGGATAGATGGTATGGTCACCACCATGATTGGCTATATAAACCTTTTTCAGGTTATTGCTCTCGGCAATGCCGATGGCAATGCTGAGCATGATGCCATTGCGGAAAGGCACTACCGTCGACTTCATATTCTCGTCGGCATAATGTCCCTCGGGAATGGCGTCGGCACCATCGAGAAGCGAACTCTTAAAATACTGATGCATAAACCCTAAGTCGATGGTGATATGCTTGATGCCTAAACGCTCGCAGTGCATTTGGGCATAAGGAATCTCACGTGCATTGTGATTGCTTCCATAATTGAAACTAATACCTAAGGCAATCTCATCCTTTTTGTCATAAAGCAGTGTGATGCTGTCCATGCCACCGCTGACGATAATTACTGAATCTTTCATATTTATAATCTCTTTTTCTGTTTTATATTCTTTATTCATATCTCGTATGTTCAGAAGTTAAAGGAGTTAAAGGAGTTAAAGAAATGAGGAGTTAACGAAACTAAGACGTATGTTTTACTGCTAAAAAAATACGCAAAAAGACTATTGTCTTAACTCCTTAGCGACCGTAGGGAGCGATAACTCCTTAACTCCTTGATTTAACTCCTTGATTCAACTCCCATCTTCCCGTAGAACATTATCCAAACAGGCAGCGAAGCGCTTCCTCTACCTTGCGCACAGGATGAATGTTGATGCTGAACTTCGACTTGTCGAGCGAATGATAATTGTATCGAGGGATGATGATGTCATGGAAGCCCAACTTCTCGGCTTCAGCGATGCGTTGTTCGATGCGACTTACAGGACGAACCTCGCCACTCAGTCCCACCTCGCCTGCCATACACCATCCTGCCTCTATAGGCGTGTCTACATTGCTACTAAGCACTGCTGCTATAACGCTGAGGTCCATGGCTAAGTCGGTGACTCGCAACCCACCGGCTATGTTGAGGAACACATCCTTCTGCATCAACTTGAAGCCAACTCGTTTTTCGAGCACTGCCAGTAGCATGTTGAGCCTGCGCTGGTCGAAACCTGTGGCAGAGCGTTGAGGTGTGCCGTATGCTGCTGTAGAAACAAGAGCTTGCGTTTCTACCAAGAAAGGGCGAACACCCTCGATGGCGCTGCTGATGGCTACTCCAGACAGGCCATCGTGGTCGTCGGTAAGCAAGAGTTCTGAGGGGTTGCTAACCTGGCGAAGACCTCCCTGCTGCATCTCATAGATGCCTAACTCTGAGGTGCTACCAAATCGGTTCTTGATGCTTCGCAGGATGCGATACATATAATGCTGGTCGCCCTCAAACTGTACCACTGTATCGACGATATGTTCCAAGATTTTAGGGCCTGCCAGTGTTCCCTCCTTGTTGATGTGACCGATGAGAATCACGGGGATGCCACTGGTCTTGGCAAATCGCAACAAGGCAGCAGCACACTCTCTTACCTGTGAGATGCTGCCAGGAGAGCTCTCTACTTCATCGGTGGATATCGTTTGTATGGAGTCGATAACTACCAGTCCTGGAGCCTGTTCCTGGATATGAGAAAATATTTTCTCTAAGGCTGTCTCGCAAAGAATGGAGATGTGGTCGAGTGAAGACTTGCCATAAGCCATGTCCTCTCCGTCGATGAACGAAGAAGCCAAACGGTCGGCTCGAAGCTTGATTTGATGAGCGCTCTCTTCGCCACTGACATATAGCACCTTGCGGTCGGGCATGTGAAGGATGGTCTGTAGCGTGAGGGTACTCTTTCCGATGCCTGGTTCACCACCCAGAAGCGTGATGCTGCCAGGCACTAATCCTCCACCCAACACGCGGTTTAGCTCACCATCGTGCATGTCTATGCGCGGTTCGTCGTGGGCTGAGATGTCGCGCAGACAAACAGGCTTAGCGCCTCCATCGCTATGATTGCCGCCAAACATGGTTGCTGCTCCACCGTGGCGCATGCTGAGCCCTGCCTGACGAGCTGCCTGCGAGCCCGTATCGCTGGCGATGCGAATCTCCTTGAATGTGTTCCACTGACCGCAACTTGGACATTTGCCTATCCATTTGGCAGATTCCTGTCCGCAGTGGCTGCAAACATAAGCTATCTTGTCTTTTGCCATAAGCTATAAATGCGTATTGATTCTATAGTTTTATGTTATATAATGATACATTTTAAAATCCATACAAAGGTACATTATTTTTTTACTTTTGCCAAATAATCGCCATGATTTTCTGTCAAAAGGTTACATTTTTGTAAAGCCGATATTACATTACTACCCTCTTGGATAAAAAAAATACTTAAAACGAGCGCAAAATTTGCAACATTCAGTTATTTTTCATACCTTTGCCTACAGTTTTCAGCAGTGGTTCTAAGGCAAAAGGAATGTTATGCCAATGGGCTCTTATTCATGCTAATAGTGCCAAGACTAAAACACCTATTTTCATATAGAGAGAAATTAAATAACTAATAATAAAAACGTTAGGAAAAATGAAGATCGAAGATTTTAACTTTGCCGGTCACAAGGCAATCGTACGCGTTGATTTCAACGTGCCATTGGATGAAAATGGTAATGTAACAGACGACACTCGTATCCGCGGTGCCCTTCCTACACTGAAGAAGGTGCTTGCCGATGGTGGTGCGCTCATCATGATGAGCCATATGGGTAAACCTAAGGGCAAAGTTAAGCCAGAGCTTTCTCTTTCACAGATTGTAAAGAACGTATCAGAGGCGCTCGGTGTTGAGGTTAAGTTTGCTAAGGACTGTGGCAATGCTGATGCAGAGGCTGCTGCTCTGAAGGCAGGTGAGGCTCTTCTGCTCGAGAACCTTCGCTTCTATCCAGAGGAGGAAGGCAAGCCTGTTGGCGTAGAGAAGGGTACTCCTGAGTTTGATGCTGCTAAGGCTGAGATGAAGGAACGTCAGAAGAAGTTTGCTGCCAAGTTGGCTTCTTATGCTGATGTTTATGTTATGGATGCCTTCGGTACAGCTCACCGTAAGCACGCTTCTACTGCTGTTATTGCTGATAGCTTCGACAAGGACCACAAGATGCTCGGCTTCTTGATGGAGAAGGAGGTAAAGGCTGTTGACGCAGTACTCGGCAACATCAAGCGTCCTTTCACTGCTATCATGGGTGGTTCTAAGGTTTCTACCAAGATTGGTATTATCGAGAACCTGTTGACTAAGGTTGACAACTTGATTCTCTGTGGCGGTATGACATATACATTCTCTAAGGCTCTCGGTGGCAAGATTGGTTTGTCTATCTGCGAGGATGACAAGCTCGATGTAGCTCTCGATGTTATCAAGAAGGCTAAGGAGAATGGTGTAAACCTCGTGCTCGGCACAGACTCTATCTGTGGTGATGCTTTCAAGAACGATTGCAATACTCAGGTTTGCCCATCTAACGATATTCCTGAGGGCTGGGAGGGTATGGACGCAGGTCCTGACACTCGCAAGGCTTTCGCTGCTGCCATCAAGGGTGCTAAGACAATCCTTTGGAATGGTCCTGCTGGCGTCTTCGAGTTTGATAACTTCGCAGGTGGTTCTAAGGCTATCGCCGATGCTATTGCTGAGGCAACCAAGGAGGGTGCTTTCTCACTCATCGGTGGTGGTGACTCTGTAGCTTGTATCAACAAGTTCGGTTTGGCTGACCAGGTTTCTTACATCTCTACAGGTGGTGGTGCTCTGCTCGAGGCTATCGAGGGTAAGGTATTGCCAGGTGTAGCAGCTATCGAGAAGTAATTCATCTGAAAAGAGATTCGTACACACCTATACTCCTTGATGGGTGAACAATGTGTACATCCATCATGTTGTGGTTGTGACGAAGGATTGATTTATTGCATTCAATAGGTTTCAATATATCAAACACTTCTAAGTCGGGGGCACCCTAAAAGCGTGTCCCCGATTTTTCCTTTTTTATTCACCCCTACTAAAAACCGGAAATAAACATTTTTTATATAGAAGATAGATAAATGGATTGGATTATCAACCTTTTTACAAACACCAATTCGGTGGCTCATATCGCCCTACTCTATGCTATCGTCATAGCTGTCGGCGTGTATTTGGGTAAGATTAAGATTGGTGGCATTTCATTAGGTGTTACCTTCGTGCTCTTTGCTGGTATCTTGGCAGGACATGTAGGCTTTACTGGACCTAAGGAAATCTTGACCTTCATACAGGACTTCGGACTTATTCTGTTTGTCTTCATGATAGGTCTGCAGGTGGGACCTGGCTTCTTCGAGAGTTTCAAGAAGGGCGGTGTAACACTCAACCTGCTTTCTACAACGGCGATATTCCTTAATGTGTGCGTGATGTTTGCCTGCTACTACATCTTCTTCGACACCAGCAATCCCAATAACCTTCCTATGATGGTCGGTACGCTCTATGGTGCAGTTACCAATACTCCTGGTCTTGGTGCTGCCAATGAAGCTCTTATTAGCATCTTCCCTAATGGTGCTCCAAGCATTGCTAATGGTTATGCTTGTGCTTATCCACTGGGTGTAGTAGGTATTATTGGTGCTACGATCCTTATCAAGTACATCTGTAAGGTAAAT
This sequence comes from Candidatus Segatella caccae, assembly GCA_900556395.1. GTDB lineage: Bacteria > Bacteroidota > Bacteroidia > Bacteroidales > Bacteroidaceae > Prevotella > Prevotella caccae. The sequence goes on along the minus strand of USOQ01000008.1, from coordinate 24,902 downwards.
ACTGCCGACGAAGAAGAAAAGTTGAACGAAGAAGATGCTGCCAACCCTCATGCCAAGGCTCACAATATGCATTTGCGTGTGGAGAATGCGTATATCGCTGGTCGTACTCTACGACAGGTATCCGAGTTCCTCAATCGTGACATTGTTTGTTCGCGACTGCTGCACAAGGGTGAGGTGAGTATTCCTAATAGCCAGACCACTTTCGAGGTAGGCGACGAACTCCTCGTGGTATGCGCCGAGGCTGATGCTGAAGCTATCAAGGCTTTCATCGGTCCTGAGATCGAAGCAGAATGGGATCGTGAGAAGGATGAGGTACAGCATTTTGTGTCGCGTCGCATCATCGTGACTCGTCCTGAGATGAATGGTAAAACGCTTGGCAAGATGCACTTCTCAAGTGTATATGGTGTCAACGTGACTCGTATCTCTCGTCAGGGTATGGACATCTTCGCTGGTCGCAACCACCATTTCCATGTGGGTGATAAGGTGTTGGTTGTGGGTCCTGAAGAGAATGTCAATCGTGTTGCCGAGATTATGGGTAACTCTGTGAAGCGTCTTGATGCACCTAACATCGCTACCATCTTCGTTGGTATCATGGTGGGTATTATCTTTGGTAGTCTTCCATTCGCCATCCCTGGAATGCCTGTTCCGCTGAAGTTGGGTATTGCCGGTGGTCCGCTGATCATTGCCATCTTGATAGGTCGCTTCGGTTATCGATTTAAGTTGGTGACTTACACCACCACATCAGCCAATATGATGCTTCGAGAGATAGGACTTGTGCTCTTCCTTGCGAGTGTCGGTATTAAGGCTGGAGCTGGTTTCTGGGACACTGTAGTGCAAGGCGATGGTATCAAGTATGTATATACGGGTTTCTTGATTACTATTATTCCTATCCTCATTGTGGGCACTATTGCCCGCCTGAAGTATAAGTTCAACTACTTCACCATTATGGGTATGATAGCCGGTACTTATACCGACCCTCCTGCACTGGCTTATGCTAACGCCTCTTGTTCCAAGGAGGCACCTGCTGTGGGTTATTCTACTGTCTATCCGCTCAGTATGTTCCTCAGAATCTTCTCTGCGCAGATCGTAGTACTTTTCTTCTGCGGAGGGTGATAAGAAGGATGGGTACAGGGAGTAACACTTCCTTATTCTCTTTATACTTAGAAAGAATAAATTTTTATAAACGAAAATTTATAAATTATAAAAGGAGTGCACATTTATAAAAAAATGTGCACTTTTTTTGTGCCTTATTCCAAATTTCTTCGTATCTTTGAGGCTGTAATACCTATTGATACACAAACCCTCAAAAAGTATGCCTATGAAGAAATATGGATTCATACTCAGTATGTTTGTTGTTGCCGCCTTGTCCACTTGGGCACAAGGGGCTAAGAGTATCCGAATAACGGAGGTCATGATCAACAATCAGGCAAGCATTGTAGATGAGTATGGTGCTCACAAAGCATGGGTGGAGCTGTCGAACTCTTCGTTCACCACCTATAACATTCGGGGCATGTTTCTCACTACCGACCGTCGTGTACTCGACAAGAATATGTCGCCCGAAGAGCGGCGTAAACTCATGTCTCCCCTACCAAACAATGAACCTCGCACAACGTTAGCTGGAAAGAAAAGTGTGATGATCTACGACCGCTATTTCTGGAAGGAAGACTCAGAAAAGACATGTCCTGACTGTTTCCCTAAGGGGAAGGGACACTATAGATGGCTGAGTGAGGGCAATGGACCTTTCCACTTAAAACTCGGACTGGTGCCACTTAAGGAAATCGCAGATGCTTTCCATGATAAAAACAACTGGATAGCTCTATACGATGGCAATGCTGTCGACCTGATCGACTCCATCAGTATTCCTTGGTTGGCAGCCAATCAATCGTACGCTCTCAGCAAAGACTTCGGCTCGTGGAAGATATGTGAGCTGAAGGATGTCACACCTGGTTATCTGCCTCAAGATACCAGTCTCAGTAAGTCGCAGATGCTTAAAAAGACCGACCCATACGGCTTGGGCATTGCTGCTCTCTCTATGGGGATTGTCTTCTCCTGTTTGGCGCTGCTCTTTGTTTTCTTCTGGCTTTTTGGCGCATATATGAAGCACAAGCAACGCTTGGCACGTGCTACCGAAAGACACGCCACCTTATTATATAAGACCGGTAAGAAGACTATCGAACTTACTTCTGAACTCGGCCATAAGACGAACGTGATGCTCAAGGAAGGTCTCACCACCAAAGGCATTGACAAGGAAATCTATATGGCGGTCATCTCGTTGGCTCTCAAGGAATACTTGGAGGATGTACATGACATCGAATCGGGCATCATTACCATTAAACCGAAACAAACCAAATGGAACGATCCGAGATTTTAATAACTGAAGTTTTGCATGTACGGAAGTTATAGTAGTTAAAGAAGCTATAGTCGTTAAAGAAGTTGTCACTCCCTTCGGTCGTTAGAAGTTATAGCCAATAGCCTTTTTTGTGGTAAATTTAGCTATAAAGCATATGGCTTTACTTCTCTAACTTCTTTAAATTCTTTACCTTCCCCATTTGCGAAAGCTGAATTAATAACCTCTCAAAAAAGCAAAGATTATGAAATACCAATATCAAGTAAAAGGCGTAGACTACGAAGTAGAGATACAAGATATAGAAGGCAATATCGCTCATGTAACCGTCAACGGCATTCCCTTTGAAGTGGAGATGAAGCAACCTGTCAAGCCTGGCAAGCAGAAGTTCCGCATAGAGAATGAGGCACATAGTGACAAGGGCGGAGCATCGTCTGCCGACAATGCCAAGACAAGCCCCAGCAGTGCAACAACAGCTGCCAATGCCGAACCTGCAGCCAGCAAGAAGGCTTCAGCAAGCGCAGCTGGCAAACCAGTTACAGCCCCTCTGCCAGGCACTATCAACGACATAAAAGTGAAGGTGGGCGACAAGGTGAGCGCGGGAGATACCGTTGTGATTCTCGAGGCCATGAAGATGCAAAACAATATCGAAGCTGAAACATCAGGCACCATCGCAAGCATTAACGTAAACAAGGGTGATGCTGTGATGGAAGGCGATACGTTGGTAACGATAGCTTAGTATTGTCCCTATTTCATTCCCTCACATAACACGTCCAACTAAAAGATTTATTATTATGGATTTCATCATACAAAACTTTCATGAGTTCCTCACCTATACGGGCTTTGCCAATGCCACAGCAGGAAACTTCATCATGATTTTGGTGGGAATCGTTTGCATTTGGCTTGCCATACGTAAAGACTTCGAGCCGTTGCTCCTTGTACCGATAGGCTTAGGCATCATCTTGGGTAACATCCCCTTCCGTGCTGATGCCGGACTGGAGATTGGGCTTTACGAAGACAACTCGGTACTCAACATCTTCTATCAGGGTGTGAAACAAGGATGGTATCCCCCACTCGTCTTCTTGGGCATCGGTGCCATGACCGACTTCTCTGCTCTTATCAGCAATCCTAAACTGATACTCATTGGTGCTGCAGCGCAGTTTGGTATCTTCGGAGCTTATATGATAGCCTTGGCCTTGGGGTTCGAGCCCAACCAGGCAGCTGGTATTGCCATCATCGGAGGTGCTGATGGACCTACTGCCATCTTCCTGTCGAGTAAACTCAGTCCTAATCTCATGGGAGCCATTGCCGTTTGTGCCTATTCCTATATGGCTCTTGTGCCGGTCATCCAACCTCCTCTCATGCGTCTTCTCACCACTAAGAACGAACGAGTTATCAAGATGAAACCTGCTCGCAAGGTAAGCCAGACAGAGAAGATTCTCTTCCCTATTATTGGTTTGTTGCTCACCACATTCATCGTGCCCAGCGGTTTGCCTCTCTTGGGAATGCTCTTCTTTGGCAACCTACTAAAAGAGAGTGGTAAGACTACACGTCTGGCCAAGACAGCAGGAAGCAGTCTTAACGATATTGTGGTGATGCTGCTCGGACTTACTGTGGGATGTTCCACGCAGGCTTCTGAGTTCCTTACCCTTAACACGGTAAAGATATTTGCCCTCGGAGCCTTGGCTTTCATCATAGCCTCGGCAAGCGGAATATTATTTGTAAAACTGATGAATGTGTTCTTGCCAAAGGGCAAGAAACTGAATCCTTTGATAGGAAATGCTGGAGTGAGCGCCGTACCTATGAGCGCCCGTATCTCCAACAATTTGGGTTTGGAATACGACCGACACAATTTCCTACTGATGCATGCCATGGGGCCTAACGTAGCAGGTGTCATTGGGTCGGCCGTAGCCGCAGGAGCTTTGTTGGGATTCCTCAACTAAGCTTCCTCTTCGTCGGCCAACTGCTCCAGTGAGTGCTTACTGCTTCCATCAAAACAGTGGGTGCAGACTTGGCACTTGGGCAGTCCGATAGCCTCTATCAACTGCTCGATGGTATTGAACTTCAGGGAGGTCAATCCCAACTGTTGAGCTATCTCTGCCACCATTCGCTCATATTCTGGTGAGCCTGTGGTGGCATATTTGTCGAGGTTCTTGTTGGCATCGCCTTCAAACTTCTCGATGATGCGACGAGTAATGAGCTCCATATCGCTCTTAGATGAGGTAAAGTTGATGAAGGGACATCCATAAACCAGTGGAGGACAAGCAATACGCATATGGCACTCCTTGAGACCTGCTTGTTCGAAAAGAACCTTCACATTGTCGCGCAACTGAGTGCCACGTACAATACTATCGTCGCAGAAGAGCACACGTTTGCCCTTGAGCATATCCTTGTTGGGGATGAGTTTCATCTTAGCTACCAACGAGCGCATAGCCTGGTTGGAAGGTGTAAAGGAGCGTGGCCATGTGGGTGTGTACTTGGCGATGCAACGCTGATAAGCCACCTGCTTGCCTGCTGCATATCCCATTGCCATACCTGTGCCTGAGTCAGGAATACCGCTACAGCAATCTACCTCTACATCGTCGGTCTTGGCCATGTTAAAGCCGTTCTTGAATCGCACTTCCTCAACATTGCGTCCCTCGTAAGTAGAAGTAGGGAAACCATAATATACCCACAGGAATGAGCACACCTGCATACGCTTGTTGGCAGGACGAATCTGCTCCATACTGTCGGCTGTTATCTTAACGATCTCACCTGGTCCTACATTATACTCCACCTCGAAATCGAGGTTGGGGAATGAGGTCGACTCGCTCGATGCAGCATAGGCACCGTCTTTCCTACCAATAATAATAGGTGTTCGCCCCCAACTATCGCGTGCACAGATAATGCCGTCATCTGTGAGGATGAGCATGGTGCAAGAACCTTTGATGTGATGATAAACGTTTTCGATACCCTCGCGGAAAGTCTTACCTTGAATAATGAGCAAGGCAATGAGCTCCGTAGGATTGGTTTTGCCTGATGACATTTCGGCAAAATGCATATTTTTGTCGAGCAACTCCTGAGTCAGCTCTTCGATATTGAGAATCTTAGCCACGGTGCAGATGGCAAATCTGCCAAGATGCGAGTTCATGATGAGCGGCTGTGCGTCTGTATCGCTGATAACACCGATACCTGATGTGCTACCTTCAAACTTGTCGAGTGATGGTTCAAACTTCGTGCGGAAGTATGAATTCTCCAGGTTGTGGATAGACCGTACGAATCCTTTCTCTTTACTGTAGGTTGCCAAACCGCCTCGACGTGTGCCGAGATGTGAATTGTAGTCGGTGCCATAGAACAGGTCTGCGACACAGCTTTTCTTGGATATTGTCCCGAAAATGCCTCCCATAATTTTATGTTCGTTCAATTTTGCGCAAAGAGGAATATCTGCTGTGGTTTTCATCCACCTCATGACTTTTTGTTCCTCCACTTGCGAATGTTTTGTATATTGAAGTGTGATAAGAATCTCAAATTCCGCTGCAAAGGTAATATAAAATTTGCGATTATGGAATTTTTCTGTATAAAATATTACATTTTTTTTTCGTGCCTTTGGGGATGGTTGATGTTGACTGGTTCTGTTCTGCCAACCTTATTTACGATTCAAAACATTCGTATATTCTTATCAAATACTTCTGTTTCTTCATCAGAAATGAAGTTTAATATCCACACCACACTGGAAAGGATTGCCTCTCTGTGCGAAGTACTGCTTCGTACCTGTTGCTGCATTGTCCACAGCAAAGGTATTATAATAGGTGTTGCTCAAGTTGCGAGCCCATAAGCTTACCCCTATCATTCCCATGTCTGCATCGGCATGAGCACCCAGCACGGCATATAACTTCTGCGCGTAGCTATTGGCGGGATCCCAATAGGTCTTACCCTGCGCCTGTACGTTGGCACCGAGGGTGATACTTCGCAGATATGACTTCCCCATAGGGATGTGATAATCGGCCGATGCAGCCATGGTGTGCTGAGGAACGTAAGGCACATATTTGTCTGCATAACTCACTGTCTCGTCGCCCTCTCCATCCCTGTATTCATCAAAGATGGCCCGTGTGTAACCATATGATAGCATCCAGTCAAGGTTTCCGTCCAAGCATTGTCCTTTGGCAGACAACTCAAGACCGCAGGTGTGACTTTTTCCTGCATTTACCATCATTCTACCAAAACCATAGTTACCTGCCATGACGGAGAGTTGCTGGTTTCTCACCTTCATGTAATAAGTACTCAGGTCGAGATGTAATTGTCCCTCAAAGAGGTTGAGGTGTGTACCCACCTCATAGTTCCACGAGGTTTCAGGCTTATAGGCAATAGTCTGGTTTACACGCTCATAGTCTTCTGGCGTATGAGGCACATCATAGTCGCCTCTCATGGCGTTCTGTCTGTTGGCATTGAGTTCAGCCTGTAAGATGTCGCTGAACATCTGTATGTTGTAACCGCCCGCGCGATAACCCTTGCTTAGCGAAGCATAGATGTTGCTGCCGTTATTTCCCAGTTGGTAACTCAGTCCCAGCTTGGGCAGGAGTTGCTCGAAGTCAAGATGGTCCTTGCCGTCGAGCATCGAGCGCAGGGTGTAACTGGCTTGCCTTCCCATCACGTTGGCATGAGCTGTCATATAGGTCATACTCTCATAGTGTATACGAGCTTGCATATAGTCGTATCTTGCACCGAGAGTCAAGATGAGTCGCGGTGAAATCTGCAAGTTACTCTCATGGTAGAAACCTATATTATATTGTGGAGTGCGATAGGTGCCTGGAGCTCCCATCTCTATTGCCATACTCACACCTCCAGCGCGTTGGATGGTCTGTGCTGCTAAAGCGAGTGCCTGTTCTTGAGTCATTCCAGGACGCATCATCTGTTGCGCCATGGCCTGCACCATGGTGTTATACATCTGTTGTTGTATTGCATTCGCTATAGGTGTCGTAAGAGCCGACTCAAAGAATACGGGTCCTTGGGTCTTGAGCCATTGTGCCGAGAAGAAAGCGCCTGTGGCCCAGTTCCAGATTCCTCCTACGGGTTTTCTGCTCTTAAAGGAAAACTCCTGTGTAAAGGCGTTCTGCAACTGGTTTTGCATCATGCGCATATAGTCTGCCGCCAAATAATCTTGATCCATATACATATGGTCTTTCAGATATTGATAACTTGTAGTGGAGGCAAATGAGAAAGCACGGCCATCATAGTGAAGAGTGAGTCCCGTGATGAGATTATTGCGTCGATAACTGCCTGGGAATGTTGAGGCTGTATTCTCTGCTTGGTTGCTTTCCAAATCGAGTTTACCATAAGGGAAAGCACTTTGGTCCACATACTGGTAGTTGCCTAATAGGTTGATGTTCCAGCCAGAATGGAGTCTGCCCATCAGCATGAACTTTCCTCCGGCTTCCTGATAATCATCAGCTCGCTGTCCAGTAGTGGCGTTGCGAAAGAAGCCTTTCTGTCCTTGATAGAATCCGCCTACCATCAGAGCCATGTCAGAACCCAAGTGTGTATAATGGGCAACTTCTGTCTGGCAATAATTTCTGCTACCATAGCTCAGTTTCACATCCGTGCCCTTATAGTCAAACGGATTGCGCGAATAGAGTCTTATCAATCCTCCCTCTGTATTCTGTCCATAGAGTGTTCCCTGTGGTCCACGGAGTACGTCGATGCGGCTGAGCTGATAGTTGTGTAGATTAAATGCCGACTTGCTCATCACGGGTATTCCATCCATGTAGACACCCACAGCAGGACTGTTCACACGACTGCCGATACCTCTCACGTAGATTGCTGATGAGAGACGACTACCATAATTGGGCATAACGAAGTTAGGGACATACGCAGCGACTTCTCGCAGATCGTGTGCTCCTAATCTGTTGAGTTCGAAATTTCCAAAGGTAGTGCTACTAAGCGGTTGCTGGCGAAGTCGGAAAGCCTCCTTAGGTTGCGACACGATGATGACTTCATCAATATCATATACTTTACTACTATCCGATAACACGCTTTCAGCTCGTGTAACTCCTGCTGTTAGCAACATCATTGCTAACCATGTAATTCTTTGTGACATGTACCTTATTAATTATTATCCTTGTTGAAATTTTACTATTCGTTTTGACGGATGCAAAGGTACTAAGTTTTGATAAGTTACACAATCCCCATTTATATGGAAAAAGAGGCATAAAAAACGCAAGTACTTGCGATGGGCATCGTAAGTACTTTCAACAGCCAACGCAAGTACTTTCATTGGCACTTGAAAGTACTTTCATTTTTTCGGGCATAATAGATGAAAAAAAAGGAAATCTCACTTAAAGCAAGATTTCCTCTAAATCGTCGGGTACTTCTATCCTACCCTTGAAATGCTCGGCAGCTTCCTCTGCGTATTTCTTTTTGCGTGTGGCAAGTGTTTTCTCTTCAGTGTGATAGAGAATGAGATTTTTAATGTCCAGCTCGGCTGCTAACTTACCCGCATCAAGAGCTGTGCTGTGACATTTCTCGTAGGGCTTAAAGACATCTCGATCGGCATAAAGACAGAAAGCTTCGCACATCATCCAGTCTGCATGCTCGATGTAACTGCGGTTGTGAGCATTATAAGGTTCATCGCCCAAGCAGGCAAGCACCAAGGGCCTTCTTACTTGAAATTTGGTATCTTCTGATGACGGTTTCTTTTCTGAGGTGCAGGGCAGTTCGGCACGAAAACCAAATTGTTTTTCCTTGGTAGACTGAATGTCGAAGCAGGTTAACCTCATGTCGCCTACCGCAAAGCACTCACCATCGTAAAGCTCATGGAAAACCACACGTTCGGCAACTTTCTGCAACTGCTTCTTAGCCAAAATCATGTCGATGATGGTCTTGATAACCGTCATCACCTTATCATTGCCATACACGTGGAGATGGTCTACATATTTCTTGCTTTGTGCTACCATTCTTATCACCCAGATAACGCCCAAGACATGGTCGGTGTGGGCATGAGTGACAAAAAGGTGGTGAATGTCCGTTATCGGAACATTCACTTTTTTCAGTTGCGACAATACACCATTTCCTCCTCCAGCATCAACCAGCAACTTGGTGGTATCGGTCTGAAGGACAAAACAAGTGTTGAAAATCTGGGTAACAGTAGCGTTACCAGTGCCGAGCATCGTGACCTTATTCATTGTGCAAAGTTCGTTTATATTCTCTTCTTCCCCTTCTATACATCCTCTTTGTAACTATCGTCATTAAGGTATGAGGAGCGAAGAGTCGCCATAGCTCAAGAAGCGAAAATCGTGGGCAAGTGCATAATCGTATACCTTCTTCCAATCGCCATGTAGGAATGCGCTGACAAGCAGCAAGAGGGTACTCTGTGGCTGGTGGAAATTGGTGATGAGCATCTTCACAATCTTGTACTGATAACCAGGAGCTATGATGATTTGTGTGCTGGAGTGAAGAGCCTCCAATCCATTACGGTCCAGATAGTCGACGATGGCTTGTATAGCCTGACAAGGGGTGATTCCATTCACAAGGTCACCATCTGCAGAGAGTTCGTAAGGATCCCACTGGTTGACGTGTAAGTCGTCTTCACTGGCCTCAGGATGATTGATAAGATACACACCCATGTAGTATAGACTCTCGAGGGTGCGCACACTCGTTGTTCCTACAGCGATGGCTTGGCACTCATGCTGTAAAAGCTTATCCAAGGTGTGATGATGCACCACGATGTACTCAGTGTGCATACGATGACCTTCTATCTCAAGACTCTTCACGGGTTTGAAGGTTCCTGCTCCTACATGGAGAGTTACTTCTTCACGCTCTATGCCATGGCGGTCGATGTCATGAAGTACAGCATCAGTGAAATGAAGGCCTGCTGTAGGTGCTGCCACGCTACCTTTTATCTTAGAATATACCGTTTGATAAGTGGTCTTGTCGCTTTCCTCCGTAGCTCTGTTGAGATAAGGAGGAATGGGCAACTCACCTACTTCTTCAAGAATCTCGGCAAAGGATATATGAGCATTATCCCATGCAAAGTCCACCCAGTAGTTGGTGCCGCCACCCTTGGCTATCAGTGCTATTGCCTCTTGGCTCAAATCATCACCGCGACGCATCGTGGCAGAAAGGGTGAGCTTGTGACCTTTTATTTCAAAGTCGCGCTTGAGGCTTCCTTCTTTCCATTTCTTCAAGTTGCCAATCATGCAGAGCCACGAACAATGGCTGGTGGTTTGGAACATCTGTTCGTAGTCGGCAGGTACTGCTGGTTCCATGAGGAATACCTCGATGAGGGCACCCGTCTCCTTACGGAAATGCAAGCGTGCTTGGATTACTTTCGTATTATTATATACCATGAGGGCTCCCTGAGGCAAATAATTTGCGAGGTGATAGAATACATCTTCGCCAACCTCACCATGTCGGTAGAGCAAGAGCTTAGAATGGTCACGCTGCGCTAAAGGGAATTTGGCAATACGCTCATCGGGGAGCGGATAGTTATAATCGCTTATCTTAATATGTTTAGTATCCATGATCTTATTTGTAGAGTTTTTTTTAAATGTAACATGTCATGATGAGTGCTTTCAGCACAGCATAGACAAAGGTGAATGCCAAGATGCAGAGCACAATATCTATATCATCATGATCGTAGCCCGTGCGGGTGTACTGGTTGGAAACATAGGTGATGCGTGGTGACACACGATAGTAGAGCCGTAGATAAAGCAGATAACCCACGACAGCGATGACAGTTCCTAAGAGTAGTCCGCAGAGAATGTCGGAGGGATAGTGCATACCCAAGTAGAGTCTTGTCCAGCAGTTGATGAGCGACCATGCCACGAGTGCGATAGCAAGACGTTTACTTCTGATGAGCAAAGAGAAGAAAACTGCTATCACCATCGTGTTAGCAGCATGGGCTGAAAAGAAACTATAGCCTTTGCCACGCAGACTACCCACCACCTGGATCGTGTATTTCAGTACAGGGTCGTTATTGGGTCGCCAACGAGCCACTAAGGGTTTTACGATTCCGTCGGTAATGGCCTCTGTGAGTGCTACACACACGAGCGCTCCCATGACGGCTAAAGCTATCTGCGCCATGGTTTCATTATTGCGTATAACAATATAGAAAAGGGTGAGATAGAGGGGTATCCAGGTAAGTCCCGAGGTAAGCACGAGTGCCAGCTGGTCAATCAATATATTGTTGCTTCCATTGAAAAAGTGTAGTATATCTAAATCCGTGAGAAGCATCGTATTAAACATCATATTTCTTCTAATTGTTTAGTTTCTATCCATCCTTCCCTTCCGTCGGCAACATGGATTGCGCGCCAACCGTTCATGGACTTATCAGTAATGTCGACACGAGTTCCTTCATGGATGACAAACTGGTCGGCACTCTGCTTGGATGGGGTCTTCTTGACATTGACGGTAGGCGCAATGATGATGGCACCCGTGCGGTGGATGAGCATCTGTTTCTGCTGATAAGCAAAAAGCGTGCTTGCCAAGAAGACCACAAAGAAGAAGAGGCTACCGAAGAATCCAGCCTTGCGCAACACGAGTTTAGAAGCAAAGAGGTATACCAAGACGAGCACCAGGGCAAGGATGATGGCTATGATACCTGTCTTAGCCCAAGTGTCGGTGCAGGCGAAGTTGACTAAGGCCTTATACCATGTCACAAAGAACATTTCGCCCTCAGGGGTTATCTTGTCGATGGTCTTACTACGTGCAAACTGCAGGTTGAAGTTGATGTCTTCGTCGCCAGGTGAAAGTAGACGTGCACGTTCATAAGCCAGTACTGCCTTGGTGATGTTGTCGGTGCGATAATAGGCATTGCCAAGATTGTAATAAATCTCTGGCGAGACACCATTCTTCAACAAGTCTTCGTAATCCTTGATGGCTTGCTGATAATTACCCTTGGTGTATTCTGCATCAGCATTCTGCTTAGTCACTGCTGAGGCAGAGATGCTAAACCCAAAGAACACAAGAAGTAGCAACACGCCAAAGGTGTAGTCACCCTGCTTACGAGTGGATGATTTTTTCTTACCCTTTTTACGGGCTGTCTTGATGGCGTTTTCTATATCCATGATGGCTGTCATTGCTGATGAAAAAGTCTTGTTCATATTGCCGGCTGGGTCGCCAGGAGCATAACGCTCAAACTCACATTCATCGAGAGCCTGTGTAAATGTATCTATTGTATCGGCGTCTACCTCGTGGATAAGCAACTTCTCTTGTATGTTCTCACGTGAGAGTTGTTCTACCGGTATGTTGAGTTTGTAGCTCACATATCCCCAAAGGGCTCTGAGCACTTCGTCGAAAAACTCACCCTGCTTGCCAGAGACCATGAGTGTACGAGCTTTCTTGAGTCGCTTTGTGGCTATCTTATTGGCCTTGTTGGAGCGCATCTTCACCACATCGGCATTCTCGATGGCACGACGACGGAAGGCGATGAGAAGCGCAAAGAAGGCTGCTAAAGGTACCAAAAGACTGGTCCAGTAACCAAAGCTACCATAGAACATATCGTCCATGTCGCGAAGCTTACTCTTACCCAGTTTCAGAGCATGAATGTCTTTGTCGGCAGAAGAGTAGTTGACCGATGACGAACTGCTCGTACCATCGCCTTTTTCTACATTGAGCGTGAAGGCTTGCGTCTTGATGGTGCGATAGCTATTGAGTTTGGTGTCATAATAAGTAAACTCAACCGAAGGAATGGTGTACTTACCAGGATTGCGAGGCACTGCCAAGAAGTCGTAAATCATGTTGCCCTCCACACCATTTTGTGTCAGTTTGGTTTTATCAGTTATCTTGGCATCATACTGATCGAAGTCTTTAGGCAACGTGAGAACAGGCTGCTTGAGAAGTTTCAGGTTGCCAATGCCGCCCACGACAACTCGAATGTTGATAGGGTCGCCCGCCTTTACGTCAGTCTTGTCTAAGGAAGCAGAAATGTTGAAGCGCCCTACTCCGCCCGAGAAGTTGGTGGGACGTGTGGGGAGAGGGTCTACCTGGATCGTTACACCAGGAGCCTTAATCTCTTTGCGCACCTCCACGTATCCAGAGCCGCCATTGAAGAAAGCTTCAATAGGGTCGACATTGCGATTTTGCTGCACCACAATGCCTTTGAAGGTGATGGAAGGAATCTCGAGTTTGCCTGTCATCTGTGGATACATGACATACTGGCTCCAGGTGACACAGCGATACGGACGCCCATTCACCACTTCGTTGTGCAGCACTTTCTGTTGTGGCTGTGGCACTTCTTGCGTATGGAATCCCTTGAGGTCGGGCATCTTACCATCGAGTTGGGTAAGGTCTACTTGGGTGTATACCTTATAGGTGAGAAGTACAGGCTCCTGTTCGTGTACGCGCTTCTTGCTGGCAGAAACCTTGATGAAGAGGTCGTTGCCTGAGATGGCAGAGCCCGCCTGTCGCATGTGTGGCTCATCAGCATCATCGTTGTGCATACGTGGAGCACCTCCAGTGTTGTGTGCATGACCTGATACGGCTATCTTCACAGGATGAGCAGTCAATCTCTTGCCATTCACCTGTGCATGCGAAGCACCTATGGTATAGGTTCCGGCCTTTCCCGCATAGAGCGTATAGGTGATGGTAAACGACGAAGACGAACTGGTGTGACCATTGACCACCTGATAACTCGACTGTGAAGAGGTGTAAGGACCTGCTATCACCTCAAGACCATCGGGCACGTTGCCCAACCGAAAGTCTTCCACTTCACGAGCATTAATCGTATAAGCCACGCGGAAGTTTTCGCCAGTAGCAACATGTTTTGGTGCAGATACCGATACTTGCTGAGCTTTAGCATTTTCGCTGACCCCCAACAGCATGACGATCATCAGAGTGTACCATTCTATTTGCTTCATAATGAATCTTATTATCTAAAAAAGTTAACCCTTACCAGTTTTTATCATATTGTTTACTACGAGGTTGGCTCATGGCCTTCTGCATCTTTTGTTTAGTAGCCTTTTCCTGCTGTACGGCAGCGTTGAGTAGCTGCTCTGCATTGTCACGGCTCATCTTGTCTTTGTCTGACTGATTAGACTGGTTGTTGTTCTTATTATCGTTTTTATTGTTGTTTTGTTTATCTTGATTCTTGTTCTTATCTTTATCCTTATCCTGATTCTTGTTCTTGTTCTTGTCTTGATTTTTATTCTGCTTGTTCTTGTTGTTTTTATCGTTGCCGTTCTTATTCTGGTTTTGTTGGTTCTGCTGATTCTTGAGCTGATGCTTGCAGAGCGCTAAGTTATAGCGAGTCTCGTTGTCTTGCGGATTGTAGCGCAGTGCCATTTTATAACATTCTATGGCTTTGGCAAAGTCCTGATGATTCTGCATGATAACTCCCATGTTGTGATAACTCTTAGCACGTCGTGTCTTGTTGTTGATTTGCATGTCTGCTGACTTAGCAAACTGCTGCAGTGCAAGAGAGTCTTTCTGTTGCATCATGAGTGCACACCCCAAGTTGTAGACAGCCTGTGGATTGTGGGCGTTTTGCGCCACAGCCTTGCGATACTGCACCTCTGCAGCAGTCCACTTGTGAGCTTGGTATAACCGATTGCCCTGTCGGATGAAGCTACGATCGTTCTGTGCCGATACTGTCGAGGTAAAGGCCCAAAGAAGTCCGATCAGCAGACAGAATATCTGTTGGTGTCTCTTTGTAATATTAATAGGATGTAGATGTTTCATATCTTTTTTATCAAATCTCGCCAACACGTATGAACGGCTTAATAGGTTCATCCTTCGCTGGCGAAATGTCGTTTTATTATATTCTTTTCTTAAAGAATTTCACGTTGCGGAGCAGTGGATTCTTCACCTCAAGCATACAGATCTCAATGATAAGTAACAGGATGACAAGGATGCCCACAGCCTGAAACTGCTCGTCGTATTCACTATAGATGACGGTGTCGGTCTCACCCTTCTGCAATTTGGTGAGGTCGTCATTGAGGGCTTTCTCTGCATCACTGGTGTTGTCGACATGAATATATTGTCCGCTTCCTGCCTGAGCCAACTGCTGACACATCTGCTCGTTGAGGGCTGTCATCACGGTGTTGCCAGATCGGTCTTTTAGATAAGAGCCATCCCCCATAGGAATGGGAGCACCCTTGGTACTACCGATGCCCAAAACAAAGACATTGATACCATTCTTCTTGGCTGCGCGAACGGCTTCCTCGGCTCCAGGCTCATGGTTTTCTCCATCGGTGATGATGATGATGGCTCTTCCCACATGGTCTTGCTGCGTGAAACTTTTGGTAGCCAGGTCAATGGCTGCAGCAAAGTTAGTACCTTGTGTCTGAATAAGACTGGGATTGGTGTTCTGTAGGAACATCTTTGCCGACACATAGTCGCTTGTGATAGGGAGCTGTACAAAGGCTTCACCTGCAAAGACAATCAGACCTATCTTGTCGTTTGTGAACTTATCTACTAAGTTTTCTACCAGCAATTTACTTTTATCAAGACGGGAAGGTACTACGTCTTGTGCCAACATGGAGTTGGAAATGTCGAGACAAATGATTGTTTCGATGCCCTGACGCTTGTCATGCGATATTTTACTGCCCATCTGTGGACGAGCCACCATGACGATAAGCAAAGCCAGGGCTGCAAGCAACAAGCCAAACTTGACCGTGGGTCTATAGTGTGAAACTTGGGGCATGAGGGTCTTCAGCAACTCAGGGTCGCCAAACTTTCTGAGTTTAGCTATTCTGCGTCGCCATCCTATGAATCTCACCAGTACGAGAACGGGTATTATCCATAGCAACCACAAATATGATGGATCATCAAATCTAAGCATGAATCCTATTTTTGAACGTTTTAATATAAATATGATATCATAAGAGGTTGCTCCTTTGCTCATGCTCAGAAGCGATGACCTCTCTTTCATAAATTCTCTTTCACTTTTCTCTTCTATGAAGGTATCTCTCCTGTACGAATTTCTCGTCTTTTTGAGAGAATGTAGTCGAAAAGTATTCCCATAAGAAGATTTCTCCAGTGACAATATAAAGCTATCCTCTCTTTTTTAAGGAATCCTTCTCAGCCAAGTGACGCGAAGCAGAATCTCTGATAGCAAAACCAAGAGAGCTGCTAAGGCGAAGGGCTGATAAGCTTCATATCGTTTGGCGAAGTGGGTAACATTCATCTTGGTCTTCTCCAACTTGTCAATGTCGTGATAGATCTTCTTAAGTTCAGCATTGTTGGTGGCACGATAGAAGTTGCCATCGGTGGTTCGGGCAATGTCTTTGAGCGTCTGTGTATCTATCTCAACAGGCATATTGACATACTGAATACCAGCTGCTGTAGGCATCGGATAAGGCGCCACCTTGTTGGTTCCCACACCGATGGTGTAGACTCTGATGCCGTAGCTCTTGGCAATCTCGGCAGCAGTCATGGGCGAAATATCACCCGTGTTGTTACTACCATCTGTGAGGAGGATGACCACCCTACTCTTAGTCTTAGAGTCCTTGAGACGACTCACGGCATTGGCGAGTCCCATACCCACAGCAGTACCATCGTCGATGAGACCTCGTGCCGTAATGTCGGTACGTGTATCTTGGAGCAGACGCAGCAAACTGGCATGGTCGGTTGTCATCGGACACTGTGTGAAGGCTTCACCAGCAAAGATGGTAAGACCAATCTGGTCGTTAGGGCGCCCTGAGATAAACTCATGAGCCACATCCTTGGCTGCCTCCATGCGGTTGGGCTTGAGGTCCTCTGCCAACATAGAGGTAGAAACGTCCATGGCCATCATGATGTCAATACCCTCTACGGTTCTGTTGTTCCATGAATTGTGAGTCTGCGGCCGAGCCATGGCCAAGACGATGAGCACGAAGCATATACATCTCAGTATCATGGGTAGGTGCACAAGTCGCTGTCGCAGGCTCTTGGGCGCATAAGCAAACTGGCGAGTATCGCTCAGTCGCATGGTAGGCTCATTGCGCTTCCTGTATAAGAAATACCATAATATATAAGGTATGAGCAACAGGAGCAAGAGAAAATATCCTTTACTTGCAAATTCCATCTTAATTCTTTTCGTTACTTAACGTGTTATTACATCAGCAGCTGATAGGCACCATAGATAACCGTTGCCATGAGCGCCACGATGATGATTGCTCCAGCCCACAGTAGACCTTTGATGAGCTCACGCTGCCCCTGCGTCTTGCGGTCTTGTTCTGTGAGCTGAGGAGCCACCTTTTCTTCAGTCACCTGCTCGTTGGTCTTGGTTTGATCGATGAAGTTAATAGCATTGACCAAGTTGGCATCATTCTCATTTAGGAAGGTTTCGTACTTGGCAAACTTCACCAAGTCGGCGGTGCGGAATAGTTGTTTCAACTCGTCTATCATCTTATCGTTGGCAGCAGTGTGCAGATGTTCGATAATCTCGCTACTGGTCATCTCCATGGCACGGAACCCAAATCGCTCTTCGATGTATTCGCGAAGGGTTGTGGTGAGGCGGGTGTAGTATTCCTTCTGAGTCTCCTGCGATGTGGCATGATGCTGCTTAATGACGTTGATCTCGCAGAGAGCCTTCTCATGAGGTGGAATACGCTTCACGATGCGCATCCTAATGACAATGGGTTTGTTTTGACGAAGGCGCTGCCACAACCATGCCATGGCACCGAAGAGGATAAGTACCAAGATGCTGAGCCAAAAAAGTGGGCTCCACTCGCTCCACATGAAAGGATTGTCCTGAACGCCTTTGGGAGGATAGTACTGGTTGAGATGAACCGTGTCGACAGGCACGGTGAGCACCTTCAAGGCGAGTTGATTGCCTTGGTAAGACTTGCCGTTCACCTTTACCGGGAGTGCAGGAATGGCGTACACCCGCTCGTCAAACGAGGTGAGCGTATAGTTGCGGCTAACCTGCATCTTGCCGTTATCGAGAATGGTCGTGTCACCATTACTTTGTTCTACAACCTCTATGCCTGGAGTAAGTATTTCTGAGGGCTTAAAAGTAGGCATCACAATCTTGGAACCCTTTGGCGCCGTTACCTTGAGGCGAAGCTGGGTCTGTTCGCCTATCAGTATCTGCAGAGAGTCGAGCCTCTGTTCCACTTCCTGTCCAACCGATGCTGCGGGAAACGCCAAGAGTGCACACATAGCAATGCTTGCTATCCGTCTCACTCTGCGTGTGCTGCCTATTGACCCTATATTTACATTAATCTTTTTCAACATGAAAATCTAAATTACGTTGAACTCTCTATCTGTCATGAACTCGGAATTTCGCCTTATTCCTTCATACGAATGAAAAGGGAACAGGCCCAAGATGAAGTAAGCACATGCTGCAACATCCTCTGCTTCCGAACGTCCTTTCTTCATCCAGATCACCCTCTCTGTCTAAATAGATTGAGGAGTGCTCTTGAGAAATCCTCGTTGGTGGCAACGGCCGTCCAGTCTACCTGACTCTTAGCGAATGTATCGCGCAACAGTTGCTCGCGCATCATCCAGTGTCGGGTGTGAACTTGACGAAGTTTTCGAGAGCTTGTATCAATATACATTTCGTGACCAGTCTCAGCATCACACACTTTGAGTAGTCCGATGTCGGGTAGTGACTTAGCGCGTGGATCGTACACCTGTATGGCCACCACATCATGCTTCTGGTTGGCTATCTGCAAGGGGTGCTGAAAATCTTTCTCGTCGAAGAAGTCGCTAATGATAAAAGCCGTACAATGGCGTTTCATCACGCGTGTGAAATATTCTAAGGCCACACCAATGTCTGTTCTCTGACTTTGTGGATGAAAATCGAGCATCTCGCGGATGATATAAAGGATGTGCTTGCGTCCCTTCTTGGGTGGGATGTACTTTTCTATCCTGTCGGAGAAGAAGATAACACCTATCTTATCGTTGTTCTGAATTGCACTGAAGGCCAGTGTAGCAGCGATCTCTGTTGCCAAGTCACGCTTCATCTGATGCGTAGAACCAAAGTCGAGAGAGCCACTCACGTCCACCAACAGCATCACCGTCAGCTCACGCTCCTCCTCAAACACCTTGACAAAGGGGCGATGAAAGCGTGCCGTTACATTCCAGTCGATATCTCTCACGTCATCGCCATATTGGTACTCCCTTACCTCGGCAAAGGCCATGCCTCGTCCCTTGAAGGCCGAATGGTATTGACCTGCAAAGATGTTCTGGCTCAGACCGCGAGTCTTGATTTCGATCTTGCGTAC
Source organism: Candidatus Segatella caccae (assembly GCA_900556395.1). Lineage (GTDB taxonomy): Bacteria > Bacteroidota > Bacteroidia > Bacteroidales > Bacteroidaceae > Prevotella > Prevotella caccae. The sequence goes on along the minus strand of USOQ01000008.1, from coordinate 5,435 downwards.
TTTTTTTAAGATATCTTGTGTATCCAATTACGTTACTTTTACAATATATATGATCATAGAAGAAATGAGATACTTCATTCTTCTCCCTTCATTCTTTATTCCTCACTACGTCATCAGGGGACTTCCACCTTATTGATGATGCGGCTTACAATCTCCTCACTGGTAACATTCGAAGCCTCGGCTTCATAAGACAAGCCGATACGATGACGAAGCACGTCGTGGGCTACAGCACGCACGTCCTCAGGAATTACATAACCACGATGCTTGATGAAGGCATAAGCTCTGGCTGCCTTTGCCAAAGAGATGCTGGCACGAGGACTACCACCAAAGGTAATCATATCCTTGATGTCTGCCAGCCCATAACGCTCAGGATAACGAGTGGCAAAGACAATGTCGGCGATATACTGCTCTATCTTTTCGTCGATGTATACCTCGCCTACTATCTGGCGTGCCTTCATAATCTCCTCGGCTGTGGTGACAGGATGAATCTCAGGAAGTTCACCTGCGATATTCTCGCGGATGATGAGCTTCTCTTCCTCAAGCGTAGGATAGTCGATGATAACCTTGAGCAGGAAACGGTCTACCTGTGCCTCAGGCAACTGATAGGTACCCTCTTGCTCGATAGGGTTCTGTGTGGCCATCACCAAGAAGGGGCTTGGTAGTCGGAAGGTCTCGTCGCCAATAGTAACTTGATGCTCCTGCATAGCTTCGAGTAGAGCACTCTGCACCTTGGCAGGGGCACGATTAATCTCATCAGCAAGTACAAAATTGGCAAAGACGGGACCTTTCTTTACATGAAAAGTCTCGTCTTTCTGTGAATAAATCTGTGTACCCACCACATCGGCAGGCAACAGGTCGGGAGTAAACTGTATACGACTAAAATCAGCACTGATGAGCTGAGAGAGGGTTTTGATGGCCAATGTCTTGGCAAGACCAGGCACACCTTCTAAAAGGATATGACCATCGCTAAGAAGACCGATGAGCAGACAATCCACAAGATGCTTCTGTCCTACGATAACCTTGTTCATACCCATCACCAAGTTGGTGACAAACTGGCTTTGTTGTTCTATCCGTATATTGAGTTCACGGATGTCAATAGCTTCTGCCATAATTTTATTCTGTTTTGATTGTTATCTATTTTTCTTTTTCTAATATATGCGTTGACGAGGATTCAGGGAAAACCTTGTTACGCAAAATCGAACGCAAAAGTAAACAATTAGGCAGAAAAAAACGAATATCACACTCTAAATAATATTAAAAATGGCACTTATTTCCTTTATTTAAGAAACTTTCAAGATAAAAAACCATAAAGACTTTTGAATTAAAAAAGATTTTAATTAACTTTGCAAAAAGATAAAACACCCAGATAAAGGTGTTTTAACCTCTCGATACTAACCGAGAAACAATCCAACGTTATTAACGACAAAAACATGTAGACTATGAGTAAGTATTTTGCAGAATCAGAGTTGATTATCAATGAAGATGGTAGCTGTTTCCACCTACATCTGCGGCCTGAGCAGTTGGCTGATAAAGTAATCCTTGTGGGCGACCCAGGACGTGTAAGCCTTGTAGCTTCTCACTTCGAAGAGAAAGAATGTGAGGTAGAAAGCCGAGAGTTTCGCGCTATAACTGGCACCTATAAAGGCAAACGCATCACCGTGCAAAGCACAGGTATTGGATGCGACAATATAGATATTGTAGTCAACGAACTCGATGCGCTCAAGAATATCGACTTCAAGACACGCACCGAGAAGCCCGAACACACCTCCCTCACCCTCGTGCGCATAGGCACTTGCGGTGGACTGCAGTTGGAGTGCCCTCCTGGCACCTTCGTTGCCTCACAGAAGAGTATAGGTTTCGATGGACTCATCAACTTCTATGCACGTCGCAACGAGATTTGCGACCTTGACACCGAAAAGGAGTTTAAGCGCCAAGTGAAGTGGAATGACCAAATAGGCAACCCCTATTGCGTGGATAATAATCCCGAACTCTTGGAGCGCATCGCTGCCGATGATATGGTGCGTGGCATTACCATCGCATGTGGTGGATTCTACGGACCTCAGGGCAGAGAACTGCGTGCGCCATTGGCCGACCCAGAGCTCAACGCAAAGATTGAATCATTCGAGTATAACGGCCTACGTGTCAATAACTTCGAGATGGAGAGCTCTGCACTCGCTGGATTATCTTTGCTGCTCGGACACAAGGCACTGACTTGCTGCATGGTCATTGCTAACCGACGCACCAAACATGCCAATACAGGCTACAAAAGCACCATCGACAACCTCATCAAGGTGGTACTCGACAGAATCTAAAAAACTCCAAAAAGAAAAGATAACGATAAAATCATAAATGACAACAAACGAAGAATGTATCTGCGCCTTAGCCACACCAGCAGGTGGAGCCATAGGCATCATACGCCTGAGCGGAAACCAGGCCATAGCCATCACCGACCAAATCTTTAAGGCTGCTCATGGGAAATCACTGGCAGAAGCCAGCCCCAACACCTTGCACTATGGTGAGATAATAGACAAGGAAGGACACACCATCGACGATGTATTGGTAAGTGTATTCAAGGCGCCTCATAGTTATACGGGAGAAGACTCTACGGAGATTTCTTGCCATGGCAGCAGATACATTCTTCAACAAGTATTGCAAAGACTCACAGAAGTGGGCTGCAGACAAGCCGAACCTGGCGAATACACACGTCGTGCCTACATGAATGGTAAGATGGATCTCTCGCAGGCAGAGGCTGTGGCCGACCTCATCGCATCTACTAATAAGGCTACTCACCAGATGGCGCTCAGTCAACTGAAAGGGCATTTCAGCAACGAGCTTGACGCTTTGCGTGCCAAATTACTCAAGATGAATTCGCTCCTCGAACTCGAACTCGATTTCAGCGACCATGAAGAACTGGAGTTTGCCGACCGTAGCCAGTTGCGTGCTCTTGCCGAAGAGATCGCACAGCGCATCCATACCCTCGCCCACTCCTTTGCCACGGGTAATGCTCTGAAACAGGGAGTGCCTGTCGCTATTATCGGAAAGACAAATGTCGGCAAAAGCACCTTGCTCAATCGCCTGCTTCATGAGGAAAAAGCCATCGTCAGCAACATTCACGGCACCACACGCGACGTCATCGAAGACACGACCCTTATTGATGGCATCACTTTCCGCTTTATAGATACAGCAGGCATACGCGCCACTAACGACGAGGTGGAGCGTATCGGTATAGAACGTACTTTCCAAAAGATGAACGAGGCACGTATTGTCATCTGGCTGCTCGACGCTATGCCATCAGCACAGGAAATAGAAGAGATGGAAGCTAAAAATCAAGGCAAGAAACTCCTCATGGTGTACAACAAGATGGACACCCTTGACCTGCCCGTTGACAAGCTACACATCAGTGCTCGCACAGGTGAGAATATCGATCAGCTGGAGAAAGCTTTAGTAGATGCAGCCGACATTCCTGAGATAACCGAAAACGATGTTATCATCACCAATGCTCGTCATTATGAAGCTCTTCTGCGGGCTGACGACTCCCTGCAAAGGGTCTTCGAGTCTATGGACATGGATATGAGTGGAGACATCATTGCCGAAGACCTCAGAATGGTTCTCGAAGAACTCGGTGAAATCACTGGAGGACAAATCAGTAGCCAGGAAACACTTAATAATATCTTTAAGCATTTCTGCATCGGAAAATAATTAAAACGAGAGGGTGTGTCATGTATTTATGACGCACCCTTTTTTATCTCAATTTTCCTACAAGAAGTGTTAAATCATACTATAGCATCTGCGACAATTCCCATGCCCTTACATGCGTAATGCCCTTGCGAGAAGGCAACTTAAGATCGTCAAGCGATACTACAACTTTTTCATAGTTATCTGCTATACTTTCCAACGGAGCATATTCACGCTCTATCGTCTGCTCATCTACAAGCATATAAGTGGCTTGTACATAGATAATACGATCGTTCTTGATGGCAACGAAATCAACCTCTTTATCCTTAATACTCCCCACATATACATCATATCCATGACGTAACAGATCCAGATAAACGAGATTCTCCAACAGATACCCCGCTCCATATCCGAATCCAGCATAGAGATAATTTTTGAACGACAAATCGTTCATATAATATTTACAACTGCCAGAAAGAATCTCCTTCCCTTTGATATTATAGCGCAAAGCACGATGTGCAAGATAAACTTCTTCTATATAGCCCAAATATAGAGATACTGTATCATACGAAGTCTTGCGCCCTTTACTTTTTATGAAGTTGGTAATATTGGCAACAGAAAGAAGATTGGAAGAATTATTAACCAGATAGGCAAACAAATCTTCGAGCAATCTTACATCGCGAATCGTATATCTGCGTATGATGTCTTTCAGTAATACAGTATCCTTCAATCCCGAAATATAGTTACGTTTCACATCGGAAGACTGGAAATGCACGAGTTCCGGATAACCTCCATCAGCCATATACTTCAAATAACTCTCTCTGCCGACAGGGAGCTGATGAATGCTTGCATATTCCCCGTAAGACAAAGGGAATATGTGAAATTCCACATATCTACCAGATAGAAGAGTGGATAATTCTCCAGAGAACATCTTAGAATTAGAACCTGTGATAAATATCTCGTAATCTTCAGTATAATCTTGAGACAACGAGTTGACTACACGTTCCCAACCATCAATATCCTGCACTTCATCTATAAAGATGTAGATTCGTCCTTCAGGTTTTAATTCCTCCCGGTACAGACGGATAAAATTATCCAAATCCTTATAGTTTTCTATAAAATCGAACGCCGTCAGTTCACGGTTGATAAAGACAATGTTATTGCTGCTGACACCCTGTTGCACAAGATGCATAGCAGTTTGACGCAATATATAACTTTTTCCCACACGTCGCTGTCCCGTAAGTACCTTCACCACCTTGCTGCCAAGATACGAAGCGACACTTTCGGTATAAAGTGGACGGGGAAAACCGCAATCAATGGTGTTACCAAACCAAAGATTATACTTCTTTACTGATTCAATATTTTCGTTCATACTCGATTTTTTGTGCAAAGATAGCATTTTTTTCGTGTATAGACGAAAATTTCCTCCTTTTTATTATTTTTTTCGTCTATGGACGAAAATCTTAAGCAAGAAAGATTGTCTCATTTTTATTTCCTAGCAATCCATTTCGGCAAGACCAGGGTGCCCATTACCAGGAATGGGTAATAGAAGATGGCGCGCCAGAGCATGGCGGCAAGGATGGCTACAGAGGCATCGGGCAGGAAATCGGCATAATAAAGACGGAACATCAACTCCGCCACGCCGCTTCCGCCAGGCGTAGGACTCAGGATAGAAATCATCCACATTACCCATTGGCGGCACCAAGCCACCAGCATGTTGCCCTGACAATGGAAGGCTATGAGAATGGCTACAACGATGG
>USOQ01000007.1 GCA_900556395.1 Candidatus Segatella caccae | reverse complement strand
CGTATATCACTCTTTACAGGAAACAGAAGAACATCATCCGCGGTAAGCTGATCACTGCCACTACCGTAACTCCTGATACAGAACAGAAGATGCGAAAGATGGTGGAACAGAGAACCCAAGGTACTGTGGAGTTCAAGACTGAGGTGAACCCAGATATCATCGGTGGATTTATCCTTGAGTATGATACTTATAGAATGGATGCGAGCGTAAAGACAAAGCTCAACAACATTCTGACACAGCTCAAAAAGTAATTTTCTTGAGTAGTTAAGAATTTAAGAAGTTAAAGGTATTGTCTTAACTCCTTAACTTCTTTCAACTCCTTAACTCCTCATTTAACAATTAAAGTAAATAACAAAATGTCAGATAAAATTAAACCAAGTGAGGTGTCTGAAGTTCTTCAGCAACAACTACAGGAGGTAAATGGCTCTCAGCAGTTTGACGAGGTGGGTACCGTGCTTACCGTCAGTGATGGCGTGGCACGTATTTACGGACTTCGTAATGCAGAGGCTAACGAACTCCTTGAGTTTGAGAACGGCACCATGGCTATCGTCATGAACTTGGAGGAAGATAATGTAGGTTGTGTCCTCTTAGGTCCAACTGCTGGCATCAAGGAGGGACAGAGCGTAAAACGTACACATCGTATCGCCTCTATCCGTGTTAACGACAACTTCCTCGGACGTGTTGTCAACCCTTTAGGTCAGGCTATTGACGGACAGGGAGATATCGATCTTACCGATTCTTTCGAAATGCCTTTGGATCGAAAGGCTCCTGGTGTTATCTATCGTCAGCCAGTAAAGGAACCTCTGCAGACAGGTTTAAAGGCTGTCGACTCCATGATTCCTATTGGTCGTGGTCAGCGCGAGCTCATCATTGGTGACCGTCAGACTGGTAAGACTGCCATTGCTGTAGATACTATCATCAATCAGAAGAGTTTCTATGAGGCAGGTAAGCCTGTATATTGTATTTATGTAGCTATCGGTCAGAAGGCTTCTACCGTTGCAGCCCTTGTACAGAACCTTAAGGAGCATGGCGCCCTGCCATATACCATCATCGTTAGTGCTACCGCTGCTGATCCTGCTGCTATGCAGTATTACGCACCATTTGCTGGTGCAGCCATTGGTGAGTACTTCCGTGATCGTGGTTACTCTGCCCTCGTTGTATACGATGACTTGAGTAAGCAGGCTGTGGCTTATCGTGAGGTTTCACTGATTCTTCGTCGTCCTTCAGGACGTGAGGCTTATCCAGGTGATGTATTCTATCTCCACTCTCGTCTTTTGGAGCGTGCCGCTCGTATCAACGATCAGCAGGAAGTTGCTGAGCAGATGAACGACCTGCCTGAATGTTTGAAGGGTAAGGTGAAAGGTGGTGGTTCATTAACGGCCCTTCCTATCATTGAGACACAGGCTGGTGACGTTTCTGCATACATTCCTACCAACGTGATCTCTATCACCGATGGTCAGATATTCTTGGAGACCGACCTCTTTAACCAGGGCTTCCGTCCTGCCATCAACGTAGGTATTTCAGTATCTCGTGTTGGTGGTTCTGCCCAGATCAAGAGTATGAAGAAGGTGGCTGGTACCTTGAAGATTGATATGGCTCAGTATCGTGAGTTGGAGGCTTTCTCTAAGTTCTCAAGTGATATGGATGCCGTAACTGCGATGACTTTGGATCGTGGTCGTAAGAATGACCAGTTGTTGGTTCAGCCTCAGTATCGTCCTATGCCAGTAGGCGAACAGGTTGCCATCCTCTATTGTGGTGTACATGGATTGATGCATGACGTGCCTATGGATAAGGTTCGCGAGTGTCAGGATCTATTCCTTGATGCTATGCGTAGCCAGCACGCCGATGTTATTGAGACTTTGGCTGATGGTAAACTTACCGATGACTGTATCAATGTTATCAAGGAGACCATGGCTAATGTTGCAGGACAATATAAAGCGTAATAGCCTATGCCGTCGTTAAAAGAGATTAAGACTCGCATTGCCAGTGTCAACAGCACCCGTAAGATAACGAGTGCCATGAAGATGGTAGCTTCGAGCAAGTTGCATCATGCTCAGGTAGCTATTCAGAATATGCTACCCTACGAGAACATGTTGGAGCATATCCTCAAGAGCTTCTTGGTTAGTACTCCTAATGTAGACCATGTGTTGCAGGTGGAGCACAAGGAAATCAAGCGTGTGGCTTTAGTGGTTTATAGTTCCAATAGTAGCTTGTGCGGTGGATTTAACTCCAATATCATCAAGATGATGATACAGACAGTGGATGAGTATAAGGCTCAAGGCATTGACGACATCACGGTTTATCCTATAGGCAGAAAGGTAGCAGAGAAGGCACAAAAGTTAGGACTGAAGATAGGTGGTAATTTCATGGAACTTGCCGATCATCCCAATGCCAAGGCTTGTGCTGATATCGCACATAAACTTGCCAAGCAGTATGCTGCAGGCGAACTTGACAAAGTAGAGATGATTTATCATCACTTTAAGAGTGCAGGTTCACAGATACTGACAAAGAAGACCTTCCTGCCTATCGACCTCTCTACCGAGGCCATAGGTGTAGACAACGACCGCGACCTCACATCCAATGTGGCTACGGCGAAAGCTCAGGAATACTTGCGCAAGAAACAGGCAGAGGATAGCGAGCGTCAAAAGTCGGAGGCAAAGCCTCTGAATGATGACTTCATCGTAGAGCCTGACTTGGAGACAGTGTTAGGTGTGCTCATTCCTAAGCAGTTGCGACTGATGATTTACACTGCCCTTCTGGATAGTCAAGCCAGTGAGCATGCTGCCCGAATGGTAGCTATGCAGACAGCAACCGATAATGCTGATGAACTCTTGCGTGAGCTCAACCTGCAGTACAACAAGAGTCGTCAACAGGCCATTACAAATGAATTGCTCGATATTGTGGGTGGTAGCGTGAATAATTAGTTCACTATTTCTACAGTATCATGAGGTAAAATAAACATGCTTTGCTCTCTCAGCGAAGCTTACAATAATCAAAGGGGATATCAAATTATTGAATACTTGATATCCCCTTTATTGAAGTTCTTGATATTTCTTTAAAATGCTTTTTTCTCCAAATTGTTTGGTTTTTATTTATTAATTTACTAATTTTGCATTTTAAAGGATTCTTTTTCAACATCTATATATAGAGTTTTTTATCATGAACAATAAAGAATACATAGCAGAACTTGCTCGTCAGTCGGGGTATTCGCAAGAGGATACGCAGAAGTTGGTGAGAAAAGTGATAGATGCAATGATAACACAGTTCGAAGAGGGTGAAGCTGTTGCTATTCCCAACTTTGGTACATTTGAAGTCAAGAAGCGCATGGAGCGTGTGGTGGTGAATCCCACTACCAAGAAGCGCCAGTTGGTGCCACCAAAGTTGGTATTGGGCTTTCGTCCAGTAGCTGCTATCAAGGAAAAACTAAAGAATGGAGGAGTAGGAGATGAATAGATCCAGTATGTCAATTCTTGCCAAGATTCTTGCAGAGAAGAACAGTATGACAATCTCTGAGGCCGAGGCTTTCATCAAGCAGATGTTTGATGTGGCTAATGGTGTGATGCAAGCTGACAAACAGTTAAAAATAAGATGGCTTGGCACCTTCAAGGTGACGTCTGTCAAAGATCGTGAGAGTGTTGATGTCAATACTGGAGAACGTATTGTTATTGGCGGTCGTGATAAAATTACCTTCACTCCCGACAATATTTTAAAGGAAATCGTCAACAAGCCTTTTGCTCAGTTCGAGACGGTGGTGGTCAACGATGGTGTTGATTTCAGTGAGATAGATAGAAAGTTTTCATTCGAGTCCAAAGAGGATGTGTCTATACCTTCTGATGAGCAACAACCTTCTGACGAGTTGGAAAATTCGCCTATAGAAAAGTTGGAAAGTATTCCTGTAGTTACTACAGTGCAGTCTGCAGAACCAGTAGTGCAAGAGAATGAAACTCCTACAGAAGAAGTACCTGTTCATGTCGAAGATTTAAACGTTCTGCCAGAAGAAGAGGCTTGTACTGAGGAACATGAGTCAGTTCTGCCTGTAGAGGAAAAACAACTTGAGAAGCCTATATCTGAGGTACAAGAAGCAGAACAATCTGTCAAGGAGGAAGAGCCAGAACAGGTTGTAGAAACTTCTTCTGTACAAGAAGAAATATCAGAATCGACTCCCGAGGTTACAGATCTCGTTTCCCAGCCAAAGCAGACTACGCCTGCTGCAGAGTCTTATTTTGAGGATAAAGATGCAGATAATGCTGATGAGGTAGACGAAGTAGACGATGTTCTTGTATCAGATAAGAAGCATTACTTCATGCTTCCACGTTATGTCATATCTGTGGCTGTCGTTCTGATTATAGTCTTGATAGGAGGAGTGGGATGGTTTGCTTTCAACTATGGTAAGATGCAAGCCCAACGCAATCATCTTGCTATGCAGTTAGAGGAAATGCAAAAAACTCGTTTAAAGAAAGACAGTTTGGCTCGTTTACAGAAAGACGATTTGCGAATGAAAGCTCTTCAAGATAGCGCACGACTTGCTCAAGCAGCTGAAGTTGTAAATAGTGTTGATGAACATCAGACTGAGGCTCAAGTAGATAGTATCAAGAAAGCTGAAGCTAAGGCTAAGGTTCAGGAAGTAGCTAAGATAGCTGCAGAAAAGCGACAAGTAGAAGCAGCTAAGGAAAAAGAGGCTGCCAAGATGAAGGAGAAGGCGTTGACAGAAAGCAAGTATGATGCAGATCCACGTGTGCGAACTGGTGCTTACCGCATTACAGGCATTGAACAAACTGTGGTAGCAAAAAGCGGTCAGACGTTGAGTAGCATCAGTAAGTTGTATTTAGGGCCAGGCATGGAGTGTTATCTTGAAGCTGTTAATGGTGGTGCTATTGATGTGAAAGCAGGTCAGAAAATCAAAATTCCTAAACTGGTATTGAAGAAAAAGAAATAAATAAAGAGAAACAGGGCTGTCGTGAGATGACCTTGTTTTTTTTGTTAAATATAGCGAGCAATAGTAAAATACATATAGTAATCTCTTGGCAATAATTGCTGTTTTCGATTATTGTTGTAACAAGAATAATGATATAGAAAAGTCCCATAGCCAAGAGTTTCAACTCTGCTATGGGACTTTTCTATATCGTAAAGAGTTGTATGATGGGGGGGGAGGCATTTAGAGCGTTTAATATCTCTTTTTCTCTTTAGCGCATACAATTTTCTTATATCTTGCTCCAGTCGATAGAGCGGATGAAGGCGAGCGTCTTGATCCAATCGCAGTCGAGGCAGAACTGTATGGGGTAATCGGATCGGTTGAAGTAAGCCAGTGTGATTTCCGTATCGCTGTCATTGAACAGTTTGTGGTCAATGGTGGCTTGTTTGAAGAGACTTTTCACCATGCCCAAGTTACGTTTTTTCGCTTCAGAGAGTCTTTTCTGGTAGAGTGTGACATATTGGTTCATGGCGTATGCCTGTTCGTTGAGCATCTTGATGCATGCGTTGAGCGAGTCTGCACTAATCTTTTGCTCCAACAAGACATTGGGGGGAAGAACCTTTGAGCGGAGATAGGTCATGGCATCATATTTGAAGACAGCTGCCTTGCGTACTTCCTTGCTCAGTGTAGTATCGTTGGTGATAGCCAAAGATGTCTTTACAATCTCGTTTAGCACGTCTTGCGACCAAGCTGCTGTCGTTGTGAAACAGCAAATGGTCATGAATAATAAAAGTCTTTTCATCATTTCACTCTCTTTATTTATCGTTATTCTCATCGTGTCGAATCAAGAAGATGCTATGGTCTATACATGCGGGTAGTTCTTCCTTGTAGTGTGTAACCATAATCATGGTCTTGTTCTTACGTTGACAGAATGCCTCGATGACATCCTTGACGAGTCGACGATTGTAGTTGTCGAGACCATGTAGCGGTTCGTCGAGTATCAGCAGTTCTGGGTCTTTGACAAAGGCTCTTGCCAGGAGAGCCAATCTCTGTTCGCCGCTCGACAGTTTCAAGAATCCACGTTCCTCCATATCTTTCAGTCCGAAAACTTCCATCCAGAAGCGACATTTCTCGTAGTCTTCCTCGTTGGGTTTAACATAAAGACCTACAGAGTCTTTCAGTCCACTTGCCACGATGCGTATTACTGGTAGGTCTCGTTGGTAAGACCTATGCAATTCAGGCGACACATAACCGATGTGCTTCTTGATGTCCCAGATACTTTCTCCGCTGCCACGTGCGTTTCCGAAGAGAGCAATATCGCAAGCGTAGCTCTGTGGGTTATCTGCACAGATGAGGCTGAGCAGGGTAGATTTGCCAGCTCCGTTCTGTCCGCTTAGTGCCCATCGTTCTCCGTTCATTATAGTCCAGTCAAGCTCTTTAAGGATGGTTCGCTTGCCATAGCGGATGCTTACCTTGTTCATTCTCACCACCTCTTGGTTGTGATATTCACGATCGCTGTAAGGTAGATTGATGATAGCTTGTTCTTGGCTTTGAGTCAAGATGTGGTCAGGAATGGGTTGTCTGGTGGCAAGATATTCCTGCTTGGTTATCTTGTTTCCTACTTTCATGTCTTTTATTTCCACGATATGAGTAATGAAATCGGGTATATCATCGCTCTTGCTCAATACCAAAATAACCTGCAGGGCTTGTTCTGCAGACAGGGTCGCAAGGAGTTGTTTGAGTTGCTCACGTGTGTCGGCATCCAGTCCGATAAATGGATTGTCCATAATGAGCACACGTGGCTCAGAAAAAAGTGTTGTAGCCAGTTTGAATTTACGCAGTTCACCACTTGAGAGTAGAATGGTGTATTTATCGAGCAACTGTTCCATGTGAAAGAGTTCGTAGATGTGTTGCTGTAGCTTTCTACGTTCTGGCGTATCTTCGCCTGCCATTTGGTAAGCTTCTTCCAGTTTATCTTTTACGATAGGGGTACTCTCATCAATTTCCAATTGATTCCAGCGTTGCTGCAGAAAATAGGTGCGATCGTTATCGCCTCCATACGTATCTCGGAATGTAATATACTTGATGTTGTCGCTTACGAGCGTCTTCTTGCTTGGTGAGAAGTCGTAGATAGGATCTTTCATGAGCAGAGGGTGCCTGCCGACAAGGATATCTACAAACATAGATTTGCCACTACCATTTTTTCCAACGATGGCGATATGTTCGCCCTCACAAGCAGTAAAGTTTACTGGTTCTGCCATTCGCCATTCAGGCATGCGTGTCACTCCATTCTCTATCTTAATGATTGTCTGCATGTTTGTTTATTTTGTTAATCCTAAAAAAGTTTCTCTTTTATTGTTTGCGGAGTACTCTCAATAGTTTGGCTTGAGGACCAGTGAGGGTGCTATTGTTTGCCACTGTCATGCTTTGATTCCTGGTGGCAAAGTCTTTCCAACTCGAGTAGTGAGGCGCATCAGTCTCAGGGCGTCCCATCTGTAGGAAGTGGCAGTAGGCAGCTCCCAGAGCATCGGTGGCATCCATAAACTTAGGCATGTCGTCATCGCTTATATTAAGCATTCTCTGTAACATTCCTGCCACCTGTTCCTTGGATGCTTGTCCTTGACCAGTAATAGCCATTTTGATTTTCAGAGGAGCATATTCGTGGATAGGTACATCATGATGGATGGCTGCTGCAATGGCAACCCCCTGTGCCCGTCCGAGTTTGAGCATCGACTGTACGTTTTTTCCGAAGAAAGGAGCCTCGATAGCCATTTCGTCGGGCAGGTATTCATCGATGATGCCGGTTACTCGTTCGAAAATCTTTCCCAGGCGGAGGTATGGGTCGTTTTCTTTTCTCATGTCGATGACGCCCATTACAACGAGCTGTGCCTTGTTTCCCACCACTCTTATCACGCCATAGCCCATGACATTGGTGCCAGGATCGATGCCAAGAATGATTTTTTCCGCCTTGTTAGCTTGTCTCATTGTTGTATGGTTTATCTGTCCATGTATGGATTATGTGCCAGTTCTTCGCCAATCGTCGTGTAGGGGCCATGTCCTGGAAGCACCTTTGTCTGGTCGGGAAGTTGTGCCAGCAGGCGCAGGCTGTTGATGATCTGGAACATGGAACCTCCCTTGAAGTCGGTTCTTCCTATAGAATTTTGGAAGAGCGTGTCACCTGTGAAAGCCACACCTTCTGCCTCGCAATAGAATGTAACAGAGCCTTTAGAGTGTCCTGGGGTAGGGATGATGCTCAGTTCGTGGTTACCGAAGTGAATGGCTTCTCCCTCTTCGAAGAATCTACCGATAGATGGGAAGTCATTGTCTATCTTCATCTGGTAGAAAGTTTCAGCTTGCTGTTTGAGATTTTTCATCAGATTTTCATCTTCTGCAGCCACTTCGGGTTTAAGACCAAATGTTTGGAAGATTGTGTCGTTGCCAAAGTTATGGTCGAGATGCCCGTGTGTAACCAGCAGATGCACAGGCTTATAGCCGTTGTTTGTAATATATTCTGTTATGGCTTTTCTTTCTTCAGGATAGAAGGCACCACAATCTATGATGACACATTCTTTGGTATCGTCGCTTACTACGTAGCAGTTTTCCTGCAACATATTGCACTGGAATCTTTCGATATGTAACATCTTGTTTTATTTTTTTTATTTTTCGTTTCTATATTTCAGTCTCAACAAGGAACGTATACGAGTTGTTTGTCTTGAGCAAACCATTCTTCTTCAAAGAAGGTACTCAGGGGAGTTATCTCGGCTATATGGCTGAAGCTTTTCAGTTCTTCTTGTAGGTTGCCGCCTTTGAGGCAGAGTAGTCCGTTGGGCAGCGCATTCTGTTGAGCTTTCTTAAAGTTCTTTTTGATGATTTTCATCAGGTCGGGAAGTTGCATGACAGCACGGCTTACCACGAAGTCGTATTTTCCTTTTTCTTCTTCACCGCGTAGGTGTTCTGCCTTTAGATTTTGTAGACCGATGGCCGTAGCCACTTCGTTGCATACTTTGATTTTCTTGCCTGTTCCATCAATGAGTTTAAACTTACATTCAGGAAAGAGGATGGCAAGTGGAATGCCTGGGAAACCTCCACCACAACCGAAGTCGAGAATTTCAGACCCTGCTTTGAAGTTGATAGCCTTTGCGATAGCCATGGAGTGCAGAACGTGGTGCTCGTACAGATTGTCAATATCCTTTCGGCTGATAACGTTAATTTTAGCGTTCCACTCTCTATATAGAGCGTCAAGCTGTGCTATTTGCTCTTTCTGTCTATCCGTGAGGTTCGGAAAGTATTTGTTGATGATATCCATGTTGTCTTCTTTTATGTGGTGGCAAAGTTACTAAAAAAAGATAAGAAAATGGTGCTTTTCTATCAAAAAAGATGGGTCATCACTCAAATGCAGAGTCGTATTGCGAGAAATCTTGTTTCATGGGTGTGAGTTAGAAATCATATTGAATATCTTAAACATAACCATCTCATTGTCTCGAAAAGATAGAAAGTAATACCTGAGAAGTAAGAAAACAAAAAAGGAAGTTCCTTAAGAAACTTCCTTTTTTGTTGAGGTGTCTAGCGGAGTCGAACCGCTCTACACGGTTTTGCAGACCGTTACCTAACCGCTCGGTTAAGACACCTTGTAGAGGTTTGCGTATTCATTGCTGAATTGCGAGTGCAAAGGTAGTGCTTTTATTTTATTCCACCAAATTTTTTCTTGTTTTTTTGTGATTATTCTTGCATTTCTCGTAAAAAGCACATCCCGAGCAGCGATAATCTTTGCATTTTCGGGCAGAAGTAATCGCTTTATAGATACAAAAGGCGGCATACATGATGCATGCCGCCAATGTGATACCTATGATGAAGTATTGGATAGTCATGCTTTGATAGTCATGTTTATCCTACTGCATTGTAGCCATTGGTAGAGTTGTTGCGCATGATGTCGCGGATGTTCATCTCCTTGAATCCCTGTGCGCGGTGCTCGTTCTCCAACAGTTCTTCTTCCTCGATATCCTTTTCGGAACGAGTAAAGGTCAGTGTCTTGTACTTCAGTTCGGCGATAGCCCATCCTATGAGGGCAACGACGAAGAGTACGATAAATCCTGTTAATGCGTTCATTTGTTTATATATATAATAATGTATAATGTTGTTACTGTTTGTTTGAAGATTTAGTATTCCTCATCGTCGGCAACATCTTCTGCGTCGTCAAGACCTAAGTTTTCAGGATCCTCGAAGGTGGTCCGATAACTTTCTTCCGTCAGCTTGTCGTCATCGAAAGCATCGTCGTCCTCATCGAGATCGTTGTAGTGGTCTTCTATCTCTGGAGCATCGTCTTCGTCATTCTCCTCCATGTCAGCGAGGTCATCTTCACGATCGAGCTCATCCTCGTCACCGAATCTCATACGTACTTTCTCTACGAGTGGCTTCTCCTTAGCGAAGATAGCCTCTGTCCATGTACCCTTAGGAATCTCGAGAACCTCAAAACCATCGTTTACCTTCTTGTCATAGAGGCCACCAGCTTTGTGTAATCGATCCTTGGGCAGGGTAGTGGTGCTGATTTCAAAACCACTCTGGATGATGTCCTGTATGCTCTGTGGCAAGCTATCCCAACCACCACCGAAGTTGCGCTCAAGTACCTCCATGAGTTTTGCTGCGCTGATGTGGCGAATATTCTCATATGTCAGGTCGGTAACGCGAAGAATAGGGCGCTTCTTGATGGCATACTTCACCTTGTTGTCGTTGATGTGGAAAACGCCTACTTTGAAGCCTCTCTGATTGTATTTTTCAATGACTTCAGGCTTGTTTATCTTTACTTCCTCAATCTCGAAGGCACTGCGGATGATAGCGACGTATTTGTTTTGGCAATCCTTTAGGTCAGCGTCTTTTTCTGCTGCTTCCCAAAGACGGAACACGTCGTTCTCCTGAATGTCCCATACATTACTCTTTGTCAGAGTCTTGAGTGTCAATGCTTTTTCTTTCTTCATTATTGTTACATGTTTTTTTCAATTGCAAAAGTAAATACTATATTTTTAATATCCAAATTTTTCTGTGTGTTTTTCATAAAAATGTATTCTTTTTGTTTGGGTTTCATTTTTTTTGTTTACCTTTGCAAGAAAGCAGGGTTTGTCCAATAATGATGAGTCATGCAAGAAGACGAATACCGTATGAGAAAAATGATAGATAATCTTAGATATAATGAGTGAACCTTTAGCTGAAAGAATGAGGCCTCGCACGCTGTCCGACTATGTAGGACAGAAACATTTGGTGGGCGAGGGAGCTGTACTGCGCAAGATGATTGACGCTGGTAGGATATCGTCGTTTATACTCTGGGGGCCTCCTGGAGTAGGAAAGACTACGCTTGCTCAGATTGTGGCTCAAACCTTGCAGGTGCCCTTCTTTACACTGAGTGCTGTGACCAGTGGTGTGAAGGATGTTCGTGAGGTGATAGAACGAGCTAAGAATGGTAGGTTTTTTCATTCAGTATCGCCCATTCTTTTTATCGACGAAATACACCGTTTCTCTAAGAGTCAGCAGGACTCCCTATTGGGGGCTGTGGAAAAAGGTGTAGTGACCCTCATAGGAGCAACCACAGAGAACCCTTCTTTTGAAGTGATTCGTCCATTGTTGTCGCGCTGTCAACTCTATGTGCTTAAGCCCTTAGATAAGACCGATTTGGAGGAACTTCTGCATCGTGCCATCACGCAAGATGTGGAACTTAAGAACAAGCGCATCGACTTGCAGGAGACGGGGGCTATGATGCGTTTCAGCGGAGGTGATGCGCGCAAGTTGCTCAATATATTAGAACTGGTGGTAGAGTCGGCAGGCTCAGATGAAGTTGTTATCACCGACAAGATGGTGGAGGAGCAACTTCAGCAGAATCCTTTGGCTTACGATAAGCAGGGTGATATGCATTATGACATCATCTCTGCATTCATCAAGAGTATTCGTGGTAGTGATCCTGATGCAGCTTTATATTGGATGGCACGTATGATAGAAGGGGGCGAAGAGCCCCAGTTTATTGCTCGTCGAGTTGTTATCAGTGCCAGCGAAGATGTAGGGTTGGCCAATCCCAATGCCCTGTTGTTGGCTAATGCAGCCTTTGATACAGTGATGAAGATAGGATGGCCAGAGGCCCGTATCGCCTTGGCTGAGGCTGTGGTTTATTTGGCTACCAGTCCCAAGAGTAACAGTGCCTATCTTGGTATAGATGCCGCTTTAGCAAAGGTGCGTCAAACGGGCAATCTGCCTGTTCCTCTTCATATACGCAATGCTCCAACCAAGTTGATGAGCGAATTGGGTTATCATGATGGTTATAAATATCCTCACGACTATCCTGGTCATTTTGTAGAGCAGCAGTATCTTCCCGATGACCTTTGTGATAGCCGTTTTTGGTATGCACAACATTCTCCAGCCGAAGAACGTCTTTATCAGTGGATGGCAACTTGTTGGGGGGATAGGTTTAAGTAAGAAAATGTTGAATGATTTTGTAAAACCATAGAAATGAGTATACAACAGGACCCAGAGTTCATGATGACTCTACAGCGGGTAGTCGAATTTATAGGAACGTTTGCCTTTGCACTTTCTGGCATTCGACTTGCAGCCTCCAAGCACTACGACTGGTTGGGTGGCTTTGTGTGTGGTGTAGCTGTCGCCATAGGCGGAGGAACCATCCGTGATGTGATGCTTGGTGTACGTCCCTTCTGGATGCTGAGCCCCATCTATCTTATATGTACGCTCTTTGCACAGGGTGTAGTCATCGTATTTCATCATTATTTGAAACGCCTTGACAACACGTGGTTTCTTTTCGATACATTGGGACTTGCTTTGTTTAATATAGCTGGAATTCAGAAGACGATAGACTGTGGATTCCCCTTCTGGGTTGCTATCATTATGGGATGTATCACGGGTGCAGCTGGTGGTGTGATACGTGATGTGTTGCTCAATGAGGAACCCGTTATCTTTCGCAAGGAAATCTATGCCATGGCATGTATTATCGGTGGCTTGACTTATTGGGCCTTAGCGTCGCTGGGCGTGAGTCTCTATGTCACTACGGCCGTGGCCTTTGTGGTGGTGTGTGCCATTCGCTTGATAGCAGTCAGGTATCACATCTCGCTTCCTAAGTTGCGCGATGAGGAATTGGGCAAACCAGAGAACGAATAATAACAGAAATGCGAATATATCAATCAATGAAAAAACTGAAGACAATCTTTACAGTAACAGCCGTGATAGCTCTGCTATTGCTCACCAATGAGGTGAAGGCGCAGAACAAGCGAGAGTTTCGTGGTGTGTGGATACAGTGTGTGAATGGACAGTATTTGGGCAAGACGACCGAGCAGATACAGAATATGCTTATGAGTCAGCTCGATGAATTGCAGAAGGATGGTGTCAACGCCGTCATCTTTCAGGTGCGTGCAGAGTGCGATGCGCTCTATGAGAGTAAGTTGGAGCCTTGGAGTCGCTATCTCACAGGTGTACAAGGAAAAGCGCCCATCCCTTACTGGGATCCATTGCAGTGGATGGTGGAGCAGTGTCATCAGAGAGGCATGGAACTACATGCTTGGATCAATCCTTATCGCGCTAAGCATGGAGCTACCCCCACGGGACAATTAGCTTCCAATAGTGTCGTGGTGCAGCATCCGGAACTATGCTTCTCATATGATAAGTTGGTCTTGTTAAATCCTGGATTGCAAGAGGCTGCCGATTATACATGTAAGGTGGCAGCCGACATCGTGAGCCGTTACGATATCGATGGATTCCACATCGACGATTATTTCTATCCTTATCCTGTTCCCGGTAAGCAGATTCCCGACCAAGAACTCTATCGACGTATGAATAGAGGATTTGCCAATATTCAAGACTGGCGACGCGATAATGTGAGCCGCTTTGTAAAACAGTTGGGTGAAACTATTCATGCCATCAAACCTTGGGTGAAGTTTGGTGTTTCTCCTTTTGGTATTTACCGCAATAAGCGCAACGATCCTAATGGTAGTCTAACTTATGGACTACAAAACTATGACGATCTATACGCTGATGTGTTGCTGTGGGTCAACAATGGTTGGGTAGATTACAACGTGCCACAACTCTATTGGGAAATAGGTAATAAGGCTGCCGATTACAAGACACTGATAGCTTGGTGGAACAAGCATGCGGCAGCTCGACCATTATATATCGGTGAAGATATAGAGCGCACAGCTAAGTTTGCCGACCCGTCTAACCCTAAGAGTCATCAGTTGCCAGCCAAGCATCGTTTGCATCAACAGATGTCCAATGTTAAGGGAACGGTGCTGTGGTATGCCAAAACTGCTGCAGATAATGTGGGCAACATCGGACATACCCTTCGTGACTATTACTGGCGTACACCAGCATTGCCTCCTTTGATGCCTTTCTTGGACGATAAGTCACCTAAAGCAGTGAGAAGTCTCAAACTCGTGTGGACGGAAAAAGGTCCTTTGCTTTCTTGGAAAGCACCAAAGGGTAAGAAGTGGGGTGATGTGACAAATCGCTATGTTGTGTATCGTTTTGAGAAAGGAGAGAAGGTCGACTTGTCGAGTGTTGAAAATATCCTTCAAGTGACCTACGAAAACACGATGCTCGTTCCTTATGAGAAGAAGCGTTACAATTATGTTGTGACAGCCCTCGATCGAGTAGGTAACGAGAGTAAGGGTAAGAAAAAGAAAATATCGTTTTAGCAATTTGTGGTGAGCAAAGAAAATGATGAAAAAAGAAACTTTTTAATCTTTTTACTTGCTCATCACATTATTTTTAGTACCTTTGCATAACCAAAAGAATTAATCTATGGACATAACTGAACAAACAATCTTACAGGTGGAGCGCTTTTTGAGAAAAGTAGCTCAGAAATTTCCTGAATCAGAAGAGACTTCCGTGTTGACAGACATTCATGTTCGTGTATCTCAAGACAGTGGTGAACTGCTGGCTTTTGATGATGACGACCAGGAGATAACACGTTGTGTGGTAGAACAATGGATTGACAACAAGGATGAAAACTTCTATGAAGAAGTGGCCAAGATACTGCGCAATATGATGAGAAAGAATGCCGAGTTGATTGATAATTTGGGTATTCTGAAGCCATATAGCTTTGTTCTCGAAGATGATGATAAGGAGAATCTTGGTGAACTCTATCTTGCAGATGATGATACGGTCATTGTAGGTGGCGACCTCATGGAGGGGCTTGATAGTGACTTAGATCATTTCTTCAACGACCTGCTGAAGGAAGAGTAGGAGTGTTTGGTGTAATATATTTGTTAATAACTTTATTATCAATAATCTAATTAATCCTAAGAATTATGGCAAGAAGATATTTGTTGGGCTTTGATGTAGGCTCCAGTTCGGTGAAAGCTTCACTGACGGATGTAGATAGTGGCGAGATAGCAGCGTCGGCTTTTTATCCAGATCATGAAGCTCCTATCATGGCAGTGAAGGCAGGTTGGGCAGAGCAAGACCCACAAATGTGGTGGGACAATGCCAAATTGTCGCTTCAGAAAATCATGGCCGAGACAGGAGCTAAGGGTGAAGACATCCTTGCTATAGGTATATCTTATCAGATGCATGGTTTGGTATGCGTTGATAAGCAGCAAAATGTTTTACGACCCAGTATCATCTGGTGCGACTCGCGTGCCGTACCTTATGGTGAGAAGGCCTTCCACGATTTGGGTGAAGAGCGCTGTCTGCAGAGCCTGCTCAATTCACCAGGCAACTTTACAGCCTCTAAGTTGGCTTGGGTGAAGGAGAATGAGCCAGAACTCTTTGCTAAGATAGATAAAATCATGTTGCCAGGCGACTACTTGGCCATGAAATTATCAGGCGAGGTGAAGACTACTATTAGTGGTCTTTCTGAAGGCATGATGTGGGATTTCAAGGAGAAAAAACCAGCTAAGTTCTTGCTCGACTACTATGGATTTGACGAGAGTGTAGTGGCCGATATCGTACCTACATTTGCCGTACAGAGTGTTGTTTCTAAGGAGGCTGCTCAAGAGTTGGGACTCAAAGAAGGAACACCAATATCTTATCGTGCTGGTGATCAGCCTAATAATGCGGTCAGTCTGAATGTATTTAATCCAGGTGAGATAGCAAGTACTGCTGGAACTTCAGGTGTTGTATATGGTGTACTTGGCGATGTAAACTATGATCCTCATAGTCGTGTCAACACTTTCGCTCATGCCAACTATACAACAGAACTCGACCGTTTGGGCGTGCTTCTTTGCATCAATGGCACGGGTATCCTTAATGCTTGGGTACATCGCAATATCACACCAGATGTGAGCTATGCAGATATGAATGATTTGGCAGCTGGTGTACCTATTGGCAGCGATGGTGTGCGCATCATTCCATTCGGAAATGGTGCAGAGCGTGTGCTTGAGAATAAGGAGGTGGGTTGCTCTATTCGTGGCTTAAACTTCAATAAGCATAATCGTGCACATATTGTACGTGCAGCCCAGGAAGGTATTGTCTTCAGCTTCTGCTATGGTATGGAAATCATGCAACAGATGGGAATGGATATCAACAAGATACATGCTGGTAGAGCCAATATGTTCCTTAGTCCTTTGTTCCGCGACACGCTTGCCAGTGTGAGTGGTGCCACTATCGAACTGTATGAGACTGATGGTAGCGCTGGTGCAGCCAAGGGTGCAGGTATTGGAGCAGGCATCTACAAGGATCATGATGAGGCTTTTGCTACGCTGAAGAAATTGGCTGTTATTGAGCCAGATGTAGCTCGTCGAGATGCTTACAAGGAAGCTTATGAAGCTTGGAAACAGGAATTGAGCAAGTTGTAATTATGCAATATCGATAAAAAGAGAGAAGGATGAGAAAATATCTCATCCTTTTTTTGTTTTATAGTTATTTTTTATTACCTTTGCAATATATAACATTTTATAAAAAGAAATATGGCTCACAAAAATAACCATTTAGTGATCATGGCAGGTGGAGTAGGCAGCAGATTCTGGCCTATGAGCACCGAAGAGAAACCCAAACAGTTTATCGACGTGTTGGGTACGGGGCGTACTTTGCTCCAACTTACATTCGACAGATTTGAGGGGATTTGCGATCCTGAGAATGTGTGGGTGGTAACCAATAAGAAGTATGCGGCTCTTGTACAAGAACAGTTGCCCGAGATTCCTGTAGGAAATATTGTGCAGGAACCCTGTCGCCGAAACACGGCTCCATGTGTGGCATACATCAGCTGGCGTATTAAGGAAAAAGACCCCAATGCCAATATCGTAGTATCTCCATCCGACCATATTGTGACTAATAGTACTGAGTTCAGACGTGTTATAGTTTCAGCACTTAAGTTTACTGGTGAAACCGATAGTATTGTGACACTTGGTATGAAGCCAACGCGTCCTGAGACAGGATATGGATATATTCAAGGCGATCTTCGCACTCCATCGGCTCGCAATAAGGAGATATTCCGAGTAGATCAATTCCGTGAGAAGCCAAACTTAGAGACGGCTAAAAAGTATGTCAGCGATAAGAATTTCTTCTGGAATGCTGGTATCTTTATTATGAGTGCGGCTACTATAGTGAATGCTTTTCGTGTATATCAGCCTGCTATAGCAAAGATTTTTGAAAGTTTGCGCCCTATCTACGGCACGCCCCAGGAGCAGGAACAGATAGATCTGAAATATCCTGAGTGTGAGAATATCTCCATTGACTATGCCATCATGGAGAAGGCAGAGGAGATATTTGTTTTCCCAGCTAATTTTGGATGGAGCGATTTAGGTACATGGGGTAGCCTGCTGGCTCAGTCGCATCGCGACCTGTATGGAAATGCCACCATTGGCAATAATATCCAGATGATAGAGTCGAAAAACAACATTGTTCATACGCTGAACGAGAAAAAGGTTGTCATACAGGGACTTGAAGGTTATATCGTGGCCGAAGAGGATGGCACCTTGCTAATCTGCAAAATGTCGGAAGAACAGCGCATTAAGCAGTTCTCTGGCATGAACTAATTGGCACAATTTTATATGTTATCAGCACCTTAACGAGAAAGACTTAGCTTAGTTAGGTGTGGTTATAGCAGTGAGAAATCTTTATAAAAAATAAAAATCTCTGTGAGTAATGCTCGCAGAGATTTTTATTTTTTGTGATTAGATATTAAGTCTTGTCTGTCAGATATCTTAGACAAGACTTTGTGTTTATTTTTTCTTCTTGAGACCCTTATAAGCAATAAAGGCAACAACTACTACGGCAAGAGCTAAGAGTACATAGCCTATTTCGTGACTATACTTCAGAGCCTGCTGGTATACATCCTGTGTAGTCTTATAGTCTGTATATTGGTAGATGCTCCAACCTATCACCGCCAATACCGTGTTCCAGATGCCTGCTCCTATCGTTGTGTATAGTAAGAACTTGCCCAAGTGCATGCCAGACAAACCTGCAGGGATGCTGATAAGTTGGCGCACTGCTGGAACCAGTCTTCCAAAGATGGTAGAGGCGGCACCATGCTTGCGGAAATACGCTTCTGCAGTCTCTACCTTTTCACGGTCGATGAGACACATGTGTCCTATGCGACTATCTGCAAATCGGTAGATAATGGGGCGACCTACCCATTTTGCAATGTAGTAGTTAATGAGGGCTCCTATGTTAGCACCTATCGTAGCAACCACGATGACGAGCAGAAAGTTCATTCCGCTGGCTGGATCCATAGCCTTCCATGCAGCGGGTGGAACAACCACCTCGGAAGGGAAGGGTATAAAGGAACTCTCGATGGCCATGAAGAGCATGACCACCCAATAGTTCAAGTTGTCGAGAATCCACAGAAAAAGTGCAGCTGTATTCATCTTCGTTGATATAACTGATAAGTAGATAGAATTTACTTATTGAGCTTTGCCCAAGTATCTTTCAGACCTACGGTTTTGTTGAATACAGGATGCTCTGCTGTTGTATCGAGGTCGGCCATGAAGTAGCCTATGCGCTGGAACTGCAAGTATTCACCTGGTTTCTTATTGGCAGCATATTCCTCCACATAGCAGTTGTTGAAGGTGTGCAGACTCTCTGGGTTGAGCAACTCGCGGAAGTCGCGCTCGTCGACAGAAGGATTTTCTACATTGAAAAGACGGTCGTACTCACGTACTTCAGCCTTGACACAGTGATCTGCTGATACCCAGTGCAGAGTGCCTTTCACCTTACGGTTGGCGCCTTCCATACCGCTCTTGCTGATAGGATCATATTCTGCCTGAATCTCGATGATGTTGCCTTCTGCATCCTTGGTGCATCCTGTACACTTCACGATGTAAGCATTCTTCAGACGAACTTCCTTGCCTGGTGTCATGCGGAAGAACTTCTTAGGAGCATCTTCCATGAAGTCGCCACGTTCTATCCATAGGTTCTTGCTGAAGGTGATGGTGTGTGTGCCATCGGCTTCATTTTCAGGATTATTAATAGCCTCCATTTCCTCGCTTTCGCCTTCAGGATAATTGGTGATGACGAGTTTCACTGGGTCGAGGACTGCGCTTACTCGGCAAGCCTTCTTGTTGAGGTCTTCGCGTACAGAAGCTTCGAGAAGAGCCATGTCATTGAGTGCATCAAACTTGGTGTAGCCAATGCTGTTGATAAACATGCGGATGCTCTCTGGAGAGTAGCCTCGACGGCGCATACCGCAGAGTGTGGGCATACGTGGGTCGTCCCATCCGTTGACGAGGTGCTCGTCTACGAGTGTGTGAAGTTTACGCTTACTCATCACCGTATAGGTAAGGTTGAGACGATTAAACTCAATCTGTCGAGGACGATTGTCGTTCAGAACGTCTGCAGTGTTGTCTTGTTCCTTGAGGAAGTCGATCAGTTTGTCGTACAAAGGACGATGAGGTACAAACTCCAAGGTGCAGATAGAGTGGGTTACACCCTCAAAGTAGTCGCTCTGTCCATGGGCAAAGTCATACATAGGGTAGCAATGCCACTTGGTGCCTGTACGATGGTGTGGAGTCTGTATGATGCGGTAGATGATAGGGTCGCGGAAGTGCATGTTAGGATTGGCCATGTCGAGTTTAGCTCGAAGCACCATGCTTCCTTCTACGGCTTCGGGGGTATTCATCTTTTCGAAGAGAGCCAAACTCTCTTCTACAGGGCGGTCACGATAAGGACTTGCCGTACCAGGTGTGGTAGGAGTACCTTTCTGCTCTGCTATCTGTTCTGCTGTCTGCTCGTCGATGTAGGCGTGTCCGTTCTTGATCATCCAGATAGCGAAGTCCCAAAGTTTCTCAAAGTAGTCGGAAGCATAGTAGATGTTTCCCCATTTGAAGCCGAGCCATTGTATATCTTGAAGGATATTCTCAACATATTCGTTGTTCTCCTTGCTGGGGTTGGTATCATCGAAACGGAGGTTGCAGATACCATTATACTTTTCGGCCACTCCGAAGTCCATACAGATGGCTTTGGCGTGTCCTATGTGCAAATATCCGTTAGGCTCTGGGGGAAAACGTGTCTGTATACGACCATTGTTTTTTCCCTCCTTGAGATCCTCTTCTACAAATTGTTCAACGAAAGAGATACTTTTCTTCTCCTCGTTCAGATTTTCTTCATTTATTGCCATATTTCAATGAGATATGTATTGTATAATATTAATATGGTGCAAAGGTACAAAATAAATTGTAAGTATGAAAAATATGTGCCTTATATTTTTTTTGAAATCTTGAAGAGGTGTAGAAAAAAGTTGATAGAAAGATATTTTTATTGCTTTTTTGAAAAAATGTGTTATAAAATACATCAAAATATTTTTTTGTTTAAAATATTTTTACTACCTTTGCAAACGTTATCCTGAATACAATCTTTTTACCTTAAACGGAACTAATACCTATTGAATAGACGCTCTTCACTGTGAAGTGAGGAGCGTTTTTTGTTTGAGAAGTAAGAAGTTCTTCTTACTTAGCTTCCTGCTTTTTGCGATAAGTCTCATTGTTAACAATGATCATACCCTCTGCAGCATCGATTTGAGCTTGAGTCTGTATGTCCTTGTCTACTCCCTTGCGGTCGAGTAGGATAACAGTCTGGTCGCCCTCAGGTAGAGCAATCAGTTCCCACTTATAGTAGTCCTGGTCGTTCTTGGTCGTTACGGTCAAGTCGCTGTTAAGCGTAATCACCTTGCTACCATCATAGCTCTGATAATCACCTGCAACCTTATTTTGGAAGGCTGTGTCGGTGATAGCTACTACCTCTGTGGTGGCTTCCTGTGTCTGTTCGGTCTTCTTACCATTGCAAGCTGCCAGTGTAATGCCTAAGGCTGCGATTGCAAAAAACATCATTTTCTTCATCTTGTTTCTGATTTTGATTAATATATATGTTTGTATAATCGTTTTTTAGTCTTCCGATGTGGATTGCTATGCCATACTTTTTTTTAACGGATGAATAAGTCCGGTTGTGTGGCAGCCATATAAGCTGCAGCAATCAGCATGCACAGAATGGAGATGGAACCTGCAGTGATAGGGAGCCATCCTTGTAATAGTAGTCTATCTTGGACTTTCCATTTCTGTATACCTTGTGGGTCGGCCAATGCTAAGAGATAGTAGCACAGGGTGGCAAACAAGGCTCCGAAGAATGTTCCTATCAATATGTCGCCAGGGTAGTGAACCCCCATATAGATGCGGGAGTATGCCATCACCAAGGCCCAAGCCAACAGAAATAGGTTTAGTTTTCTGTTGCGTGTCAGATACATGGCAAAGAAGGCCATTCCCCAAGCATTGGCAGCGTGCGAGGATGGGAAACCGTATTTGCCGCCCCTATAGTTGCTCACGATATGTACCATGGGTGAGATGGGATTGTCAATATTACTTGGTCTCATGCGTTCCACCATCGGCTTGATGAGCGTAGAGGTGGTTTGGTCGCATAGCACTACGATGGTCACGATGGCCACAAGGCATTTGGTTACTAAGCGCCAATCATAATTGCGGAACATCACATAGAGGAAACTTGCATAAAATGGTATCCATACAAATCGGCTGCTGTATATCATCATGAAATAGTCCCAAAAACTATTATGAAATCCGTTGAGAAACAATAATAGTTGGGTGTCTGCCTGTTCCAGTGTGTTGAGCATGTCTGTCATTCGTGTATATAGCTTCTATTATGTTTTCTTGAGAACTTTTATAATGTTGATATATCGGGGTGTGATTATTTCTTACTGATGTCGTCGTACAACTTTTGCAGGTATGCCTGTCCACGCTTGATGTTATAGCCATGAATGGCTCCTTTGTCGTATAGTACCTTCTTGCTTTTGTTGTCAAAAATCAGCGAGTTCTCTTCGCTTACTACGCCAAAAGCATCGTTGACGGTGAAGAAGGCAAACTTAGGTGTGGCATCACTGAGCATATTTTTGCTGAAAAGGAAGTCTTTGTGTTCCACTCCAAGCTGACCTAACAGCGTGGCAGCAATGTCTTGTTGCGAACCGATGAGTTTTATCTTCATGGGGCGTTCTATGGCTCCTCCCGTTAAGATAAGCGGTATCTGATAACGGCTTCTGTCGCCATTGTCAAGATGCTCCTTGTAACCACCTACATGGTCGGGCACGAAGATGATAAGTGTATTCTTCCATTGTGGCAACTTGCGGTATCTACGCACGATGGCCCCCATGACACTATCGGTGTAGGCAAAGGCGTTGAGACGCTTATCTTGTAGTCTGCTGTAGGGCACTTCGAAAGGCTCATGGCTACTCGATGTCTGGAAGACTCTGAGCATAGGATGTCCTGTTGGCTTTTCGTGTTCTATATCGTACATCAACTTATCGGCTACGATGTGGTCGTGTACTCCCCATTTGCTGAGTCGCTGTTCTATGGGGAAGTCTTGGTCAGACGTGATGCGCTGAAATCCTTGAGATATAAGGTACGAACGTTGGTTGGTGAAGTTGATATCACCTCCATAATAGTATGCCGTCTGATAGTTCTTATATTTCACCAACGACTTAGAGATAGAAGGCAGATGACTCGACTTGTTGGGGGCCTTCATAATGCTCATCGTGGGTTGTGCAGGATAGCCACTCAAGATGGCCACCAGTCCACGGTCTGTTCGGAAACTATTGGCATAGAATCTTGTGAAGAGTATACCTTGCTGGGCGATAGAGTCGAGGCATACCGCTACGTTCTTCTGTGTGCCTATAGAAGGAAGTAGGTCGCTTGCGAAACTCTCCATCACCACGAGTAGTATGTCGGGAGCATGCCTACGTGCTTCTTTGTTGAGTATGGGGTAGGTGTTTTCGTCGCTTTGGCTAACCATGGAGCTGAATATCTTATTGGCTTCGTCCTCGTCCATATAGCGATACAGCTTGTCGTAATCTTGCTGTCTTGTCAACGACTCGAATAGGCTGAACATGGGGTTGACAGCAGAGTGGTTGAGGTAAGAAAGCTGACTAAAGTAGGCTGTTCCTGTATTGGTAGTGGCTACGGTGAAGCCTCCACGGATAGGCAGAATGAGTAAGCCTGTCATAAGAAACAGGATGATGGAGGTGCGTGTGCGATGGCAGTCGAGGCCCTCGTTACGATAGTCGCGTCGTCCATAGCGGTCGCGTCTTGGCTTAGGCATGTGTAACAACCACCAGTTCAGAATGGTTATACCTGCTAAGGCAATGATACCCAAGAGTATTTCCCAGGGTGAAGCACTCGCAAAAGCATCTGTAGGTGATGTAAAGAAGTAGAAGAACGGCATACTGTCCAAGGGGAAGCACCAATATGGGTAGAGCACGGTGTTAAGGACAAAACAGAGAGCTGTAGCTGCCGCTATGAGCCCCATATAAGCATTGAAGATGGGGCGTATGAACTCCTGCCTTATCCAGACATTGGCCAGTAGTAGCAATCCTGGTAGGAGCATGAGATATCCTGCCATCGACAGGTCTATACGCAGTCCATGGTACATAACGGGTATCATTTCTGCAAAAAAATCTCCCCACATCATCTGCGAAGCGTTGTGGGTTATGAGCATAAATAATGGCTTTTGCAGTATGAAAATTGCTAAGAGCAGGGCATAGGTTCTCACGAACCAAGTAATCTGTTTCATTCCACCGAGTTTGTTCATTATACCTGTTTTTTATTTTTAGGGCAAATTTACGGCTTTTATTCCATATAGGCAATTTATTTGTATATAATTAATAAAAAAAACCACAAAAAATTTGGTCTTTATCTTGTTTTGCCGTATCTTTGTCATTACAAATTTATAAACTAACTTAATGCTATGGCCAAATATAACTATACGCCTAAAAAAGAAAAAGTAGCACGTTACCAGACTCTTCTCAGCGATAAGCTCAAGGATAGTTTGTATGAGGGAATTTTACGAATAATTGTAGCTGAAGGCAAATACAAGGATAAGACTTACAACACTCGCAGACTGGCTGCCGACCTAAATACCAATGCCCGTTACATCTCTGCAGTATGCGCCACTCGTCTACATAAGAATTATTCTGAATTTGTCAACGATTTCCGTGTCAATGAAGCGATGTCATTATTGTCAGACAGGAGATATACCAAGATGACAATAGAAGATATTAGTGATATGGCTGGTTTTAATACCCGTCAGAGTTTTTATGCCAATTTTTATCATCGTATGGGAATGACACCCTGTGAGTATCGCAAGGCTCAAGCGAAAAAGAAAAAGGAGGCCGGAATTTAACCTACCTCTATCTATAATCACCTATTCAAGTTTCGCAAGTTCAGAAGTTAATGAAGTTATCGCTCCCTACAGTCGCTGAGGAGTTAAGACAATAGTCTTTTTGGCGTAGTTATTAAGCTGCAAGACATACGTCTTAACTCCTTAACTTCCTTAACTCCTTTAACTTCCTTATATGCGAAAGTTCAGTTACCTATATTTTCATTATGTGGCACCCCTTTCTCTGCCATCAGAGAAAGGGGCGTTTTTTTTATTTTCTTAATAGAGCTTTCAGAGCTTTAGTCTTTGCCTGACGAGCTATCTTGCGCACAGCCTTGTCTCGTATTTGTCTTACCCTTTCCCTTTTCAGATTCATATCTTCGGCAATGTCTGCCATAGGGATATGCGGACAGCCTATGCCATAGAACTTACGTATCACTTCGCGTTCACGCTCATCGAGTGTCTCAATGGCTGCGTTGAGATCTTCTGTTATCAGGCGGAAGTAAGAGTTCTCTTCATCGGAGAGCGCATCCTTATTAATAAGAATGTCGAGCAGGGTGTACTTGTTGTTAGCGCTTAGAGGAGCATCAATGGAAAGAGGACGGCTTACTCTTTTATGAAGTTGCTGATGCTCATCTCGTGGCATTCCGTATGAAGCAGATTGCTGTTTGACGGCTTGTTCCATGGCTTTACGAATGAAGGGTGCTGCATAAGCAATAAACTGTGTGCCACGTTCTTGATTATATTTTTGTGCAGCTTGTGTCATAGCCATATAACCTTCGCTCACTAAGTCATCGAAGTCTACACCTTTTCCCTTGAACCTGTTGGCCAAAGATTTGACATAGTTCAAGTTTTCTGTTACCAATTGATTGATATTCTTAGCTTCCATTGTTCTTGTTTTTTATATTATCTAAAGTTCATGCAAGCGGGCGCAAATTCATTAAGCTTACTTGAATGTAATGCAAAGATAAAGATAAAAATTGATATAAGCAATTTTTTTATCATAATGTTGAAGGAACTATAAATAATAACAAAATCAACCCGTTTTATCAATCATGCATAGAGTGGCAACTAAATGTTAAACCACAAGTAGAAAAGTGCCCCAAAAAATGCAAGTACTTTCAAGTGCCAATGAAAGTACTTGCGTTGGCACTTGAAAGTACTTGCGATGGTCAACGCAAGTACTTGCGTTTTTGCGACCACTTTTGATAAAAAAAAAGGAACCCTTTACATATTGAAAGAGTTCCCTTGTATCGTGTCGTGATGAGAGTTTTGATTATTCACAAACTCTTACCCAAGGCAGGCTCTTGTTTTTAGAAGCAGAAATCACATCAAAGGCAATAAAACCATTCACACTTTCTGGTTCCAATAATGTTGTAATCAGATTCTTCAAAGGTTGTTGGGTACTTATATATACCCATCCTTTAGATGGTTTGAGCGTTTTCTTTATGGTCATCACCTCTACACTATTTTGATGAATGTTTTCCCAAAGTTTAGTTTGACGAACCACATTTGTAACCTTATATTCTTCTACGTTTACCGATTTGGTATGATTCAAAGGTCCCATTTTTATGCCTAAAACCTTTAGACGATTTATGATAGGCATGCATTGAGAAGTATTCAAAAGATAACCTTTTGGCATGGCTCTTTTGATAAGAGCAATAGGTTGTAAAGCATCATGACCTGTCATTTTTTTAGAAACGATCTCACCATTTTCCCAATTCACAAAATCATAGCATACCTTTTTTGTTTGAGGGCGAAAAGTGACAACAATAGAATCGTTTTGAGAGTTTTGTGAATCCCAATTTCGTGTACTCTTCATAATCCAGTTGCGGCGATTGTTGGCGGATTTCAATACATCGCATGCCAGCATAAAGCCTATCATCGAACGTTTTGCAAATAGTTTTTCTCCAAATCCAATTCCTTTGATTTCTGCAAATAGCGATATCGAACCAGCAAGTGCATTCCAAGTAGCGCTTGATTGAGGACTCTTGGCTTCTAAACGAGCGTTCATCTGCCCTTTTTGTGTAAAAGGTGTAAAATAAGGAGCATAGGTATAACCATTCTTTTCCAATGTTCTTTTCATAGAGATATCAAAAAGTTGCTGTTGCAAATTTTTGATACTTGGACTAATATTAGGGTGTCCACTTGTCATGAGCAAGACATCACAATTAGTTTCTAAAGGTTTACCATAGAATTCTTTTATATCCTTGCGTCGAGGGTTATATTCGTGAATATCAAAAGATACGTCTGGACGAAAATCAATCCATGCTTTTTTTAGAAGAACTGTCATGGGGTCGTTCATCTTTGTCATGTCTCTATTGAGGTCCAAACCGTTTCCTGAAGTGCGCTTCAGTTGGTTGTAGCCATCTGGATTCGCCACTGCCAAACAATAAATATTCAGATTGTTGGCAAGTTGTTTTCCTTGCTCTGTTTCCAGAAGATATTGAGCTAACATACATACTGATTCCACAGGAGCAGGTTCGTTGCCATGAAGCCCTCCTTGTATCCATACTTTAAGGGCATTTTCCTTTTTGTTGCCTATACGCAATGCCAAAATATCTCTACCTTGTGGAGATTTTCCAATGACTTGTATATCTGCTTGTTGAGTGTATTTGCTGGCAAGATGCTTTAAGTATTCTGCAACCTCTTGATAAGTAGCTATTTTACCGTTTTCTCTTAAGTTCTTTAAGGTAGGAGAAGAAAAGAATGAATCTGTAGGTAGGCAAAGTATGTCTGAAGCAGCTTTTCCCATCAAGATAGCATCATGGTTTACGTTCTGCACAGTTTGCATACGCCAACGAAAAGGCCAATTGTGCTGAGCTGCATATTCTCGGCAGAAATTATAGAAGCGGTTACCACGTTCAAATCGGTTTCTTCCTTGTGCATCAGCTTCTGGTGTTTTGCGTAAAAACCATTCGCGCACAGTGTCAAGAGTGGCAGTTTGTATGATGATGTCTTTATTCAGCATACGTTTCAAAGTCATTTCGTCTACGTAGGGTACATCTTTGATGCCATAAGGGAAAAGAGCAGAATGGTCTGGAAAAGTGTACCAACCAGGACTTCCCACTATCGCACGAGAAACGTATGGACTATCATGAAAAAGCATGAAGCGCTGTACAAATTGTCCACCTGCCGAGTGCCCATAAATCTGATAATCATTACGAAGTGTAGCTGTATGTTTCTTAACAAACTCAAACACACGATCTATCATACTTGCTGTGGTTTCATTTCTCGGATTTAGAATGGTATGTTTTTTATTCATCACGCCTACTTCCTGATATAGATGGAGTGGATAATCTTTCATCGGAAATTGGGGAATGAAAACCATATAGTGTTTCTCTTTGGCGTCTTTTCCCCAAGTATCCATCAAATATGTATAGTCTCTGTCGTTGCCTTGAAAAACAAAAACAATAGGACAGGTGGTAATGTCTGCATCTTCAGGGATGTAATAATGCACATCAATAGGTTTCAACTGCAAATTTATTGGATCCTGATATGTAAACATACCTTCACCACGCTCTAATAGTTTATTATCAGCCTTAATACTTAAAGGGATAATAAGTGATAATAGACTTATCAGTAAGAATATTTTAGTTTTCATAATTCGTATCTTCCTTTTTTAATAATAGCTTGATCTTTCATACCGATTTCTCCATTCAAGATAACATCGGTTAGATTTAGTTGTTGATCTAAAATACAGAAATCAGCATCTTTCCCTATAGCAATCTGTCCTTTGTTGTGTAGATACATTTGGCGTGCAGGATTTTCTGTTATCAGCCTAAGAGCTTGTTCTAAAGGCAAATCACATTCTGATACCAATGCTTTCATTTCCTTGAAATTTAAGTCAAGAGGTGCAGGACGGTAACTATCTTCGCCAGTTTCTGGATTTATGCGTCTCACACCTCCATGTCCATCACTTGAGAACGTGATTCTCTCCATGGGAACACCTTTGCTTAAGGCTTCCATCACGCAAAGATGAGGTAGCTGGAAACGAGTTCCACCTGTTGAAAAATCTACATTTCCTCCCATCTTAGCAAATTCAATGGCTTGTTGGAAAAGCATCTCTGTGCGTATCATGTGCGTAGGAGATAAATATTTAGTGAGTGTGGGATATTTCTTGGCTATATCCAAAAGCAAGGAAATGCCTGAAGGAAGATTACCTAAATGAATATGAAGAAAGCCTCCCTTTCCTGAAGTAAAACCACCCAAGCGAACTTGATTTATTAGATGCAAGATTTCCAGTTCTGTAGGGAATGAACTACGATCGTCACTCATGGCGAGTTTACAACCAATTACCTTATCTATATATATTAGGTCTTCTGCTACGCTATGGGTGAGGGTTGGGGTAGGGATGCCGTAATATCCTGTGAGCATATAGGCAGAGAGTCCTTCCTGACTTAAACCTTTTACTTTTGCGTATAGAGAAGGTAGATCTTTGACAAACCCATCTGTACCTAAAAGTCCTAAAACAGTAGTGGTACCGCAACTAATAAGTTCACTGATGGTTACTTCTGGTGCAAGGGATGCAAATCCCTGTTGGCCGCCACCACCTATGACATGTACATGTCGATCGATAAACCCTGGTGTAACATTCTTTCCTTCAGCATCAATAGTTTCCATCTTGATGCCTATTAGCTCTATTTTTTTGTCTATCATGGCGATTTGGTTGCCATATAGTAGAATGTCATTTATTCCCAAGTCTTTGGGTGCATATATGTGAGCGTTTTTGATGATTTTAAAATGATTCATAAAGATAATGTTATGATATGGTAGGTGATTAAGAAAATGACACTAAGTGTGAGTGGAATAATATTGCGTTTAGCCAGTTCTATGGGAGATGCTCCTGCTACTCCTGCTATGGCAACGATGACACCTGCAATTGGTGAAGCGGAACGTCCCATACTTGAAGCTAACTGAGATGGTAATATTATGACATAGGAAGGAATACCCAGTTGTGTTGCAATACCAGGCATCAATGGACCAAAAGAGAAGAATGCGGCATTGCCACTACCCATGAGAACGGCTGCACCGAAGATGATGAGGCTGAAGACAATAACTATCGCTAACTCAGTGAATCCTGCGCCTGTAGAGAGTTGGATAAGATTATCGATGAAATGAAGTTGAATAAGACCTTTTGAGAAAATTTCAGAAGCGACAATTAAGGTCACTACCTTTCCAAAAACATTACCCATTCCTTTCCAAAAAGCACCGATTGATTCGTATACTTTTTTAATATTCCGAATACGGATGAGATGAAGCAACATTGTTATGAATAGTGATGCAAACATGGCGGTAGTGGTATCCAACTTTATTGTAGGATTTATCAATCCTACATAGGGAGAGAATACTACCAGTAATATGAGAGGCAAGACTGGAAACAGCGCATAAAATGCAGGTGCTGTTGTTGATATGACTTCTACTTTGACTTTTTCACCTTGATCTTGATTTGAATATTTGTCAAAATACCAATTTGAGACACAGAATGTCAACATAACTATAATGGTAGTTGGGATGACAAGTGGTAATTGGTGGGTGATAAAGTATTCAACATTGTTAATACCTATCAGTTGGGCTGCTAATGCCGTATTTGCAGAACCAGGACCTTGATCAAATAAAGTTGTGGCTGCAATCATGGAGAGTGCCGTCAGTCTGCTTACTCCCAAACTGGTAAGAATAGGGTAGATGGATGCTACTAAGAGTAGGCCTAAGCCTGTGGCAGACGGAGTGGTGATGAAGAGCATCTGCCCAATGGGAATGGTGAGTACAGCTGCCAACATGGGACAGCGACGCATAAATGAAAGTGGTTTCATAGATAACCTCACAAGAGTTTGAGTTGCCTCTATGTGATTCATGAAAGCCACATAACCACCAATCGTCATAATCATTAATCCTGCGCGTGTGATGTTGTTGACGAAAGTTTCATCAATAAGTTTGATGATATCAAAGCCATCATTTCCTGTAGGGTGCTTCAGAATAATGGGATTCCCGAGTGCAGCTAAGGAAATAATACACATAACCAATCCTGCTGTGATTAAAATTCCTTGAGGGTTTATTTTTCGATAGAGTGCAATGGCTGTGATAATGATGATGGCTATTGTGAAAGTAAAATATAGCATCATAAGATATTAGAATTTTATTTAAATCGAGGGGAAACATCTGTCATGAATCAGAAGCATCCCCTCGAAGGTTTAAAACATAATAATATTAATTTTTATAGCCAGGGTTGTTGGCTAAAGGACGACCCGTGTTAGACTCTATAAACTTATGAGGAATAGGGAACAAGACCGGAGTCTCATAGTCGTTCATTCCACGAGCATCTCGGCCTGCAATTTCATTGAGAGCACGAGTGCGACGCTTAAAGTAATTGTCAAGTGCGCGTTCATCCTTTCCACCTTCTTGAGATACGCGAATCAGAGTCTCGCGGCGCTCTTCTTCAGAAAATAGTTCACGCGCTCTTTCATCCAAAATAAGATCCAGACCACCTGACAGCAAGTCGCTTTCGGTGATGCTAACAGCATTAGAACGATTTCTTACTTTGTTGATCCACTTGATGGCTTCTCCTGCTTTGTTATCTTTATATAGAGCTTCTGCGTAAAGTAGGTAAGTATCTGCAAGACGGAGATAGGAGATATCTTGATAACATCCATCCTTGTCTCCATTGGCTTTTACAGGGGCAGTATAATCCCATTTGCGAATAGATGGCCAGTTCCATTTTTTGATGGTTGTTTTGTTGTCATTCACCATGGCTGCTGTTACGGTGGTATCAACTACAGCTTTACCATTGTTTAGATATTCCTCTGTCTTACCATCAGCATTTACTTGATAAATATTCCAAACCATGGCATACTTTCCTATACGATCATCCTGGGTTCCCATCTCCTTGTAGTTGTACAGACGCAGCACACCACGTGATATGGCCAAACGGCTTGCTCCTTTTCCACCATTTGCCAACCAAAATGCCTGAGGCCATGTACAGGCTCCGCTTGTATAGTCTGGGTTTTTGAGGTTGCTCTTCTTGATGACTCCGTCATTTGAGTAATATCCCTTATAAGTACTCTTCATATATACTTCAGCTGTACCATACGAGCTGTTCTCGGGTTCTGTATTGACGAAGGCAAGGAGAACCTCAGTGTTGCCATCTGCATACATGGGAGTGCGGAAACAATCGATGTAAGGACAACCTGGATTGTTCGCGTTTGCACCAAAACGTGTGGTAATCAAGGCATATTCATTGCCCTCGCATAAAGGGCGTAAGGTTTCTACTGCTTCTGCAGGTTTGCCTTCTGCAAGATATAGCTCACCCAAGTAATGGCGCGCTAAAGCCTGTGAAACCTTGCTGTTGCTGCTTGCTCGCATGGGTAGGTGTTTAACAGCAAACGCCAAGTCTTGTTCCATCACTTCGCGGATTTCTTCTACAGAGTTGCGTTCCCAGTCATTACGATAATTTAATCCTGTAATTTCTACTGTAGAAAGAGGCACGGCACCGAATGTCAATGTCAAGTGACGATAACTCCATGCACGGAAGAAACGAGCTTCTGCCAATACCTCATTCTTGTTGGCTTCTCTTGCCTCAGGTGTACTTCCTTTCCAGTCTACGTTACTATTTTCAGCTCTGGTAATTACCATGTTGGCGGTGTTAATGATGCGATAACACCATTGGAAGATATTGCTGAATATGCTAAGATCGGTGCGGTCAATTAATTTTGGATTGTACATAAACTGTACTGCAGAAGATGAGTTGTTGGCCCATGCAACATCGGTGCCACCATCCCAAGCCGAATGTAATACTTGTGGTATGCTTCCTCCCAGTGCATCCGCTCTGCGGTACTCGGCACGTGCCATACCATAAAGAGTTATGTTCATGGATTTGAATCCATCATAATTGAGCAATAAATTTTCCGGATATAGCTCAGCTTTAGGTTTCTCTTCCAAGAAGCTCTTTTCGTCACAACTTACTCCTAAGAACGTAATCAGGGGGAGTAACATTAAACCTATATATTTTTTCATTGTTTATTCTGTTTTATCAATGTTCTAATTAAATATCTAACTTCAGACCAAATGTGAATGAACGTACAGGAGGTGTGGCATATTGCTCTGCAATGAATTCGGGATCCATACCCGTCCAACTTGTCCATGTAAAGAGATTACGCATATTTACGTAAGCCTCTATACGTCTGATGAAAATGTTGCTGAGCCATTTCTTGGGCACAGTATAGCCAAATGTAAGATCGGCGAGTCGCAAGTAATCTGTCTTCTCATAAAAACTTGCATTCATTGGGTTTACAGAAGTATCCAGAGAGTTTTTTGGATAATCATTAGTTGGATTTTCTGGTGTCCAGAAATTTACCATCAAGCGATTCTGTCGATATGAATTGGTGGCACAATCATAGAGAGCATTAGGTGCTGTTTGTCCCCACTGACCTGTGAAGAAGAAACTTAAATAGAAGTCCTTATATGTGAACTTGTTATTAATACCGAATCTTATCTTTGGTTCTGTGGAACCAATAATTTGACGGTCATCGGTATTGATGACGCCATTATTGTCAACATCCTGATACTTTATATATCCAGGAATAGAGTTTACATTGCGCTCATCTTGTGCTCCTTCAGGGTTGTCGGGGTTAGTAATTTGCCAGATACCGATTTTTTTATAGTCATAATATACGTTAATAGGTTTTCCGATAAACCATTTTGATGCAATATCATCTACAGGATTGCCCTTCTCATCATAAATACCAACATCTACGATTTCTGTATGGTTGTGTGAGATATTGAGAGTGGTTTGCCATGAGAAATGTTTTGTGCGCAAATTGTTTGAAATAATTTGCCACTCAAAACCATTACCCTTAGTTGAGCCAATGTTCTCTGTAATGGAACCTGTGCCATTAATAGTTGGGATAGAACGACTGAGTAATAGGTCCTTTGTCTTGCTCCAATAAAAATCGAGGCTGCTCTGTATGCGACCATTCCAAAGGGTAAAGTCAATACCTGTATTAATAGACGAGGTCGTTTCCCAACCCAAATTTGGAGATGCTAACTTTTGTGGATAGAATCCATATAAAACAGAGTGATCGTCATTCAAATAGTTGAATGTGGAGAGATTGGGTAGTGTAGTGTAAGCACTGATGGCTTCATTACCATTACGTCCCCATGATAGACGATACTTCAAGCTGGAAATTATATTGTTGATTTCTTTGCCTCTGAAGAATTTTTCGTTTGAAATATTCCAACCAACGGCAACAGAAGGGAAAACACCAAACTTGCTTTCAGAACCAAAGGCTGAGTATCCATCACGACGGGCTGTTAATGTGAATAGGTAGCGTTCATCATAGGTGTAGTTGATACGTAGCATCTGTGATAGGTGATTCTGCTTGGTGTACGACTGAGAGCCAGAAGATGTGACTGCCTTATTCATCTGATAATATCCCATAACGTCGTTAGGGAAGCCCTTACCTGTCATCTTGTTCTGTTCGAAAACCTTACTCTGTGCAGAATAAAGTCCGGTAACAAAAATGTGATGTTTATCAAATGTATTGTCGTAATTAAGGATATTTTCTACAATCCAATCTTCTGTATGCCAATCATCTGTATCGAGAATACCATTGCTTCTTGCACCATAATACGTATCTTGTCCTTGATATTGTTTCCAAGAACTGTTAGAATAGGTGTAGCCTGTATTCAGTTTGTAACTTAAACCCTTGACAAATGGAAATTTGATTTCGATAGAATTGTTGGTAATTACTTTCATGCGTATATCCTTACTCTTGTTATTAAGAGCACTGAGTGGATTTACTGCAAATGCCTCACTTGAATCTTCCCATGAAGCATTGGGAATAGTACCATCTTCATTATATGCTCGTGCTAAAGGTACCATTCGGAAAGCACGCCAGAAGGTGGCTGTACTTCCACCGCGGTCGTAACGTCCCAACTGAGTGGACGTAGAGAAGTGTAACCAGGAAGTAAAGTCTTGGTCTAAGTTGAAGCGTACGTTGTAGCGTTGGAAATGATTTCCCTTGGCTGTTCCCTTGTTGTCGGTGTAGTTGAGTGAGATGAAGAATCTTGTCTTTTCTGTACCACCTCGTAAAGAAAGGTTATGCTGTTTTTTTATACCAGTTTGTGTAACTTCTTTTAGCCAATCGGTTGATTCACCAGCGGCATGCATGTCAAGCTCGGTCTGGGTGAATGAACCCATCCAAGGTGTTGGATTTTCTGGAGTAGGCGTAGTGGTATTTGCCATGCGAAGGGCTTCTTCCTTATACTTATAAAACTGTTCACCATTCATCAATTTTGGGAGGTTGTAAGCGTTGTCAACGGTAATATAACCATTATAAGAAATAGATAATTTTCCTTTCTCTCCACGTTTTGAAGTTACAAGAATCACACCATTAGCACCACGAGCTCCATAGATAGCCGAAGAAGAAGCATCTTTTAGCACTTCAATAGACTTGATGTCGTTAGGGTTCAGCTCAGACCATGGACCATCAAATGGAATACCATCCAAAATGATGAGAGGTTTGTTGTCTGCAGATATAGATTTTTCACCACGAATGCGGGTTACAGCAGAAGAGCCTTCTGCATTGTTACCAGTTGTAGAAATATTGAGACCAGGTACAGCTCCTTCTAATGATTGGATGATATTAGGACTTGGGCGACTTTCAAGCGATTCTGAGTTAATGGAAACTACCGAACCAGTCAAATCAGATTTCTTTTGCATACCATAACCGACCACAACGACTTCGTCCATAGCCATAGTATTTTCGCTTAGAGTGACAGAGACCTTTCTTGTAGCTTTGACTGTTTGTGAAGTATATCCTATGTAAGAAATCTCTAACATAGCCCCAGTGTTTACTTCGAGGGTGAAGTTACCATCGATATCTGTTACGGTACCATTTTTTGTGCCCTTTTCTTTAATGGTAGCACCTATAATACCTTCACCACTATCATCTTTAATTGTGCCTGAAACGATTTGAGTATTCTGCTTGTTCTGATGAGAAGGGTTGTTCTGATGAGTAGGGTTGTTCTTGATGCTGAGAAGAATGGTCTTCTCGGAAATCTTATAGCTAATATTCGTATCTTTGAACATACGAGCGAGCACGGAACTCAATTTCTCATTTTGTGTAGATATGTTAATAATCTTATCTACATGAATTTGACTATTGTTATAGAAGAATTTATAACCAGTCTGACGCTCAATCTCATTCATTGCTTCTTTCAGTGATTTTGAATGATGAGAAAGTGTTACATTCTGAGCCTTTAAGTTAGAAACACTGATGCTTATTAAACAAAAAAGCATAAAAAGTGTTAGTTTTTTACGACTTTGTACTATACTATAAAAAATATTCATACTTTTGTGTAAGGTTTTAAAGTAAAATATTGTCTGCCTGGTAGGACAGATTAATAAGAACTAAACTTGTGCAGGAGAGTACGCCAATACTTTCCTGCTTTTTTCTTTTTTTTACGATGTATTTCTTTTCATAATTTCGAGGTTTTAATTAATAGATTTCTATAATCTGTGAATAGTTGGATGCTTGATCTGTTGGTTGATGTTTAAATTTTATATCAGAGGTTTGAGACAGGATATAAAGAATCCTATCAAGACGTTGATTGCTTAGTGTTCCTGTAAAGCAGTTCTTGTAGACATTAGGATTGTGAATTCTAAATTGTACATTATAACTCTTTTCTAATTTCTGTATTACCTCTTTAAAAGGTGTATTGCGGAAAATTATTTTTCCTTCTGTCCATGAGGTTGCTATGTCTACTTGGGCTTTCGATATGAGGGTAGGTTGGCTGTTGTTTCGATAGGTAATAGCCTGTCCTGGCAATAATAGTTGCTCTTGCTGTTTTCCATCTTTACCAATAAAGGAGAGTGCAATGCTTCCTTCTTTCAAGGTTGCAGTTAATGTATTATCCTTTTCGTAGGCTTCTACATTAAATTCTGTGCCATATACTTTAATATTGGCTCGATAAGGAGTTGTAACGATAAACGGCCGTTCGGTGTCTTTAGATACTTGAAAATAGGCTTCTCCTAATAGTTTTACTTCGCGTTGTTTATCGTTAAACTCTGTCGGATAGGTTATAGTGGAATTAGAATTCAGGATCACGGTACTACCATCAGGGAGCTGTACCTTCGCTGTCATACCTGGATTAGCAGTATAACTTAACAGACTATTTTTCTTATTGGATGTTTGATAGAATTGCCAAGCGCAAAGCATCAAAACTGGTATTAGTAATATGGCTGCAATATGTTCGATAT
The DNA here is from genome assembly GCA_900556395.1 of Candidatus Segatella caccae. Taxonomy (GTDB): domain Bacteria; phylum Bacteroidota; class Bacteroidia; order Bacteroidales; family Bacteroidaceae; genus Prevotella; species Prevotella caccae. The sequence goes on along the minus strand of USOQ01000007.1, from coordinate 13,635 downwards.
AGGTGATAGCTTTTTGTATTCGTTGTTTAAATAATCTACCTTGTATTTTTTGATAGGCTTTATCTGCATCTGTATTCTTTTTGATATAGAGAGCATCTATACCTAAATATATATGTGCCATCTCATCAGCTATAGACTGATGTCTTGGATTTTCTTGAATCCATTCTTCTATATTCTTGTTGTCTTCTTCATTGAGCTGATTCTCAAAATATAGAGGAAGCAAATCTTGTATGTTTCTTTTGTTCATGTTTTTTAAGCTTTTACACTTATATGACTGAGCAAAAAGACTTGTTCCTAAAAAAAACACATATTTTTTTTGAAATCATTGTAATTTTATTTATTTTTGCAGTCATAATCGTGTAAGTGGTATATTAATCCTGAAGATATTAAATTCTTATATAATGGAAAATGAATCGTTTATGGAGCATGAAAGCTATTATTTGTCACGTCTTGTAGATGGCGACAAGAAGGCCTTTAATTTCATTTTTCATCGATATTATCAACCCTTGTGCTTGTACGCTTACCAGTATGTAACCTTTGAAGATGTAGAGGAAATCGTAGAAGATGTGTTATTGTGGTTATGGGAGCATCATGATACCTTATTCTTTCATACCAGTCTTTCCGCATTTCTTTATAAGGCTGTGCGTTTGAAATGTCTTACAAAGATAGAACAGAATTCAGCCAAGAGGAGAAGAGAAAACTTGTATGCAGAAATGATTTCAGAAGATCGTTGTACAGAACTTGTAGACTGCCAAGTTGAAAGTTTGTTGGAGATGATTCAAATGGCTATCAATCGATTACCTGAAAAGTATAAGGAGGCTTTTGTTTTACATCGTTTTCATGATTGTACATATCAGGAAATCGCAGAAAAACTAAATGTCTCACCAAAAACTGTTGACTATAGGATTAGACAAGCGCTTAAAATACTGCGAGAGGAATTTAAGGATTATTTCCCGATTTATTTGCTTTTATATTCGCATCATTTTGTTTCTTATTAACGCAACAGGATAATTCTTGTTGGTATGAATAGGGGATAGAAATATTTGTAAGCGTAGACAGTTACATTTTTGTTTTAAAAAGAATCTGTTATTGCTTTTGGTGACTCTTAGTCGGGGGGATAAAAAAAAGGAACCCTTTACATATTGAAAGAGTTCCCTTGTATCGTGTCGTGATGAGAGTAATCTCATCTCGGCTTTTCTTACTTGAAGTATCTCTTGTAGAGACCAGCGAAGCCTGCTGCATGACGAGCCTCGTCCTTAGCCATCTCGTGAACAGTGTCATGGATAGCATCAGAGCCCTGCTCCTTAGCCAACTTAGCAATGCGGAACTTGTCCTCACAAGCACCCTTCTCGGCAGCAATGCGAGCCTCGAGGTTGCTCTTGGTGTCACCTAAAACTTCGCCGAGCAACTCTGCAAAGCGTGAAGCGTGATCTGCCTCTTCGTAAGCATAGCGCTTATAAGCCTCTGCAATCTCAGGGTAGCCCTCGCGGTCGGCCTGGCGTGCCATAGCTAAGTACATACCAACCTCACCACACTCGCCATTGAAGTGGTCTTTCAAGCCTTTGATAACCTCTTCGTTAACGCTATCCTTATAAGCCTGTCCCAATACGTGCACAGTGGCGAATGTCATATCGTCGTCTACAGCATCCTCCATCTCCTTGAACTTGCTGGCTGGAGCCTTGCAGATAGGACACTTCTCTGGAGCCTCGGTACCTTCGTAGATATATCCACAAACAGTACAAATAAACTTTTTCTTCATAATGTTTTGTTTTTTATATGGTTATATAATCTGTTATTAATGTATTTTGATGTCGTTATTATCTTCTGTTTCTACAACTTCATTATTGGCACATTCTGCGCAGATACCCTTATAATAGAGTTGTTGTTCCTGTACGATGTTGCCATTGATATTCATTTCGTGCATGAGCTGTGGTGCTTTTTCGTCCATGAGGTCAATGACCTTGCCACATCTCTTGCAGAAAAAGTGCACATGACTTGTTGGGTTTCCATCGTAACATACTCTGTGATCGTCTATGGTAATCATTTGGGCTGCTCCTTTTTCGCTCAGCATACGCAGGGTGTTGTACACTGTCGTCCTGCTGAGGGTAGGAATCTGTTTGTAGAGCCCTTGATATACATCTTCCACTGTGGGGTGGATGGGGTGAGTGATGAGCCAGTCCATGATGGCTAACCTTTGTTTGGAAGGGCGTATGCCTGTTTCCAGAAGTCTATTATATGCTTCTTGATCTCTCATGCGCTTTCTTTTCTTTTGAATTACACTGCAAAGATAGGGCTTTTTATTGTAACTACAAAATAAATTTGGAGAAATTACAATATTATTTTGTAATTTCTCCAAATTTCTTACATTTCCTATTTATTTATAGGAGATCTCATTATATATACCTATTATAATATAGATAGCTATTTGCTATATTTCTCTTATCTCAAGTCGATAATTTCTGCTGAAGGAAACTCTTTTGAGTTGAATGCAAATGAACTATTTGGGATATTGCGAGCCTTAAAGTTGTTTACCTTGATGTTGCTCCAATTTTTTCCCTGTCTCATCTTAACTTGTGATGGTATGTAGCTCTTCTTGTTGATTGTAATATAGAGTTCAGCTACCGATCGTTTTTGGTTGTTGGCAGTGAGATGAACCAAATAGTTGTTTCCGCTATTTTTCAAGCTCATTTTATAGCCCGTTTTGTATATATTAATAAAGGTATAGGGGTTCATTGACATCTGCTGTGCCTGTGTGGGGGTAGAGATGTTTACCTCATTGGTTTTTTTGAAGTAAGTCCATTGGGTTTTACCATTAAACCATACGATGGCTTGTGGTGTTCGAGCATTGAACTTATTACCTTTGATAGCGATGGTGCCGCTGGTGGAGCCAACCTTATCGTTGGTTATGGTAAAGTTGGCGCTGGCACCATTCTTGTTGCCTATAACTTTGGCTGTCTTGTCGAGCACCTGTTGGGCGCTCTGTGCGAAAGCGCTCATTCCCATCAGAGTCATGAGTGCAATAAAAATAGTTTTCTTCATGTCTTGACCTAATATTTACTAAACTATTAAATTCTTGTTTTTTTTGAAACGAGAAGTTACTGTCCGCGGAGGGAATTCAATAAGTTGTTGAGTTGGTTCTCGTCTTGCACGAGTACCTCTCTTGGTTTACTGCCCTGTGCTGCACCTACGATGCCAGCAGCTTCCATCTGATCCATGAGTCGGCCCGCACGATTGTAGCCTATAGAGAAACGACGTTGTATCATACTGGTGCTGCCTTGTTGAGAGATAACGATAGCATGTGCAGCTTCTTCAAAGAATGGGTCGAGGTTGCGTGCATCAACATTACCTGCACCTGCTGCGTTATCGTCATTGGCAGGTTCTGGCAGTTCCATGGGCTCTATAGGTCCAGGCTGTTCACAGATATATTCGTTGATACGTTCTATCTCTGGTGTGTCGACAAAGGCACACTGCACACGAACGGGTTCTTGTCCGCCTTGGTAGAGCATATCGCCACGTCCGATGAGCTGGTTGGCACCCGTACGGTCGAGGATGGTCTTCGAGTCAATGGCTGCTGTTACCTTGAACGCGATACGTCCAGGGAAGTTGGCTTTGATATTACCTGTGATGATGCTGGTGGTAGGACGCTGGGTGGCGATGACCATGTGGATGCCGACAGCACGAGCCAACTGAGCAATACGTGCGATAGGCAATTCCACCTCTTTGCCTGCAGTCATGATGAGGTCGCCAAACTCGTCGATGATGACAACGATATAAGGCATGTATTCATGTCCATCAGTGAGGCGCAGTTTGTGGTTGATGTATTTCTGGTTATACTCCTTGATGTTTCTGGCTCCAGCTTTCTTGAGCAAGTCGTATCGGCTATCCATGAGAACGCAGAGGCTGTTGAGGGTGCGTACAACCTTGGTCACGTCGGTGATGATAGGCTCTTCCTCGTCGGGTACTGCAGCCATAAACTTGTTAGCAATGCGTGAGTATACACTAAATTCCACCTTCTTAGGGTCGATGAGTACAAACTTCAACTCATTGGGGTGCTTCTTATATAATAAAGAAGTGATAATGGCGTTAAGGCCGACAGACTTACCCTGTCCTGTGGCACCTGCAACGAGCAAGTGAGGAATCTTGGCCAGGTCGACCATGAAAACCTCATTGGTGATGGTCTTGCCTAATGCGATAGGCAGTTCCATCTTTGTTTCCTGGAACTTTCTGGAGTTAAGGATGCTCTCCATGCTCACGATGTTTGGTTTGGCGTTTGGTACCTCAATACCGATAGTTCCCTTGCCTGGTATAGGAGCGATGATACGGATACCTAAGGCAGCAAGGCTCAAGGCGATGTCGTCTTCGAGATTCTTGATTTTTGAGATACGCACACCTTCTGCAGGCTGTATTTCATAGAGCGTGATGGTGGGTCCCACGGTGGCACGTATGGTGCGTATGGTAACGCCAAAGTTGCCCAATACTTCGATGATACGATTCTTGTTGGCTATCTGTTCTGCCTCGTCGATATAATTGCCATTGTCCTCATATTTCTTCAGGAGATTGAGGGTGGGGTACTTATATTTAGTGAAAGGCTCCTTCGGATTGATAGGGGTGTTGAGCTGTTCGGTGTTGCTCACCACCAGTCCTTTAGCCTTTTCGTTGGCAGTAGCAACGGAGATATCCATATCTATATTGTCAGAGGCAGCCAATACAGCTTCCTTTGTTTCCTGCTCTGCTTTCTTGGCGCGTAGTTCACGTTGTCTTTCCAATAGAGATTTCTCTTGGTCAACGTTGTCTTCAGGAAGGTTTTCTTCATTCTGTAGTGATTCCTCCTGAGTTACGTCGAGGTCGATAACCTTAGCTGGTTCTGGATCATAGAATTCTTCCAGTACGGTACTTGGTATGTCGTCATCCTCTGCTTCTTCGGTCTCTTCTTGTTCCACCACAGTTTCATTTGCTACGATGTCTTGGTCATCTTTGGTGTGGTTGGTGATTTCGAACGATACTTTTTTAGAAATGTATCCTATGGGGTTGAGTGCCTTTCTGATGACAGTAATGGTTTCGGTGGTCAGAAAGGTAAGAAAAGCCACAGCCACAATGAGTAGGATGGCTGTAAGTCCTGGAGGACCCATGATATCTTCGAGGCGTTGTACCACGAAGAGTCCATGTTTTCCGCCTGGATTGAAGATGAGATTGCCCATGAGGGGAGTGAGGAGCTTGGCAAAAGTAACCGAACTCCATAGCATTACTACCATCATGCATAGAAACCATTTGAGTAGATTGATTTTATAAGCGTGCATGAGTTGAAATCCCACCAATATACAGAATAAGGGTAACAAGAAGGCAGGAAAACCAAAATTGACGGACATGAGCCAATAAGAGATAATGGCTCCCAATGAGCCACAATAGTTCTGAAATTCTCGTCCTGTATTGGTCCATTCCCCTTGTCTTAGGTCTTCCAGTATGCTTTGGTCTGCTGCACCTGTATTGAGGAATGACACCATAGCGATGATGACATATACAGCTGCAAAGAATAATATTAATCCTAAAAAGAAGTCTGTTATCGTGTTGTTTAACAAATATTCTAAGCCTAAGGCCTCACTAAATGATTTGGCCTTGTGTTGCGTTTTTTTCTTTGCCATTTTTTATACAATTATTTATTTATCTGCAAAATTAGAGAAAATAAATGAGAAACTCGTCTTTTTCTCGTCATTTTTTCTTAATTTTGCAATCGAAAGTAAGAAAAGATTCATGAAGATTCTATTTAAAAAGTTCGATAAGCGAGAAATCACAAGACTTCCGAAAGCATTGTTTCAGGGACGTATCATAACAATTATTACGCCTGGAGAAACGGAGAAGGCAGTAGACTATCTGCTGAGCCATAAGATTTTAGGCTTTGATACAGAGACACGACCTTCGTTTAAGAAGGGTCAAAGGTTTGAGGTGTCGTTGCTACAGGTGAGTACGCACGACACCTGTTTCCTGTTTCGTCTGAATCTGACAGGTATGACACCTGCCATCATCAGACTGTTGGAAGACGAGAAAGTTGTTAAGGTGGGGTTGTCATGGCACGACGACCTGCTACAGTTGCATCGTAGGGCAGAGTTTAAGCCTGGTCGTTTTGTTGAGTTGCAAGACTTGGCCGAAAAGTTTGGCATCGAGGATAAGAGCCTGCAAAAATTATATGCCAACCTCTTTCACCAAAAAATCAGTAAGGCGCAGCGCCTAAGCAACTGGGAACAGACGGTGCTTCGTGATGCTCAGAAACTCTATGCTGCTACCGATGCATGGACTTGTATCCAGATTTATGAAGAGCTGCAGCGCCTGTCGGCTAATGGTGATTATGAACTGGTGGAGCCTGTAGTGGTAGAGAATGAAGAATTAAAAAATGCCGAAGGGGTAAAGGAAGAAGTAAAGAATGAAGAATGAAGAATGAGTGAAGAATGAGGATTGAGTTTATCCTTCACACTTTATTTTGAACGATATAAAAGTAAACAACAACATATGTATAAACAGATATTTCTAAAAAGAGGAAAAGAAGAATCGCTCAAGCGATTTCATCCCTGGATATTCTCTGGTGCCATCAATCGTATGGATGATGGTATCGAAGAAGGTGAGATAGTAAGAGTGTTCACTGCAGGAGGCGATTTTATCGCCATAGGACATTATCAGATTGGTTCCATCGCAGTGCGTGTGCTCTCTTTCGAAGATATAGAGATCAATACCGACTTTTGGTGTGAGCGTTTGCAGTCTGCACTCAATGTGCGTATCGGAGTGGGGATTGCTGATAGTCCTACCAATAATACTTATCGTCTCGTACATGGCGAGGGCGATTATCTGCCTGGTCTGGTAATCGACTGCTACGGCTCTACAGCTGTGATGCAGGCTCATAGTGTGGGAATGCATGTTTGTCGCCACGACATTTGTAAGGCATTGTTGCAGGTGATGGGCGAGCGTATTGCTAATGTTTACTATAAGAGCGAGACCACGTTGCCTTACAAGGCCGACTTGCATCAAGAGAATGGTTTCCTTGTGGGTAGCGATGCCAGCAATGTGGCGATGGAGAATGGACTGAAGTTTCATATCGACTGGTTGCGCGGACAGAAGACTGGTTTCTTTGTTGATCAGCGTGAGAATCGTTCACTCTTGGAACAATATGCCAAGGGCAAGAGTGTGCTCAATATGTTCTGCTATACGGGAGGATTCTCTGTCTATGCGATGCGTGGCGATGCAAAGCACGTACACTCGGTAGATAGTAGCGCCAAGGCTATCGAATTGACCAATGACAACGTGGCGCTCAACTTCCCTGGTGATGCTCGTCATGAGGCTTTCTGCGAGGATGCTTTCAAGTATCTTGATGAGCACGATCAGCAGTACGACCTCATCGTGCTCGATCCGCCAGCTTTTGCCAAGCATCGAGCAGCTTTGCGTAATGCACTGAAAGGCTATACGCGTCTCAACGTGAAGGGCTTGCAGCGCATCAAGAAGGGTGGCATCTTGTTTACCTTTAGTTGTTCGCAGGTAGTTACCAAGGATAATTTCCGTAATGCTGTCTTTACTGCAGCTGCACAGGCTGGGCGAAAGGTAAGAATCCTGCATCAGTTGCATCAGCCCGCTGACCATCCTATCAACATTTATCATCCTGAGGGTGAATACTTGAAGGGACTTGTTCTCTATGTAGAGTAACAGGAATAACTCGTAGTGGGAAGTTGCTGGAAAGATTCCTCATTAGTAAACTTTCATAGTGTAAACACAATGGTGAAAAGAATATTATCTATCGCATTGTTATGTGGTCTTGCGTGGTGTGTGTGCAGCTGTGGTGATTCAGCCCAGAAACGTGCCCGTCTCGGCAAGGCCGAAAAGGCGCGTCTCGATAGTATCGATCGTGCCTCGCTCAAGGTGGGTGTCATGCCTACGCTCGACTGTCTCCCTGTGCTTGTTGCCAAGGATTGTCATCTATTTGATACCTTGGGAGTGGATGTTCGTTTGCGTCAGTTTAATGCTCAGATGGATTGTGATACAGCATTGATTTATAAGAGGGTAGAAGGTTCTGTTACAGACTTAGTACGAGCTTGTCGACTGCAGTCGAATGGGGTAAAACTAACCTATCCCATCGTTACATCAGCTTATTGGCAAATAATCTCTAATAAACGTTCGCGTATCTCAGAGCTCAAGCAGTTGTCTGATAAGATGATAGCTATGACGCGCTATTCGGCAACTGACTATTTGACTACTTTGGCCATTGATAGTGTGCATCCTAAATATGATGTCTATCGCGTGCAAATCAATGATGTCAACATACGTCTCAAGATGCTTCTCAACAATGAGATGGATGCTGTACTCTTGGCAGAGCCTCAGGCTACACGTGCTCGTCTTGATGGGCATGTAGTGCTGATGGATAGTCGTGACAAAAACGTGCGATTAGGGGTATTTGCTTTTCGTACAGATGCCTTGAAGGAACCTCATCGCAAACAGCAGTTGGCTCTCTTTACCAAGGCTTACGATATGGCAGTGGATAGCATTAATAAGTATGGTGTGATACATTATAAAGACTTAATCATGAAGTATTGTGGTGTGGATGCTCGTACCGCAGATGCTCTACCTAAGTTCCGCTATCAGCATGCAGAAAGTCCTCGTCAGCATGATTTGAATCTTGTTGACCGGTCTCATATAAAATCATCTAAGGAGAATTGATCATGAATTTACATTCAGCATTATATCAGCAGGGTAGAAGTCAACTTATGGAATCTTTCTGCGAATATATATATCTGTTGAAGTACGATATCGAGCATGAATCATGCCTGACAGTTTTGCAAGCAGAGATAGAAGACCTTGTGGAAGACTTCAATCGCATGATTGGTTTCTATAGGGATGGCCATCAAGATCCTAATAGCCTCAAAGTTTTCTATTCTTTTGTAGAGAGACTATTGAAACTTGAACAACACTGTTCGCTCGAAAAAGCCCTTGCAGGAAATCAGGTATTTCGTGCGGCTTTTACTCGTATCAAAGGGAGTGACCTTAGGACACTGCTTCGAAGACTTGAAGACGCAGACTGCACTTTCGATGATTATCATAAGGTCTTTGATGCTGTTCTTGTGAGTCGTCAGTGGAATCACGAAATGGGTGAATATGTAACCCAACTATTGGTGGAAGAAAAGATTCCTGTTGTGGCAGCCTTGATGATAGAGAGTGCGATGCTGTTAGCCAGTCTTGTGGCTTACGATCCACGTAAGTCGGAAACACTACTCGAAACTTATTTGGAAAGTGACAACGAGGTCATCCGGCAGCGTGCTTTAATAGGTTTTACGCTTACGATGCCTTGGAATTCCATCTTTGCTCCAAAGATGAAGGAAAGACTCTTCGGTGACAACCAGTGTGACAGGGTTAAGAAAGAACTTCAGTCGTTGCAAAAGCAGATATTCTTGTGTCAACAAACACCCCAGGTGTCTGCAGACATTAATGCCAACATTATGCCCGACTTGGTGAACCTGGGGCGTGATAAGTTTCAGAAGATGAGTAGTAACGACTTGGAAGATACTTCGGTAGAAGAGATTATCGACTCTGAAATGGAAGACCGTTTTGCGGCTAAGTTGGATAAGACGATGGGGAAGATGATAGATAAGAAGAATGCAGGGCAAGACATCAATTATGTCACTTTCTCTAAAATGAAGAATTTTGCTTTCTTCCGTCAGTTCTCCAACTGGTTTGTGCCTTTTACAGCCAACCATCCCGACTTGAAGCAGATTGAGGGATGCTCTGTTGAGAATATTCATTCGATGGTTTCGGCATCAGGCTTTCCTTTATGTGAAAGCGATAAATATAGCCTTATTTTTGTGATGCAAGGTATGATGCAACATATGCCTCAGTACAAAGATATCCTTAAGAATGCGCCACTCAAAATGCCCAATGATGATGAGATGTTGTCACAGGACAATAATGCTGTCCTTATTAGGCGTGGCTATCTGCAAGATTTGTATCGTTTCTTCTATTTAGCACCCATGCGCAGCGGATTCCCTAATCCGTTTGCAGAGGAAGGAGAATCTTGGGTTAATCCCTCTTTCTTGAGCTATCCTATCTTTGACGAAGACGACTTTGCCGATATTCATCTGAATGTGTGTCGTTTCTTGGCTAAGAGCAAAGAATATGTCAAGCTTGACCATTATCTGCAACACGTCAGACTTGCTACAGATGACGGCAACCTGCTACAGGCACTCTGTCTGATACATGTAAGGAAACGCTACGATGAGGCTGTCGTTTTACTTAAGCCACTGTTTGAGGAACATCCTGATCGGGTACCCGTGGGTAAGTTATTGTTGAACTGCTATATGCAGATAGGTATGTATCATGAAGCACTTAGCGTCTTTGATACGCTACATGATAAGTTGGGTAACCAGGCTTCGTTCTTGCTCAACAAGACCAACTGTCTGCGACAGCTTGGCTTGCATCGTGAGGCGCTTCAGGTGGCTTACGAACTTGACTATAAGTATCCTGGTAATGCTGACTATATGCATCTCCTCATTACTGAACAACTGGTAAATGATGAGATACAAAAAGCCAGTGAAGTGCTCAGCAAACTGCCAAAGAAAGTAGGAGGAGAGGTAAATACGAAGGCGATCTTCTATTTCGGTCTCATCGAGTGGTGTAAAGGTAATCAGGAAAGTGCTGTCAGAAGTTTTTGCGACTATGCTCGCTTACTTAAGATTCATAAAAAGATAGTACTGAACAGTATGGAAGAAATCAGAGAAATGGTTTACCACTATGGAGTGAGTGCTGTTGATTTTGCCATTATGCTGAATCTGATGAATCATGTGATGATATCAAAAGACTAATATATGAGAGAGGGATCTTACATCCTATTTATATTTAATAACATTATAAAAGAAAATCATGCCAAGTAACAATCCTGCAGACAATAATAAGCGACGCAGCAACTCTAAACCTCAGATAGACACCAAGTATGCACATCTGCAGCCCCAGGATATCGGCCTGGAGCGTGTGGTGTTGGGTGCTCTGATGGTAGACTCAGATGCGTTCTCTATGGTTTCTGAAATGTTGAAGCCTACTACTTTCTATGAGCCGCGCCATCAAAAAATATATGAAGCTATCCAGAAGATGAACATGGAAGAGCGCCCTGTTGACATCATGACCCTTGTCAACGAACTCACCAAAATGGGAGAAATCGATCGAGTGGGTGGAGCTGCCTATCTCATGGATATTTCTTCGCAGGTGGCATCGGCTGCTCATATTGAATATCATGCTCGAATTCTGGCACAGAAAGCGCTACAGAGACAACTTATTCATTATGCTTCCGATATAGAGACTCAGGCCTTCGATGAAAGTATCGATGTAGATGAATTGATGCAGCATGCAGAGGCTGAGTTGTTCACTCTGTCGCAAAATAACATGAAGCAAGACTATACCCAGATAGATCCTGTCATCAAGGACGCCGTCGATATCTTGCAGCGTGCCGCTAAGAACTCGGGTGGACTTACGGGTATTCCTACTGGATATACAGGTCTTGACGACATGACAAGCGGATGGCAACCATCCGATCTTGTCATCATCGCTGGTCGTCCTGCCATGGGTAAAACTTCTTTTGCCCTCAGTATTGCCAAGAATGTGGCGGTCGACTATAATATTCCTATCGGCTTCTTCTCTTTGGAAATGAACAATGTCCAGTTGGTGAACCGTTTGATAAGTAACGTGTGTGAAATCTCTGGACATAAGATACTTAACGGACAGCTTGATAACTCGGAGTGGGAGCGACTTGATCGTAAGTTGCGCGACCTTACAGGAGCGCCCATCTATGTAGATGATACGCCAGGTCTTTCTGTTTTCGAACTTCGTACCAAGGCACGTCGACTGGTGCGTGAGAAGGGTGTCAAATTGTTGATGATCGACTATTTGCAGCTTATGAACGCAAATGGTATGAAGTTTGGTAGCCGTCAGGAAGAGGTGTCTACTATTTCGCGCTCGCTCAAAGGTCTTGCTAAAGAGCTCAACATTCCTGTTTTGGCATTGTCGCAGTTGTCCCGTAACGTAGAGAGCCGTGAAGGTCTTGAGGGAAAACGCCCACAGTTGAGTGACCTTCGTGAGTCGGGAGCCATTGAGCAGGATGCCGATATGGTGCTCTTTGTTCATCGCCCTGAATATTATCACATCTATGTTGATGAAAAAGGTAACGACCTTCATGGTATGGCGCAGATTATCATCGCTAAGCACCGTAAGGGTGCCACGGGTGATGTGTTGCTCAACTTCCGTGGTGAGTTTACTCGCTTCCAGGATCCTGTAGAGGCTGGTTATGCTCCTGCAGATGAGGGTGGTGAGATTATCGGCTCGCGAATGAATGGTGGTTCGGGAGACCCATTGCCTCCTCCTCCATTGCCTGTGGGTGGTTCTGATGGTCCTTTGCCATTTTAGTACTCTTTTGTTACATTTTAGACACGTTATGATGGGAATAATGGAAAATTGTTACCTTTTGCGTGAAAAAAGTTATAATTTGTTTGCTTGTGTCAATAAAAAGCATTATCTTTGCAGTCGTAACTAATAAAAGAGAGAAATATGTCAATTCATACATCGAACATACTAAGCATTATTATTCGAATTCGACTGCAGCATGTAGGCGGAAGTGATAAGGTGTGCGTATAGTTCATGTATAGGAAATAATAAAGCCTTTCTACTTCCGTCGTATGGAGTAAGAAAGGCTTTTTGCTTATTTACACATTTTATTATATAGGATAAAATAAACATAAAAGAACATAGATATGAGTGACAGATTATTTATTTTCGACACAACCCTTCGCGATGGCGAACAGGTTCCAGGATGCCAGTTGAATACCGTAGAAAAGATTCAGGTTGCTAAGGCATTGGAGCAGTTGGGCGTTGATGTCATTGAGGCGGGCTTTCCTATTTCAAGTCCAGGCGACTTCAATTCGGTAGTGGAGATTTCTAAGGCAGTAACATGGCCTACCATCTGTGCGCTGACACGTGCGGTGGAGAAAGATATTGATTGTGCTGCGGAGGCTCTACAGTATGCCAAGCACAAGAGAATTCATACGGGCATCGGTACCAGCGATAGTCATATTAAATATAAGTTCAACTCTAATCGTGAGGAAATCATCGAGCGTGCTGTGGCTGCTGTTAAGTATGCCAAGAAGTACGTGGAGGATGTGGAGTTCTACGCTGAGGATGCTGGCCGTACAGACAATGAATACTTAGCTCGCGTGGTAGAGGCTGTCATCAAGGCGGGTGCTACCGTTGTCAACATTCCTGACACCACCGGCTATTGCTTGCCGGATGAGTATGGTGCCAAGATCAAATATCTGATGGAGCACGTTGACGGCATCGAGAATGCATGCATCTCTACCCACTGCCACAACGATCTCGGTATGGCTACTGCCAATACCCTGCAGGGTGTCTTGAATGGTGCTCGCCAGGTAGAGGTTACCATCAATGGTATCGGTGAGCGTGCAGGTAATACATCGCTCGAGGAAATCGCCATGATTCTGAAGTGCCACAAGAATATCAATATTGATACCAACATCAATACCACCAAGATTGTGCCTATGTCTCGTATGGTGAGCAGTCTGATGAACATGCCTGTTCAGCCTAACAAGGCGATTGTGGGCCGCAATGCCT
>USOQ01000006.1 GCA_900556395.1 Candidatus Segatella caccae | reverse complement strand
CCGCCGTCAGGCAAAGAGCGATTTCATGACATCGAGCGATTTCATCTCGGGAAAGTCGGGGAAGTGTAACCTATAATACTTTAAAATAAAGTCGACACACAGGTTACGCTCCACCCTCGACATCGCGAACAGATGCATGTTGTCGAAGGTCATGCGCATAAGCACTCTCAGACGCGCAGCATCGGCAGGCGGAAGGAAGTCGGGGTGCAGAGGCTGCTGTCTTACGAAGCAGCCAGCACGAAAATCGAAGAACACCCCGTCGCCTGCCTTGTCAAGGTTGGGGAAGAAACCCACAAAGAGCGACAGGCGCATCATGAACACGAGATGGAAATTGCTGAACGACCGCTCACAGCCGTCAAGCCATTGCAGACTTGCCGCCACATACTCGAACAACGGCTTGTTCTGCTGCTCGTTGCGAGTGACATGAAGCAGAAACTCAGCCACAAAAATGGTGAGCGACAGCTTGTAGGGGTCAAACGGTATCGTGGCATAAGGCACCAGCAGACGGGCCTCCTTCAGCCGTTGCAACCGCACCTTCGGCCTGAGGTCAAACTCAATGTCGAGCAGCGACAAGGGCTGAAACAGCTGTTTGCGTATCTTGCCTCGGCCCGACGGCAGCACTTTCTGTATGAAAGCCACCCGCCCCGTCTCCTCGACAAACATGTCGACGATATATTGCGACTCGCCAAATTTTATTGAATGAAGCACGATAGCCCGCGTTTTTATAAGCATAAGTTCACGATTTTATCGCAAAATTACGAAAAATGAGGGGTTTAGCGAAAAATTATCTAAGAAAATTTGGCTAAATCAGCAAAAAGCCGTACCTTTGCATCCGCTAAATGAGCACACGGTCCCTTCGTCTATCGGTTAGGACGAGAGATTTTCATTCTCTAAAGAGGAGTTCGACTCTCCTAGGGACTACAAACAAAATAAAAACATAACATAAAGATGGCAAACCATAAATCATCATTAAAAAGAATCCGTCAGGACAAAGTTAAGGCTTTGCACAACAAATACTATGCAAAGACCATGCGTAACGCTGTACGCAAGCTTCGTGCAATGACAAACAAGGAAGAGGCTGTAAAGCTCTATCCCGCTGTGCAGAAGATGCTCGACAAGTTGGCTAAGACCAACATCATCCACCAGAACAAGGCCGCAAACTTGAAGTCAAGCTTGTGTTCTCATATCGCCAAGCTGGCTTAACAAGCTGCTGGTGCAGAAAGAAATATAAGGCTCCGTATTCCTTTGGGAAAACGGAGCCTTTTTTCGTTTTATTTCACTCTCCATTTGTCGTTTATCCCACATTTTTTTCGTATCTTTGCAAAGATAATATCGAACAATCAAAATGGCAGAAATACAAAACAACGAAAGCAATTATTCAGCCAGTAACATCCAGGTTCTGGAAGGCTTGGAGGCTGTTCGCAAACGTCCGGCGATGTATATTGGTGACATCTCCGAAAAGGGTCTTCACCACTTGGTAAACGAGACCGTCGATAACTCTATCGACGAGGCGATGGCGGGTTACTGTACCGACATCGAGGTAACCATCAACGAAGATAACTCCATCACCGTAGAAGACAATGGTCGTGGTATCCCTGTGGATATGCACGAGAAACTCCATAAATCAGCCCTCGAAGTCGTTATGACCGTGCTTCACGCAGGTGGTAAGTTCGACAAGGGTTCTTACAAGGTATCTGGCGGTTTACATGGTGTGGGTGTAAGTTGTGTGAATGCACTTTCTACCCACATGTTGTCACAGGTGTTCCGTGGCGGCAAAATCTACCAGCAGGAATATGAGAAGGGTAAGCCTCTCTATCCTGTCAAGGTGGTAGGCGAGACCAACAAGCGCGGTACACGCCAGCAGTTCTGGCCAGACCCAACCATCTTCACCCACACAGTCTATAAATGGGACATCATCGCCAACCGTATGCGCGAGTTGGCATTCCTCAACGCAGGTATCAAGATTACCTTGAAAGATCTGCGCCCAGACGAGGAAGGCAAGACCAAGGAGCAGGTTTTCCATGCGAAGGATGGTTTGAAGGAATTCGTTCGCTACGTAGATCGCCATCGCACCCACCTCTTCGATGACGTCATCTACCTGAAGACAGAGAAGCAGGGTATTCCTATTGAGATTGCCGTGATGTACAACACAGACTATTCAGAGAATATCCACTCATACGTCAACAACATCAACACTATCGAGGGTGGTACCCACCTGACAGGTTTCCGCATGGCGTTGACCCGTACTCTGAAGGCTTACGCAGAAGCTGACCCAGCCATCTCTAAGCAGATTGAGAAGGCAAAGGTAGAGATTGCACCAGAAGACTTCCGCGAGGGTCTTACCGCCGTTATCTCTATCAAGGTAGCAGAACCTCAGTTTGAAGGCCAGACCAAGACCAAGCTCGGAAACAGCGAGGTACAGGGCGCCGTTCAGCAGGCTGTAAACGAAGCTTTGTCTGATTACCTGGAGGAACATCCAGACGAGGCTAAGCGCATCTGCGAAAAGGTTGTCCTGGCAGCTACAGCCCGCATCGCAGCCCGTAAGGCACGTGAGAGCGTACAGCGCAAGAACTTCATGACTGGTGGCGGTCTTCCTGGCAAGCTTGCCGATTGCTCTATGAAGGATCCTAAGGAATGCGAGATTTTCCTCGTCGAGGGTGATTCCGCTGGTGGTTCTGCCAAGCAGGGCCGCGACCGTTTCCGCCAGGCTATCCTCCCATTGCGTGGTAAGATTCTGAACGTAGAGAAGGTTCAGTGGCATAAAGTCTTCGAGGCAGAGTCTGTCATGAACATCATCCAGAGTATCGGAGTTCGCTTCGGTGTAGATGGTGAGGACAGCAAGGAAGCCAACACAGACAAGCTGCGTTACGACAAGATTATCATCATGACCGATGCCGACGTCGATGGTTCCCACATCGACACGCTGATCATGACATTGTTCTATCGCTTCATGCCTAAAGTTATCGAGGAAGGCCACTTGTACATCGCTACCCCACCTCTCTACAAGTGTACTTACCGCAGCAAGGTAAGCGAGTATTGCTATACAGAACAGCAGCGCCAGGCTTTCATCGACAAGTATGGCGACGGCACCGAAGATAAGAATATCCACACCCAGCGATACAAAGGTTTGGGTGAGATGAACCCAGAACAGCTTTGGGAAACCACTATGGACCCAGCAACACGCTTGCTCAAGCAGGTTACCATCGAGAATGCAGCTCAGGCTGACGAGATTTTCTCTATGCTGATGGGCGACGATGTAGAGCCACGCCGAGAGTTCATCGAGCAGAACGCAACATACGCCAATATCGACGCATAAAGCGAACACCATATATTGGGGGCAGACTCAGCAGGAGTCTTCCCCCTTTTTTAGGTTGCCGCCTTCAAAAAGCAACAACCCCGACATCATGTTTTTACAACTAACAAAACTAAATTTATGAAGCATCTGCTTTTTACGTTTGCGCTAGCTGCCTCAACGTTTTTGAACTGCCAGGCGGCAACAGTTAGTAAAACTCCCCTACCCAACAAGTTGTGGTACAACAAGCCTGCATACGCCTTCGAAGAGTCACTGCCACTGGGCAATGGCAAACTGGGTGCGCTGGTTTACGGCGGAGCCAACAATGATTCCATCCAGCTCAATGACATCACCCTATGGACGGGCGTTCCTGTAAACCCTGACGAAGGTGGCGAAGCCTACAAGTGGATTCCCAAGATCAGAGAAGCCCTGTTTAAGGAAGATTACAAGACTGCCGATTCCCTGCAGCACTATGTGCAAGGACACAACTCTGAGTTCTATCAGCCGCTGGGCATAATCAACATCAAGGATTGCAACCAGGGAGAATTTACTGATTACTATCGTGAGTTAAGTCTCGACAATTCCCTTGCTACAGTACAATTCAAGCGCAATGGCATCCAGTACACCAAGGAGTATTTTGCTTCACATCCTGACAAGATGATCGCCATCAAGTTGAGTGCCTCTCAAAAGAGAGCCATCAACAGCGACATATCCCTGACCTCCCTCATTCCTCATCAAGTGAAAGCATCCAGAGGACAAATCACCATGACAGGTCATGTTCTGGGAGATGAAGCCAACAGTACGCATTACTGTGCGATGCTTCAGGTAAAGAACACCGACGGACAGGTATGGGCTGACGATTCAGTGCTCCATCTAAAAGATGTAAGCGAGGCTATCATCTATCTTGTCAACGAGACAAGCTACAATGGCTTCGACAAACACCCGGTGAAAGAAGGGGCTCCATATATCGAAAGAGTATCTGATGATGCCTGGCATCTTGCCAACTTCACCTATGATGAATTCAAGCAGCGTCATATCGCTGATTACAGGAAACTCTTTGATAGAGTAAGCCTGAACCTGAAAGGTGCCAAGTTTGATGCTTCCCGCCCTACCGACCAGCAGTTGCTCGCCTACAGCGACAACCACGAGAGTAATCCCTATCTGGAACAGCTCTACTTCCAATATGGCAGATACCTGCTCATCAGCAGTAGCCGCACCAAGGGAGTACCAGCCAATCTGCAGGGACTCTGGGCACCAGCCCTCCGCTCTCCATGGCGTGGCAACTATACCATCAACATCAATCTGGAAGAAAATTACTGGCCGGCAGAAGTTGCCAATCTTTCCGAGCTGGTTGCTCCTGTAGATGGATTGGTAGAAGGCTTGTCGGTAACAGGTCGCCACAATGCCCAGCACTTCTACGGCATCGATAAGGGATGGTGCGCCGGACACAATACCGATGCGTGGGCGATGAGCAACCCTGTGGGAACCGGAAACGAGAGCCCACAATGGAGCAATTGGGCGATGGGGGGAGCCTGGCTTGTAGAAACCCTCTGGGATCACTACGACTATACCCGTGATACGGAATATCTCCGCAATACAGCCTATCCTTTGATGAAGGGCGCTGCCGATTTCCTGCTGGAGTGGCTTATTCCGAATCCACACAATCCAAACGAACTGATTACAGCCCCTTGCACATCGCCAGAGGCAGACTATATCACCGATAAGGGCTACCGTGGCAGCAGTTTCTATGGTGGAACCGCCGACCTTGCCATCATCCGTGAGCTCTTCAAGAACACTATCAAGGGAGCGAAAACCCTAGGTATCGACAGTGATTATCAGCAGCAGTTGCAAGCTGCTCTCGATCGCCTGCGTCCTTACCACATTGGAAAGCGAGGCAACCTGATGGAGTGGTATCACGATTGGGATGACCAGGATTGGCATCACCGCCATCAGTCTCACCTGCTCGGTCTCTATCCTTTCCACCAAATTTCGGTAGCAAAGACACCCGAACTTGCTGCAGCCGCAACCAAGACTTTGGAAATCAAGGGCGACAATTCTACTGGTTGGAGCACAGGCTGGAGAATCAACCTCTGGGCTCGTCTGCATCGTGCCGACAAGGCTTACCAGATATACCGCAAATTGCTCACCTACGTTAGTCCTGAGGTTTACAAGGATAGCAAACATCACAGTGGCGGTACCTATCCTAACCTCTTCGATGCCCATCCACCATTTCAGATAGACGGCAACTTCGGAGGAACTGCAGGTGTTTGCGAGATGCTGATGCAATGCGATGGTGAAACGATGAATTTGCTCCCTGCTCTTCCACAGGAATGGCAGACAGGAGAAATAAGAGGTCTAAAGGCCCGTGGCAACTATGGCGTATCACTCGCATGGAACAAAGGCAAATTGACTCAGGCAACCATCACCAGCAAGAACGAGGGTAATCTGACCATTCTCTACAATGGCAAACAGAAAGTTCTCACCTTCAAGTCTGGAGAAACAAAGACCATCAAATAAAAGATCCATATCGATCTTATCTATATCTATAGAGTAAAAGACTATAGTTATCTATTAGAGTAAAAGACAAAACATTAAAGAAAAGGACAAAAGTAAATCAATGAGATACATAACAACTCTCATCATTTCTATACTTTGGGTACTGAGCTCCCATGCACAGGAGTTCGGTACCCACTGGATATCCTATCCCCTGCCCAACGATTCTTCTGAGGTATGGTTCCGCCAAAGTTATATCATGGACGAGTGCCCCACCCAGGCCTTTATGAATATAGCAAGCACTGGCAACTACAAACTCTATATCAATGAGAGAAACGTAACGGGAAGCCTGAAATTCGATGGTATCAAGGACAGCATTCTTCTGAACCGAACCATCGACGTAACCCGCTTCCTCAAAAATGGCGAAAATGTGATTGCAGTATGGTACGCCCCACAAGGCAAACCCTGCTACGGCAAGCAACTCTCCCTGGAGTTCTACGGATGGCAGCAGGACAGCATTCCATTCTATCAGAAAGCTGACGGCAAATGGTTCTGCCGACAACTCAAGGAATGCAGCGTTGGAGAAGGCGAACGCTTCCATGCCCGCACCAATACGCAGGCTTGGAAATCTGAGGAATATCACCCTTACGGATGGATTCACCCTACCGGTTGCGTCATCACAGACGAATATAGACAGGATTCTGCCTATGTTATGAATTATAAAGCCTTCGGCGAAAAGAAGGTTATCAAGGACGAGAACAAGCTCTACAAGATATTGAAACCAGCCTGTACATACAGAGACTCCACCGGTTACAACATCGACTTTGGCAGACCTTTTTATGGCACCATCCGCCTTACGCTGCGAGGAGCCGGCAAAGGAACCAGATTAAAGATCAATGATTTCCTGTACATCTGCAACGGAGAACTGGATGAGCAGGCATTCTGCCGATTTAAATTCAACAAGCAAAAGATATACACTCTTACCTGGAAAGGAAGATTCAAGGAAAGTGATATCGTGGATATTGAAGGATTAGAGATTTCGGAATAAGCTACCAAGCTTTTCGAAATCTCTTTTTTTTATTAATCTTCCAAGTCGGCAAGCAACTGCTCTGCCACTTCGCAAAGCTCATCATACCATTCCTTACCGAACTTCTCAATCAGCGGACCTTCCAGGAACTTATAAACCGGAAGATTCAACTCTTCACCCTTCTTGATGGCATCCTTGCAGATGCGCCATTTGTTATAGTTGATGCCATACACTTCGTTGCCGAAATCCTTGGCACGGATTGGATACAAGGCACAGGAGATAGGCTTCTTGAACTTCGACTTGCCTTCGCGATAAGCACGCTCCAAGGCACAAAGACAGCAATTCGGAATGGTATGTCCATCGCCCAAGTCTTTCAAGTCCTGATAGCAGGTAAACACACAATCCTTACCATTCACGATACTCGTTACCAAATCGCCTTCAATATCCGTATAAGCCACGCCCTGCTTGTCGATGATAGCCTGAGCAGAAGCCGAGAGATCATCCCAAACCACATTGAGCGCATCCTCTATCTCCATGATTTCATCCAGGGTAACAGGAGCTCCCGCATCGCCTTCGATGCAGCACTCGCCCTTGCAGGCATCAAGGTCGCAACAGAATTTTTCGGTGATAATATCAGGTGAAACCAATACGTTGCCCACCTGCAGAATACGCAGTTCGTCTTTCTTCATAATGTTTTTGAGATGAATAAATTTCTTTGAGTGTATAATAAAAATAATGATAGCTACCCATGAGTGGATAGCTATATATTAATAGGTGTGCCTACCATTGGATAGGCGAAATACCATTCTGCTGCAGATACGCATTGCAGCGGGAGAAATGATGATTGCCAAACCATCCACCACGGTTGGCTGACAGTGGCGATGGATGCACACTTTCCAATATCAGGTGCTTGCTCGTGTCGATGAGTTTCGCCTTGCTTCGGGCATAACCGCCCCAAAGGATAAACACCAGGTGTTCCTTGTCCTTGCTGAGTGCCTTGATGGCTGCATCGGTAAACTCCTCCCAGCCTTTGCGCTGATGGCTCGCAGCCTGATGGGCACGAACAGTCAACGTGGCATTGAGAAGCAGTACTCCCTGTCTTGCCCAGCGGGTCAAATCGCCCGTGGCTGGCATCGGAGTGCCGAGATCCATCTGAATCTCCTTGAATATATTAATCAATGATGGTGGAAAAGTGATTCCATCCGGCACAGAGAAACTCAACCCCATTGCCTGCCCCGGCTCATGGTATGGATCCTGTCCGATAATCACTACCTTTACATCATCAAAAGGACAGAGATTGAAGGCATTGAAAATCAAACGGCCCGGAGGATAACAGGGTGTACGCAGGTATTCCTCTTTTACGAAGTTTGTGAGGTCAACAAAATACTGCTTGTCGAATTCTTCTCCTATATGCTGTCTCCAACTTTCTTCTATCTTTACGTCCATAATGATTTAAGTTAAAGAAGTCAAGGCTCCAAAAAGCCTTGACTTCCGAAATTATTATTAGTCAATAATCAAGTTCTCACCAGTCATATCAGCTGGCTGCTCCAAGCCCATGATGTGGAGGATAGAAGGAGCAACGTCTGCCAAACGGCCATCCTTAACGGTAGCTGAGTTGTTGTCAGTTACGTAGATGAATGGAACTGGGTTCAAAGAGTGAGCGGTGTTTGGTGTACCGTCCTCGTTGATAGCGTGGTCTGCATTACCGTGGTCAGCGATGATGATAGCCTCATAATCGTTAGCCTTGGCAGCCTCGATAACGTCCTTTACGCAGTTGTCAACAGCGTGAACAGCCTTAGCGATAGCGTTGTAGATACCAGTGTGACCTACCATATCACCATTAGCGAAGTTTACAACGATGAAGTCGTACTCCTGAGTGTTGATAGCACCCACCAACTTATCCTTTACCTCGTAAGCACTCATCTCTGGCTTCAAGTCGTATGTAGCCACCTTTGGAGAAGGAACCAGGATACGGTCCTCGCCCTCGTATGGAGTCTCACGACCACCATTGAAGAAGAATGTTACGTGAGCATACTTCTCTGTTTCTGCAGTATGGAGCTGCTTCTTGCCCTGTGCGCTCAAGTACTCGCCAAGGGTATTCATGACGTTCTCCTTAGGGAAGAGGATATGAACGCCCTGGAAGCTTGCATCGTATGGAGTCATGCAGTAGTACTGCAAGTCCTTGATGGTGTGCATGCCTTCCTCTGGCATATCCTGCTGAGTCAGCACCTGTGTCAACTCCTTAGCGCGGTCGTTACGATAGTTGATAAAGATAACAACATCACCCTCCTGGATAGTACCATCAACAGTAGAGTTAACGATAGGCTTGATGAACTCGTCGGTTACGTCCTCATCGTAGCTTTCCTGCATAGCCTTCACCATGTCGTCGGCCTGCTTACCCTTACCCTCTACGAGCAAGTCGTATGCTTCCTTCACACGGTTCCAACGCTTGTCACGGTCCATAGCATAGAAACGACCCACGATGCTGGCAATGTGAGCATCGTTCTTCTCGCAACATGCCTGTACCTGCTCGATGAAGCCCTTACCGCTCTTAGGGTCGGTATCACGACCATCCATGAAGCAGTGTACGTATGTTTCTTTCAAACCATATTCCTTACCTATCTCTATCAACTTGAAGAGGTGATCCAAAGAAGAGTGAACACCACCTGTAGAAGTCAAGCCCATCAAGTGGAGCTTCTTGCCAGTCTTCTGTGCATAGCTGTAAGCGTTGATGATCTCCTGATTCTTCAAGATGTCACCGCTCTCACAAGCCTTATTGATCTTAACGAGGTCCTGATAAACCACACGACCTGCACCAATATTGAGGTGACCTACCTCAGAGTTACCCATCTGACCATTAGGAAGACCTACATCCTCTCCACAAGTCTGGAGAGTAGAATGTGCTGAAACTGCTGTCAAATAATCGAGATAAGGAGTTGGAGTCCTGAAGATAACATCACCCTTATCCTGCTTACCGATTCCCCATCCATCGAGAATCATTAAAAGAGCTTTTTTTGCCATAATTACATTAAAGATATAAAAATTCGAATTCTGCGTGCAAAGTTAAGCAATTTCACCGAAACGACAAAGCAAGGTCTATGAAAAAATCACAAAAAAGAAAGGCCTTCACCATCAGCAGTTTGTTTGCTGACGGCAAAGACCACGCACAGTTTTGGTTTATCTTTGATTTCCACCGAAAAGCGGTATTCTATTGTCTCAAGACTGGTCGTTATGACGCATGGGCATAGCCCATTGCTTACGGATCCCATCACCTTTCTTATCTATAGAAGCCTTTTTGCATTCAATAATAAGACTATATTTATTTGTATAATGGCTAAATTCGTATCCTGATTTTAATGAGACACAAATATTTTTCTTTCAAAGAAAACGATTTTACTCAATAAATATTCTTCCTATTCCCGTCTACTCTGGCTCTATACACATGATATAATAGATAGGCAGATAAGTGATGCCATTCTTCTGCTCCACCTGCTGAGCATTAGAGAGAACGAAGGCTTGCTGGATGTTACATTCCTTGATTTGCAAGAACTTATCCAAAGCGCTATGCACCTGATAATCCTTGCCCGACTTGATTTCGAGAGGAAGGACAGACAGATGCTCCATGTCATCTATCAGATAATCCACCTCACCCGCTTTCTTGTTGTCGTAATAATAAAGGTTGAAACCATGAGCCTTCAACTCCTGCGCCACCACCGTTTCATAAACAGAACCAAGATTGATGCTGGAGACATCATCCATCACCGCCTTGATGTTGGTGCCAAAGAAAATACTGGTCAGAATACCCACATCGTTCATATAAAGTTTGAGCAGATTTTTACCACTATTCTCTATCAAAGGAAAACTTGGCTTACTGATTGCTTTCACCTCCAAAGTAATGCCCGAAGAAATCAGATAGTCGAACTCCTCGACATAATCACTCATTCTCTTTCCCTTCTTATCCTCAATATCCTTCACCACCACTCGCTTCTTCTTGTTTTCCAAGTTAGAAGGAACCATGCTGTAGATACGCTGAATCTTCAGACGATTGTGCATCTCCTCATAACGGGCAGCATCTACACCATAGAGGTGATGGATCTCATTCTGTATGGAACGAATGGTAGTGATATTCTTGGTTGCCAAGAATTCGTTGACGGCATCAGGCAATCCACCAACCAGGAGATACTTCTTGAATAAATCGAGCAGTTTATTATGAATGGCTTCAGGCATCGATTCCCTTGCCGCATACTTCTTTCTTACCGTATCAAGCACCAGTTGTCCTATACCATTGGCTATCAAAAACTCCTCAAAGTCCAATGGATACATGTGCCGGATGATGATACTTCCCAAAGGAACCGAGGAAGTTGTCTTGAGTGTAACACCCAGTAACGAGCCGCTGGCGATATAAGTAAACTTGTTATCTTCGCGCAGGAACTTGAGTAAAGTAAGCAGATGGTCGTAGGCCTGAATCTCATCAATAAACACCAAAGTGTTATTCTTTTCCTTCATCCTATCACCTGCCACCGCACTCAATGCCAAATAGAAATCATCCACCGTCTTAGCATCGGCAAAAGTCCTGTCTCCAAGCTTGTCTGTCTCCATATTTATCTCAATGTAGTTGGGAAAAAGCTTCTTTCCGACTTCACGAATGATAAAGGACTTACCTATTTGGCGTGCACCATCTATAATCAAAATCTTATCAGACCCTGATTGTAAGTGACTTACAATATATTTTTCAATCTTTCTATAGAGCATATTTACACTTTTCCTATAATTTTTCCTGTGCAAATATACACTTTTCCTACGAAACAACCAAGCAAGAACTACACTTTTCCTATAAATAACTACAAGAAAAACTACACTTTTCCTATAAACAAAGATAAAAAGGACAAATAAAACTGCCCATCGTATAGGGCAATTCTATCCTTCATAATGGGTAGAACAGTCCTATACGATGGGCAGAGTACATAGAATACAATTATGGATTACTTCTGCTTCAGATAATTCAACTGAACATTAGGCGCACAAGCATTGCTTGTCTTCTCTGTGTATTCAGCTACTTTTAATGTAGCAGTTCCCTTGATGCTCTCTACATCGGTACCTACCTGGAAGAGATAGTTACCAGCATCCACCTTCCACTGACTGTTAGCCTCATCGAAGCTGGCAAGGTCGCGCTTCTCGAGAGTCATCTTCAAGGTCTGGCTCTCGCCAGGCTTCAGCTCACGAGTCTTACCAAAGGTCTTGAGTTCCTTAAGAGGCTTCTCGTATGCCCCCTTAGGAGCAGTGACATATACCTGTGCCACCTGCTTACCAGCTACCTTGCCCGTATTCTTGATAGTAACACTTACCTCGATGTTATTTCCATGAACCTTCACTGCAGGTTTGCCCATCTCGAAGGTGGTATAACTCAAACCATAACCGAATGGATAAGCCACATTCTTCTTGAAGGTATCGAAATAACGATAACCTACATAGATGTCTTCCTCGTGGTTGCTGAAGTCTACACCAGGGATAACACCCTTGCCCCAACTCTCCATATTCTTATAAGTATACATATCATACTCCTTCGCAAAGTTGGCAGTAGAAGGATGGTCGGTAGCAGCAATAGGCCAGGTCATGGTCAACTTGCCCGATGGATTCACCTTACCTGTCAGGATATCGGCAACAGAATTGCCACCCTCAATACCAGGTTGCCATGCCACGAGGATGGCATCCACACGATCGCGCCAGCTTGCTGTCTCCATGACAGAACCCGAGTTGATGATGACAATCACCTTCTTGCCCTTAGCATGGAAGGCATCAGACACTCGGAATATCATGTCTTGCTCTATCTTACTCAGGTTGAACTCACCATCTATCTGGCGGTCCATACCCTCACCAGCCTGTCGACCTATGGTGATGATAGCAGCATCAGCCTTAGGCTCTTCACCGGCTACGCAGCGCTCGGTTATCTCGATTTCATCGAGTTTGGGCTGTCCCTGATCCAAGAACCACATCATAGGATTCTTATCGGCCTTCAACTTAGCCTTGGCATATTTCACGTAGTTCTGATAGATTTCTGTAAGCTGAGGAGTGGTAGCCACACCGATGTTCTTCAAACCTGTAACCATGTCTACAGAATAGCCTACATTAACAGCACCACTACCAAGGCCGCCCGACATAAAGTCGTAAGAGTTGACTCCGAAAAGGGCTACTGTCTTCAGGTTGCGAACAGGCAGAGCACCATCGTTCTTCAAGAGCACCATACCCTCGGTACTACTCTGACGGGTAATGGCAGCATGGGCTTTAAGGTCGGGCTCGCTACTATACTTATAACCTTTGAATCGAGGAGTCTTCACGATGTATTCGAGCATACGGCGCACATTACGATCAACATCCTTGATATCCAATTTACCAGTTTTCACCGCATCTACAATGGCTTTAACCTGAGCAGGATAACCAGGCATCAACAGATCATTGCCTGCTGCTACCTCCTGTTCTACAGGAAGATCTTCACGAATACCTATCCAGTCGGTCTCAACGATTCCCTTGAATCCCCAGTCATTACGCAAGATGTCTGTCAGCAAATCTTTGTTGCCTTGAGCATAGACACCGTTCACCTTATTATACGCCGACATGATGGTCCAAGGATTGCTCTTACGCACCATCATCTCAAAGCCCTTGAGATAAAGTTCACGTAAGGCACGCTGACTCAGACGCTCGTCCACACGGGTACGGTCGCTCTCTTGTGAGTTGACAGCATAGTGCTTAGCACTGACACCCACACCCTGACTCTGCACACCTAAGACAAAGGCTGTACCGATAAGTCCTGTCACAATGGGGTCTTCTGAATAATACTCAAAGTTACGACCGCAAAGAGGATTGCGGTGCAGGTTCATACCAGGACCAAGCACGACATCACAGCCATACTCTAAGGTCTCATTACCAATAGCTTCACCAACCTTGCGCACCAACTCGGTGTTCCATGTAGAAGCTAAGCACGTGCCAATAGGGAAACCCGTGGCATAATAGTTGCGACTATCGCCATCACGATGTGCATCGATATGAACACCAGCAGGACCATCACACTGCACCGTAGTAGGAATGCCAAGGCGTGGGATAGCAACGGTAGTACCTGCAGCACCAGGCACAAACTTCTTCTGATGTCCCAGCATCGCTCCGCTTCCTACAAAGCCGTCGTTTCCGCCACCCACCAAGAGCTGGGCTTTCTCTTCCAAGGTCATCGCCTTGATAACTTCATCTACGTTGTTGGCATTGAGCTGAGGAGCTGTCTGTGCAGACATCGTTGCCGCCAACGCTCCTACTGCCATCGTAAGAACCATTTTCTTGTATTTTATCATTTTCGTTATATTGTTTAGTTATTAGCTTATAGACTTTACTGCTGCATATTACGTTTGCAAAATTAATAAAATCAAGACAAAGGCACAAGACTTTTTTTGCTTTTTATAAGTACTTTTCCTATCTTTTCTGCTCTATTTAACCGATGAAGCATATCTGATTAACAAATTGTTCTGTATCAGGACACAAGATTTCTATCCCTTCATGCCGTTTGATGAAAAGCTGATGTTACGCATCTACCATAAATTTCTAAAAAAACGCAGCAATCTCATTTATAAATATAGGTATAGGTAGAAAAAGCCTCAAGAACGAATGCTTTCCTTAAGACAAAACCATTTCTATCTTTTACAAGTTTCATCAAAAAAGCAGGAAAAATACTTGAAAACCTTGTAGGAATCAGATAATTATCGTATTTTTGCTGAATTATCCAAAAATTGAATACCAGAATTAGGACATTTAAATAATGAAAGGTATGGAGCAGAGAAATTCTTCCATTGAAATCTATCGTTCCCCAGAGGGCAACATAGAGCTGAATGTAAAATTAGAGAATGATACCGTTTGGCTTACACAAAGCCAAATGGCAGAGTTGTTTGGCCGTGACAGAACTGTGATTTCACGACATGTCAATAACTGTTTTAAAGAAGGTGAACTCGACCCAAATATCACATGTGCAAAATTTGCACATATGGGTATTGACGGAGACCAAACCTACGAAACAACAATGTATAACTTGGATGTCATTATCTCCGTAGGCTATCGTGTAAAGTCAATCAATGGTACCAGATTCCGTCAATGGGCTAATTCTATCTTGAAGCAATACATCATCAAGGGTTATGCCATCAACCAGAAGCGCTTAGACAATTACAATGAACTGAAAGAAGTGGTTCGTTTGATGTCACGTGCGATTACATTGCAAGATCAAGTATCCGAGGGCGAATATAACGGGCTGTTCAATGTTATCAGCGACTATGTTTATGCTCTGGATACTCTCGACAAATACGATTATCAAACATTGCTTATAGACAAGACGACTCAAACCGAACCGTTCCATGCCACCTACGAAAATGCCATGGAAGCCATCAATGCCCTGAAAAAAAAGTTTGGTGGCAGCAAATGGTTTGCCAATGAGAAGGATGATTCTTTCAAAAGCAGCATCGGTCAGATTTACCAAACCTTCGGTGGTGAAGAACTCTACGCTTCGGTAGAAGAGAAAGCTGCCATGCTACTCTACCTTGTAGTAAAAAACCATTCATTCAGCGATGGCAACAAGAGAATTGCAGCCATGCTTTTTCTTTGGTTTATGGAGAAGAATGGCATTCTGTATGCAGAAAATGGACATAAGAGAATTGCCGACAACACACTCGTTGCACTGACTCTGATGATTGCAGAAAGCAGAACTGAGGAAAAAGATGTAATGGTAAAAGTGGTCGTCAACTTGATTAACAAAGATAATCAATAAAAATTGCCATTAAAAAACCGGACAACAGCTGAAAGACAAGCGAACAACAGCTGATGACCGACCGCATATCAGCTGTTGGGCGGTTTTAAAAAGAACTGTTACATCCAAGATAACTGATAATCACAGCACAAGTTTCTTCTCTATCTGTACATGATTTTCGGGAAGAATGTTTACCTTTGCATGCAGAATGAAGAAAACGGTCATATTATTTCTATTTTCCCTGTTGCTGACCTTCGTTGTCGGCTGTACGCCATCGCACTATCGTCTTTCGTTCGAAGAAATAGACGATATGGCAGACTATTATCCCGCCCAAGCCAAGGTATATTTGGAAAGAACCGACAGCAACGACAACAAAGGGTACTACAAGCTACTGGCTTGCAAGATAAGATACCAAATCACTGGCGTATATTTTTTGCGCCGAGATTCCGACATTGAGGACGCCATACAGATCTTTACCAAAGAAAACAATGAGCCTATGCTTGCGCGTGCATTATATTATAAGGGCGCCATAACTTTCAACACAACTCACGACACAACACAAACGCTGCAAATACTGATGCAAGCCTGCAGACATAGCTCCATCATGCGTCAAAAGGAGAAGCTCGACCTCTACGACCTGATGTGCCGCATCACTCACGACAACTCCTACACCGTAAAACTCGAGGACGAGGCACGACAAAGCCACAACATATCCCATCGTGCCTGGGCGACGCTCTACCGTGCCGTGAACAATCAAGACCGTCAGTTGGCAGAAGAAGCTTTCGACATCGCTTACTCCATTCCCGAGAACAAGGACAGTACATTAGGGCCTATGTACAACTATTATTTTCAAAAACTGATAGAACAAGGAAACACTCCCGACTCCGTCATCATGGATTACATCAATCTGGCAGATAACTATGGTGGTATAAAACACAAAACTGCAGTGGATCTGTATCGTTTTCTATGGAGATACGGCAAGACACCCAAAGGAGAGAAATTTCTCAATGCCCATAAACCGGAAATAGAGGAATTATCCAATTACATGTACCTGGGTTCGTATGAATATCTCATACCGTTTTACTTTGTGTACTTACACCTGGGTGACACAACGACTGCCGACAACATCGTCAAACTAATACATCAGTCAGAACCCTTCATTGAAAGACAAGGCAATGCAGACAAGGAACAAAAGGTGAAACTAATGTATGAAGGAGGTTACAGCAACTACCGATATGCGCAAGCGAAGAACTGGATTCTTGTAGCCATCATCATCGTGCTTGCCATATTGCTGACAATGACATACCTTTCTGTTTCACGCATACGAAAAGCCCAAAGCACCATTGCCGCTCTACAAAGTTCGCTACATCAGCTAAAAGACGTAGAGAACGCAACACTTGCAGAACGATGCGAGCAACTGAATCATGACATCACCACACAAGTACGCAAACTGAAAAGACGTGACAAGGATATAGAATTGTACAAGACACAAATCGGCGAACTGACCGATATAAGTCAGGGACTCATATACTACTCGCAAGCAGTACAGAACAAGAACATCAGTCAAATCGGCAAACAGGGAATCCTGCAGCTACTTGCCAGCTACAGGATGATAGACGAAAAATACAGCAAACGGCTTGCCTGCTACGATCTGAATCCATCACATTGCCTCTTCTGCATACTCTACCACATGGGTAAAACTGACGAGGAGGTGATGCAAATCATGCAATATTCGATGGCTAATATAAGAGTAAGAAAGTCGCGCATCAAGAGTGACTGCGAGGTAGATTCCTTCGAGGCTGTGATAAGCCGTGAAGCGTAATTCGATTACAAAAAAAGAGAATTGTATGGTTATATATCACGTTTAAGCACCTGATAACCAAGACATACCAACACTCATTGTTGTAATATTCGTTTGCAAGTTTGCAAGATTACACTTATCTTTGTAGCTGCAAATTATTACATAAAACAACATTTCGTATGACACAATTCAACTACTGCAAGGCGACCTTCTGCCGCCATCTCTTGTTTCTGGCCCTGGCTCTTTCATTCGGTTTCACCGCACAGGCCAAGGACAACACCATTACTTTGCCACCGACTTCACCCCACTTCGGTCCATCGCAAATAAATGTCATCTTCGACCACTACACTCCTGGATCCAGGGAACGCGTGCGCATAATTTTATACAACGGAGCGTTTAGTGGCGGTCCCTACGACACCAAACTGCGAAAGAACGCCGATGGCACACAGGGCTTCGCCATCACAGAAAATCTGGTGCTGCCTACCCAGGCAGACCTGAAGATAGGCAAGCGAGCAATCCCCATCATCATGGTTCCAGAAGGAAAGCTGACCATCACTCTCGATTCTACAAATGTGAAATTTGATGGCGACTATGCCGCCCTCTGCACGGAGTTGCAAACCGTCAAAGACAATCTGGAGACGAGTGGTCGAACATTCTTCGATGACATAAGAGGCATGACACCCCTGCAATACAAGCAGTTCATCGTCGATACTTATCAAGCCAACAAGAAGGTCATCGACAAGGCTGCGGTGAGCAAAGCCTGCAAAACTTATGCCCGTGTGCAACTCGACATCAACTACATAGGCCACCTCTTGGGCTACAAGACATACCTTAGCATGAGCAATATGATAAGCAAAGACAGCACAGCCCAAAAGAACTTAGAAACACCCATCGACACGGCATCCTATTTTAAGGGACTGTCCAAAATGTCCATCCTTCGCTCAGTCAATCAGCGTTACTATCCCTATTACTGCGAACTGGACAATAAGCCTCTCGGCATACACATTATCAATGACGAGCTGAGCGACAACCTGATCAAGGCCAACAAGTACGGCAAGAAACTTACCAGCAGCAATCCCTTCATGCCAGCCCCCAACACACCGCTCAGCGAGGAAGAGCTCCAGACCGCCAAAACCGAGATTACCTGCCAGCCTGTATTACAATTGTTGCTGGCCAAGAACGAACAAGTAGCTCAAAAAGCGAAAGCCGACGCCGAAGCCTCGAAGAAGTTGAGGGAAGAAGCTGCCGCCAAGGGCACATTCTCCATCATCGACATACCCGAGAAGCTGGCCGCTGGCAAGATTATCGAAACCCTCATCGCTCCCTACAAGGGAAAAACCATCCTCATCGACTTCTGGAACACATGGTGCATGCCATGCCGTGCTGCCATGAAATCCATCAAGCCTATCAAAGAAGAAATGAAAGACATAGTTTACATATACATTGCCGATGCCACCTCGCCTATCGATAAGTGGAACGAGATGATACCCGACATTCATGGCATTCACACTCGTATCAGCAATCCCCAGAGCACCGAGTTGGGCAAGCAGTACAATTTTGATGCCATTCCTACCTACGTAATCATCGACAAACAGGGACACAAAATCTACCAGCACACTGGCTTCCCTGGTATAGAAGCCCTGAAGGAAGCACTAACCAATGCTAATAAATAAAATATGAGAAAAACATTATTAATAACATACATTCTCGTTCTGGCCCTCACAATGCAGGGCAAGAACGAGAATCCTGTACGTTCGGCACTCGTGAGCCAGGGCGACAGTTGCATGGCCGAGCACGACTCTCAGCATGCCATCGGGTTTTATCAACAACATCTCAACACCCATCCTGGCGACTTGTCTGTATTACGCAAGTTGGCTTCTTGCTACCGAATGCGCGGCGACAACAAGAAAGCCATCGCCTGTATGGACAGTATTCCCGAAGACAGCCTCAACCACGAGGACATGAGAATGCTCTTCTTTACTAATCTGAACCTTGGCAATAAATCCGCAATAGATAACTGGGGACTTCGTATCAGGCTAATGTATCCCAACGACAGCGAGGTGTTTACCACACTCCTTTCACACTGGAACAACTCCAACAAACCCGAAAACGTTTCGGCCTTCGCCTTATCGTATGTAGAGAAACAGGATTCCACCAACATCCTCATCAATAAAGAGCTTGCCTACTCGCTGTTTCTGCAATTCAGATACGAACAGGCAATACCCTATTACAAGAAGCTTATAGCCGATGGATTCGACAATTATGAATCAAACTTTGTGTTAGGACTATGCTACTACAACACAGAGAAATACCAACTGGCACTACCTTATCTGAAAAGAGCTGTAGACCAGAAAGACGATCCACCTATGAACAGCCTATACTTCTTGGGAATGGACTACAAGAAGCTGGCTGATGCCTGCAAGACTGATCAGAAAGCAAAAAAAGAAGAATATCAGGAGTTAGCCATTCAGAACCTGAACCGTTCTATAGAAGTTGCCTACCCACGAGAACGTGCGCTCTACATCAACCAGCAACTGGCAGAACTCTACTACGATAAAGGAAAGTTCGGAAATGCGGGACATGCTTTCGCCCAATGCATCGAATACGACGATAGCGATAACCCGCTCAACTACTACAATGCAGCTCAAATGTATATGGCCGATGGTGACGAACTGAAGGCACACCTGTACCTTCGAATTTTCCTGCAGAGAGCACCGAAAATGAAAGAGGGAGCTGAGAAGGAGAAACTCATCACCAAAGCAAAGGCACAGTTGAAAACAAGATAATTAAAATCCTCAACTTTCGTAAGTTCAGAAGTTCTATAACTTCCATACATACGAAAGTTGAGGATTATAATCTTAACCGAACTTTAAAACAGAACGTTTACTCCGCCTGAATACCGAAATACTCGTTAAGCTCGGCGATAGCGACACCATCCGTATTCTGCAGATCCTTAATGAGTCTGCCCTTTTCCAACAAAAGGATGCGAGAAGAGATATCTGCCACAAAGTTGAGGTTATGGCTGGAGATGATGACCGTTGTGCCATGCTCCTTGCATACCTGATGAATCAGTCGGGCAATGTTCATCTGCGAAGAAGGGTCGAGATAGTTGAAGGGCTCGTCGAGCAAGAGAACCTTTGGGTTAATGATCATCGCGCCAATGATACCTATCTTCTGGCGGTTGCCCTGCGAGAAATCACGCAGATACTTCTTGGTTCCCATGATTTCATCGTGCATAAACGTCTCAAAAGGAGCCAGACGTTCCTTTATCGTCTCGTCATCAATACCATAGACATCACCTATAAACGAGAAATACTCCTCGGGAGTCAGGAAGTCGACCAAGAAGCGTCCGTCAATATAGCTGCCCGTATAGGTTTTCCAATCTTCCGACTCGTTGACCTTCTTTCCGTCGCTCTCCACATAACCATCGTCAGCCTTTATCAGGTCGAGGACAAGACGCAGCAAGGTGGTTTTTCCTGCTCCGTTGTTACCTACCAATCCTACCAACTCTCCCTGGGCAATATCGAGGTTTTCTATATCCAGCACCTTTGTGCCATTATATATTTTCTTGAGATTCTGTATCTTAATCATTTTCTTAAAACTTTAATCGTTACTTATTTTTTACCAAATTGGAGGAAACTTACTTTTCCATATATTTTTCGATGCGTTCATATCTTCGACGTTCGTACATGGTTGCCACCTTGAGAATTACCTTGCGATGAAACATCAGACACACAACGGCTATCACAACACTCGATAGACACCACGCCATCTCGCCC
The DNA here is from genome assembly GCA_900556395.1 of Candidatus Segatella caccae. Classification (GTDB taxonomy): domain Bacteria; phylum Bacteroidota; class Bacteroidia; order Bacteroidales; family Bacteroidaceae; genus Prevotella; species Prevotella caccae. Next base: position 29,346 of record USOQ01000006.1, on the reverse strand, counting down.
CAAAGACAATAGATAGCAGCCAACAGTCCTAAAGGCACAATGAAGAAGATACTATAAAGATTGATTTTCATATTAGCACCCTGCATGTTGAACATCGAGTTAGAGAAGAGTTCCAATCGTGACGAGAACAAACAGGTGGGCAGATTGCTAAGATTGATAAAGACAGCCATACTCAAAGCACCCAACAGTGTGAGCAAAGAAACTTCTGGTGACAGAAAGACAAAAAACAGGCATAGTAAGGTCATCATTGTACTGATACTCAGATGGAAATAATAACAATTACGCAAAAGCTGTTCTACCTTGATGGGCTTGGTCAATAAGCCCTGAAAAAAATTCGCCTCTATACCAAAAGTCCATTGCGACAACACAATAGAAGGGAATAATACATCTCCCACGACATATAGTATCAAAGGCTGGGAGCTACCAGATTTGGAAGGCAAGAACACCATGAGCAGAGAGTCTAAAAAGAAGATGATCACCATGAGAAGCACCATGTTGCGCACACGCTTGGCACGAAGTAGTCCGATGTACTGCAACTTGTAGAGCGTTGTTTTACCAAAGCTTCTGAAATGAGACACCTTATGCTTATTCTCGTTGTAAATCTTCAGATGATAGAGATAGAAGAGCAGGCCCATACCGATAAGAATGGCCCATACAAACATACCTATGTTGAGCAAGACACCTGGCATCCAAGAGAAGCACACGAGATAGGCTGTTAGGACTGCCCCCATACCTATCCACCCTAATATTAAGGGCCAACGTAGCATCCACTCTGTTGTTTTGCGATAACAAGTGATATAAATACCATTAATAAAAGAGAAAGTAAGCATCAGCAGAAAACCTGCTATAGCTTGCGGGATGGTGAGCATCCAAAAGAGCATGGGCAACATGAGCACAGGCATCACATAGTTCCAAAAACTCGCCAAGTTGGTGAGCAACAGGAATCGGTTCCACATCTTTTCTGGCACAGGGCGTGTCTTCAGATAGTCATCCATAGCGGTAGTATCACGCTTCATAACAAGTTTGAGGATGATATCAGGTATGAGCATGACCAACACCAATACCGAACAAAGTACTGCGGGCACTCCGTCTTCAAAGAGTTCTTCGCCATCTATCGTGGCGCCATAATAAAAGCTTACACCTATTATTATATATAAGAAGACGAGATAACCGCCCACTACAGCATCTTTCCAAGTGAAATTACGGCGTTGCTGAAGCCACCATAATCTAAAGAGCATTCGTAACATAAATTCATCGTTTTTTAGTTCTTGAGTGCAAAGATAAATAAAAAACGACAAAAAACGAACTTATTGATAAACTTAACCTAAAATTAACCGTTCATTGCACATCTGAGTTTCAGACCATAAGATGAGCAATGAACGGTGATAAGAAGATACTATTCTGATACTACGGGCAGGATATTGTCCTCCTCGTCATAGAAGAGAGGTGCCACCTTCAGACTGCGAAGCCAGGTAGTATCATTAGAAGGCACGCAGTCGTGATGGAACAGATACCACTGTCCCTTGTACTCTGCAATACTGTGATGGGTGGTCCAACCTACCACTGGTTCCAAAATCACACCTTTATAAGTGAACGGACCATAGGGATTGTCACCCACGGCATAACAGAGCAGATGGGTATCGCCTGTAGAATAGCTGAAATAATACTTGCCCTTGTATTTGTGCATCCAACTGGCTTCGAAGAATCGATGAGGATCATCGGCAGGAAGCACTTGTCCTGCCTCATCAACGATGACTACGGGCTTTGGCATCTCAGCAAACTGCTGTACATCATCAGTCATCAAGGCCACACGAGAAGGCAATGGATTTTCCTTTCCTTCTGGAAGATGCTCATCCTTCAATGCCTTGTTGTCCTTGTACCACTGAAGCTGACCGCCCCAGATACCACCGAAGTAGCAGTAGATTTTGCCGTCATCATCCTTGAACACACACGGGTCGATACTATATGACTTGCGGATAGGGTCAGCATTAGGAATGAAAGGTCCTTCTGGTTTATCGGCTACAGCTACACCCAAATGGAACACACCATTGTAGTCCTTGGCAGAGAAGATAAGATAGTACTTGCCATCCTTTTCTACCACATCATTGTCCCACATCTGCTTTTCAGCCCATGGCACGTCCTTCACATCAAGAATCACACCATGGTCGGTCACCTCGCCCTCCATCACATCATCGAGCGACAGCACATGATAGTCTTTCATCTGGAAGTGTCCGCCATCATCATCGAAACATTCACCACTGTCCCAGTCGTGAGAGGGATAGATGTAGAGTTTGTCGTTAAACACATGGACAGAAGGGTCTGCCATATAGTCTTTGGGAAATAAATATCTTGCTTTCATTGTTGTTTGTTTTTGTTATTTTATAATGACACTCCATCATCGCTGGACTCAGAAGTTAGAGAACCTAATGATATAAAATCTTATTCGAAGAGTTTCAGGATATCCTTAACGACGGGCTTAGCCTGATAGTCACGATCGAAGAGCATCGGATAATTGGTTCTTCCCTTCACAGGCCAGTCATTAAGCCAAGTATGACCATCGTTCACACCCCAGAAGGTGACACGGCTAATCACGTCCTTATGTCGTTCCACGATACGGAATAAGTCAAGGTAACGCTGATTGAACAATTTCTGCGCTTTCTTGTCAAGTCCCTTGACATAAGGGTTGTATTGCTCCATGAGTTTGAAGTTCTGACTGATTTCGGCTCCATTGAAGTCTTTAGGATTGGGCAGCATATTCATGTCAAGCTCGGTAAGCATCACTTTTACCCCTTCAGCAGCAAATGCCTCTAAACTCTTCTCATAGTCGGAATAATCGGGATAGTTGTAGCCGTTATGACTCTGCATGCCTACAGCATCAATACGAATGCCCTTGGCCTTGAGTTGGCGCACCAGCTGGCAAACAGCTTCGCGCTTGCCGGGCTTCGACATGGAATAATCGTTGTAATAGAGTTCGGCATCGGGATCGGCTTCATGAGCAAACTGAAAAGCTAAGGCAAGATACTCTGGACCTATTATATTATAATAAGGTGTCTTGCGATAACTACCATCATCCTCGAAAGCCTCGTTTACCACATCCCAGCCTTTTATCTTGCCACGATAGCGAGTCACTACGGTCATGATATGGCTATACATACGACCTATCAGGGTCTCACGGCTTACATTTTTACCGGTTTCATCGGTAAACATCCACTTGGGTGGCTGCGAGTGCCATACCAAACAATGCCCAATAAGGGTCATGCCATTACGTTGCGACCAGTCTACCAATCTATCGGCATCAGTCCAGTCGTAGCGATTCACTTCGGGATGAATCAACTCGCCCTTCATACAGTTCTCGGCTACTACTTGGTTGAACTGAGCTTTGACCAGTGCCTCTGCCTGTGGATCTTCGCCAGCAGGCAGATTGCGGTCTACTGCCGCACCCACTAAGAAATACTTTCCCAACACATCCTTCAGGGTGGGTTGACTTGGAGATTTCTGTGCCCATACAGAGGTTACCATCAAGGCACCTACTGCTAATATCATCATTTTTTTCATACTATAATGTATAGATATTGTTAGTTGTCTTTTATTTAACTTTTTCTTCAAACCTATGCTTCTTGTTGGCGTGCCTCTATCTGCTGGTTGATATCGTCGATGACTTCATCGCTCAACTCATACTTCGAGATGATAAACATAGCTAAGAGAAGCAAAAGGGCTGGGATGATGCAAACCAACCATCTGATACCTTCCTGTGCCAAGGGTGCCTGTTGTTCTAAATCGTTCATGAAATAGGCTCCTGCGGCATTGCCTACCGACATCATGGCAAAAGCCGTAATGAAGAACAGAGCTACAACACGCAATGGACGGTTGTGGAAGAATTCCGTCCACAGGTCGCTCACCTTCACATTCTTTGTCTCACTCTCGCCCATTACCACACGTTCCTTGGTCTGGGTGAAGCAGAACAACAACAGAGCAAAACCCACCAAGGCATAAATCAGCATGGTCACAAACCAGGCATTGCTATCCGTAGGAAGAGAATTATCCTGCTGAGCTGCTGCTGCCTGATAACCAGTCCAGGCAAGCACGGCACCAGGCACCACACCTCCCAAAGCCATACCCGCCTTATAAAAGATGCCCGTCAGTGCGTTTACGATACCTGCTATACGCTTGCCACTGGTGTATTCTGCATAAGAGATAACCTCAGGAATCAAAGCCCACATATAACCTGTAGCCACGATGACTCCTGTGGATTTGACAAATTGGGCTATATATACTAAGGTGATATGTTCCTTTACAGGTCCCATCTTGCTGATGACATAAAGCATGAGCATACCGATAATGGCTACTATCAAGAAGATGTAGAACATATTCTTCTTACCCACCTTGCGCTTGATGGCGGGCACCAAAGGCATAAAGATAAATGAGGGAAGCGATCCTAATCCCATAAAAAGCGCCATTTCGATGGGCAGGTCTTTGGCTGCAGCCAACACGGCTACTAAGATAGGTACACCTGCCGACACACAGAGTCCTCCCACGTTGGCCATAAACATACGCACAGAAGTAAGGATGGTTATCTCATCGGTGTCGCGCGTGAGCGAAGAGTTGAGCGCTCCATAAGGTACATTAATTAATGTATAGAGCATCGACAAGCCCACATAAGTGACATAAGCATAGACGAGTTTGATGGTTTCGGTCTGTCCCTCCAGTCCGTTCCAGAAACAAAGGATTGCCAACACGGTGAGCGGAAGTCCTGCCAAAACCAGGTAAGAGCAATATTTTCCCCAACGTGGGTTGTGCTTATCAACATAAGTTCCCACCAAGGGGTCCCAAAGCACATCCACCAAACGTACCACCAAAAACATAGTGGCAGCCACACCAGGATTGAGTCCGTAGATATCTGTATAAAAGAATAACAGATACATGCAGATGGTTTGATAAATCAGGTTTTGTGCCAAGTCGCCCGAACCGAATCCGATACGTTGCAGCCAACTCAGCTTGTAGAATCCTTTAGATTCTTGCGATTCAACAGGATGTTTCATCTTTCTTGTTATTAGAGTTTATGTTTTTATGCTGCAAAAGTACGAAAAACACACGACAGACTACCTATATATTGGTTACAGTAACATTATAATTTGTTTCATTATTTGTTTCGTTCACTCTTTTTTATTACTTTTGCGACAAATAATAATCTTAAAACTCCTAAGATGAAGCCTTACATGAAACATATCCGATCTTTAACCTTAGTTCTGTTTGTCACCCTGATCTCACTATTTATCTGGGCTGACAATGGCGAACTATACACATCGGGCAAGCTATCAAGCTCGCTCATCAACTGCATCGTACAAGACAAGTACGGCTATATATGGATAGGTACTGAGTATGGCCTCAACAAGTTTGATGGTTACCGATTCACCACTTACTTCCACGATGCCAAGGACTCAACCTCCATCACCAACAACACCATCTCCAGTTTCTTGGTAGATAAGAAGGGTGATCTCTGGGTAGGAAGCGCCAAGGGATTGATGCGCTACGACTATGAGCACAACAACTTTAAGCGTTATCATTTCACAAATGGTAGACATCCACGCATCTACTCTATCATTGAGAGTCCGCAGGGCGATGTACTCATAGGCACTGCAGGCTATGGTTTGTACCAAGCCAACAAGGGACGCCACACCATCACCCAGACACCTTTGTCGGCAGAGAAAGATTCCGACATCTTCTTCACACATATCTATTATGACGACCATAAGTATCTGTGGCAGAGTAGCCACCTCTCCACTTTCAGTCGTTTCTCACGACAAGGCAACAAGACCACATGCCGAAACTTCAATTCATCATGCGGAGCCCCCGTTGCCTTCATGCAGCATCGTCATAACTCGCTTCTCATTGTCTGTATGTATGGCATCCTATACTATGACTATTCCACTGCCAAGATAGCTGACGCAGGCTACGATTTTGGTCCCTACACTGCAAATACCACTATCAACAATGCCTCCTTCGACCGCGAAGGAAACCTCTATCTCAGTACTTCTGAACATGGTGTACTCATCATCAAGAAAGGAAGCGGCAAGGTAGAACAACTGGAAAGTACCAACAGTAACTTCGACCTGAGTTCGGCTTTCGTCAATGACCTCATGGAAGACCGAGCAGGCAACCTCTGGGTGGGATGCTACAAGAAGGGGCTCTATCTCATCAATCAGCGACAACAAGCCTTTAACACTTGGAGTTTCTCGGCACAAAAATACATCATCGGCAGTAGCGTATCGTCTATAGCTCCTGGCAATCAGGGCGAGACCTGGTGCACGGTGCAGAATAGTGGCGTATACTGTTTCGACCATACGGGTAAGATTATCGCACACCCATTTTCGCCTGCAGGCACCAGCATCATCTACAAAGACCAGCAAGGAAACTACTGGGTGGGTAGCGGAAATGCGCTCTACAGCTACAATCCCTACACCGGCAACTATCAGCAGAAGCTCAACTTTGCCAGTGCTGGCATCTACTGCCTTGTCGATGACGGCAAGGGCAACCTCTATATCTCTGTATACAGCAAGGGTATCTATATATATAATGTAAAAACGGGCAAGGTAAAGATCATCAATATGCGACAACACCGTCCGCAGGGCACTCTCTGCAACGACTGGGTGAGGTGCATGACTTTCGACCACACCGGAAAACTATGGATAGGCACTTCTAACGGCGTGTCGTGTATGACAAGTGATGGTTCTTTCGAGAGCATGGGTTGGAGCTGTCTGCTGAAAAACCAACTCATCAACAGCGTATGTGAGGGCGACAATGGCAACATCTATTTTGGCACCGACGAAGGACTCTACTACTACAGTCCACAAACCAACAAGGCTGCACCATTTCCTCACGCAGAAGTGCTAAACGGCAAATCCATCAACAACATCGTGAAAGACCATCAGGGCGACCTGTGGTTGGGCACCACCATGGGCATCTGGCAATATAGCAAGAAAGACAAGCAGTTTATTGGTCACATCAATGGCAACGGACTCACGGCTAAGGAGTATATCTTAGGAGCAGCCATGCACCTTGACGACGACCTTATCGGCTTTGGCACCGAAGATGGTATCACCACTTTCTATCCACAAGCGGTGAAATCGAACAAAATGAAGTTAGGAGATGTTTTCCTCACCAACTTCATCGTCGATGGTAAGTCGATCAATTGTCTACTCGACCATTACACCATTCCCTATTCGCAAAACTCATTCAGACTGGAGTTCTCACTGCTCAACTACAAGAATAGCGACAACATTAGCTACCAATATCGCATCAATGGCGGCAGCTGGAACGCTACCAATGAGGGCGTTAATGATATATCCTTCACCAAGTTGAAACCAGGCAAATACACCTTAGAGGTGAGAGCTGCAAGCAACGGAATGTACTCCAAGCAGTCTACCACCATCACCATTGTGGTGGAAGACCCTTGGTATGCTTCTTCCTGGGCTTATCTCGCCTACCTATTGGCATTCATCTCTTTAGGAACCTATATCATCCTCGCCTACGAGCGACGCCGTAAGGCCGACCTCGATGAAACGAAGATGCAGTTCCTCATCAACGCCACACACGACATCCGCTCGCCACTCACCCTCATCATGGGACCTCTCAACAAACTGAAACAGAAAATCACCGACAGCGAGAACCAGCAAGACCTGCAGACTATCGATCGCAATGCACAGCGCCTACTCCTACTCGTCAACCAGATTCTCGATGAGCGAAAGATAGATAAGAACCAGATGCACCTGCACTGTCAGAAGACCGACCTGGTGAGCTTCACTAAAGGCATCAGCTCGCTCTTCAACTTCAATGCCAAGGAGCGGCAAATCAGTATCACCCTGAAAGCTGGTCATGGTCTTGCCGAAGACGAGCCCGTCTATGTATGGATAGACCGTATCAACTTCGACAAGGTTATCTCCAACATCCTCTCCAATGCCATGAAGTATACTTTCGATGAAGGACATATTGACATCGAAATAGGTTGTCATAAACAACAAGCCATCATCAAGATCATCGACACGGGTATCGGCTTTAAGGATGAGAAGACCGACCGCTTGTTTGAACGATTCTATCAAGGCAAGAGCATCAGCGACCTACACATAGAGGGAACAGGCATCGGACTCAATCTCAGTCGCGCCATCGTCCTCATGCACGGAGGCACCATCAAGGCATATAATCGTACCGATGGTATCAAAGGTGCCTGTATCGAAGTAGCCATCCCATTGGGCAAAGACCATCTGCACCCAGAAGAGATTCTCGAAGAAGAACAACTTAAGAGCGAGAATACAGGCAAGAAGAAACAAGCCAACAAGAACTTCAACATCCTCGTTGTAGACGATGATCGAGAGATAGCTCAATACATCAAGAGCGAACTCAGCGACTGGTATCGCTTTGGCTATGCACCCAATGGCAAGGAGGGCTTGAAGACACTACTCACAGGCAAATACGATCTGGTCATCAGCGATGTGATGATGCCCGAGATGGACGGCATCACCATGCTCAAAAACATCAAGGGCAATGCCAACATCAGCGACATTCCCGTCATCCTACTCACATCGAAGAGCGAGGTAGACAACCGTTTGGAGGGTCTGAAACGAGGTGCAGATGCTTTCTTAGCCAAGCCTTTCAATATGGAAGAGCTACACATCCTCATCGACAATTTGGTGGACAACGTGCGCCGTCTGCGAGGCAAATATACAGGAGCACAGGGACAAACCGAGAAGATAGAACAGATAGAGGTAAAGGGCAACAACGATGCCCTGATGGACCGCATCATGAAGTGCATCAACGACAACCTCGACAATGCCGACTTCAATGTAGAGAGACTCACTGACGAGGTGGGCATCAGTCGCGCACAGCTGCATCGCAAGATGAAAGAGATAGCGGGCGTATCTACCGGTGAATTCATCAGAAATATCAGATTAGAGCAAGCAGCACGCCTCATCGAAGAAGGTAAGATCAATATCACACAGGTTGCCTATTCCGTGGGGTTCAACAACCAGACACACTTCTCTACCGTGTTTAAGAAGCACTTCGGTACAACACCTACCGAATATGCAGAATCAAAAAGAAAACCATAACCATCCTAAATCATCCTATCTTATGAGAAAGTACCTCATCATGCTCTATGCGCTGACCACCGTTCTCTGCACCCAAGCAAAGAACGATGGTTCACAGCTTTGGCTCGCAACCAACACAACAGCGGGTTGCCATGTAAGTTGTCTGACAGAGAACAACGCTACCATCAACCTTGCCAAGGAAGAACTCAGCAAAAACTACCAAGGCAAGACCATCACCCTCAACTTAGACCCCACTCTGCAGTTGGGCGAAGGCTATCGACTCACAGCCACCACCATCACCGCCAGTAGCCCCATCGGCATCCTCTATGGCGCCTACGAGCTCATTCGTCTGCAGCACACCGATGCACTCTCTTCACTCCCCAAGACTGAGCTACCCGCTGTAGACCTTCGCATCCTCAACCACTGGGACAACCTGGATGGCAGTGTCGAGCGTGGCTATGCAGGCAAGAGTATCTGGAAATGGGAAGAAATCAAAGTAGGAAAGAAAGGAAAAGGTGGTAGCATCAGCAAGGACCTGCACCAACGCATTGTTGCCTATGCCCGTGCCAACGCTTCCTTAGGCATCAATGGTACGGTGCTCAACAACGTGAATGCTTCGCCCAAGATGATGACTGACGAATATATCAATAAGGTGAAGGTTATCTCCAACATACTCCGTCCCTATGGCATCAGAGTATATCTTTCCATCAACTTCGCCTCACCTAAGGCCTTAGGATTTACCAAGACCGCCGACCCTCTCGACAAGGGTGTAAGGAAATGGTGGAAGAAAAAAGCCGACGAGATATATCAGGCTATTCCCGACTTTGGCGGATTCCTCGTCAAAGCCAATTCTGAAGGACAGCCAGGCCCTGGCGACTACCATCGCACACACGCCGAGGGTGCCAATATGCTGGCAGAAGCCCTCAAGCCCCACGGAGGCATCGTGATATGGCGCTCCTTTGTATATGGTGCCAACCACAAGGGTGAAGACCGTGTCATGCAAGCAGTAAGCGAGTTTAAGAACCTCGATGGGAAGTTTAGCGACAACGTTATCCTCCAGTCTAAGAATGGTCCTCTCGACTTCCAGCCTCGAGAGCCCTATGCCCCTATCTTCGACAACATACAGCATACCGCCCAGATGGCAGAGTTACAAATCACTCAGGAGTATTTAGGACAATCTAAACATCTCACCTACTTAGCTCCCATGTGGAAGGAGTTCTTCCAGTTTGTCAGTCCCAAGCGCTTGATAGGCATTGCTGGCGTTGCCAATATTGGCGATGATGCCAACTGGTGCGGTCATCCATTCTCACAAGCCAACTGGTATGCCTTTGGTCGTTTAGCATGGAATCCATCGATTTCATCGGAGCAAATCGCACGCGAATGGCTCATTCAGACCTACGGATGTAAGGACGAGACATTCCTAAAACCCGTAGAGATGATGATGATGACTTCGCGCGAGGCTTGCGTCAACTACATGATGCCACTCGGCCTACACCACATCTTTAAGTTCGACCATCATTATGGTCCTGAGCCTGACGGATTCAAGGCGGAATACCCCCTTGAATGGTGTCCCGTATATTATCATCAAGCCGACAGCATCGGAATAGGCTTCGAACGCTCAACAAAGGGAACAGGGGCGGTCAACCAATACCCCGAGCCCTACCGCAGTCAGTACGACGACCTCAACAGTTGTCCTGAGGAATACCTCTTATGGTTCCACCATGTGCCATGGAACCACCGTCTAAGGTCGGGCAGCACCTTATGGCAAGAACTCTGCATGAGATACAACATGGGCGTGTCGCTCGTAGAGGTTTACCGCAACTACTGGCATACACAAGCCAAGCAATATATGTGTGGCCACGAAGAGGAATGGGCGCACACCGACTCTCTGCTGCAAGTGCAACTCGACAATGCCAAGGAATGGCGCGACACCTGCCTGCGCTACTTCCAAACTTTCTCTAAACAGCCCATCATGAAGTAACTACTTCAGCACAATCTTCATATCAACGACTTAACCCCTATTTTACATCTCATGAAAAAAAGAATCTTAGCCCTCTGCATCTTCTGTGTTTGCTGCATCAGTATAGTAGCCACCATCAAGCTACAGAAACGAGGCACCGCAACCCAACTCGTTGTCAATGGTAAGCCCATGCTCCTCTTGGCAGGCGAATTGAGCAATTCGGCAGCCACAAGTCCTGCCGACATCGCAAAGGCTTTTAAAAAAATCAAAAAGACAAATGCCAATACCGTCTTCGTGCCTGCCTACTGGGAGTTGATGGAACCCACTGAGGGTAAATACGACTTTGCACTCGTCGACAGCGTCATCAGTCAAGCCAGAAAACAAGACCTCAAGATTGTTTTCCTATGGTTTGGTGCCTGGAAAAACTCCATGAGCTGCTACGCTCCTTTATGGGTAAAGGAGAATACCAAGCGCTTTCCACGTGCTGTCACCGAACAAGGCAGACCCTTGGAAATAGTCTCTGCCTTCTCACCAAACATACGACAAGCCGACCAACGTGCTTTCTGCCAACTAATGCAACACATCAAAGATGTAGACAGTCAAGAGAACACCGTCATCATGATGCAGGTGGAGAACGAGATAGGTATGCTCGAATCGGCTCGCGACCATTCGCCTTTGGCTGAGAAAGCCTACAAGCAAGCCGTTCCTCCCCATCTCCTTCAAGCACTGAAACTCAACAAGAAGGGTACCTGGGCACAGGTTTTTGGCACTGACAGCTATGCCGACGAGAAGTTTCAAGCCTATCACTACGCCCTATACGTAGAACAGTTGGCTGCTGCAGGCAAATCCATCTACGACCTACCGATGTATGTGAATGCAGCCATGAACAGCCGCGGCAGAAAACCAGGCGAATATCCTTCAGCGGGTCCGTTGGCACACCTTATTAATATATGGAAATGTGCCGCACCCCATATCGACATCTATGCCCCCGACATCTATGATACAGGTTACAAAGACTGGGTGGCACAATATAAACGCCCTGACAATCCCTTCTTTACTCCCGAAGTGCGCTGCGACAAGAACAGTGGGGTGAAAGCACTCTACACCTTTGGCGAGGTAGATGCCATTAGCTTTAGTCCCTTTGCCTTCGACCAGGCAAACTTCCATATCCAGAGAGAGTTGGGGAAATCCTACAACATATTGCACGAGCTTTCGCCTCTACTCCTACAGCACCAGGGGAAAGGCAAGACCTGGGGACTCCTCTTCGACCAACAAGACCAAGAGCGCATCATCGTCGACGATGACATCGTGCTGACCTGCCGTCACAACTTCACACTTCCCTGGGACCCACGCGCCACCGATGGCACACCATGGCCCGAAGGAGGAGGCATCATACTTCGATTAGCTCCTTACGAATACCTTATCGCCGGCAATGGTATCGTAGTGACCTTTATGAAACAGTCGGAACAAAAGCAAACCGAAGAGAAGAAATTGGGTGAAGATGGTTTTGCCGACCATGGCAAGGATATCAACAGCCCAACCGATAAGCCCCGCTTTCAGGGCAAACGTATAGGAATAGGTTATATCAATCAGGTACATATCAATCCTGAAGGTCAACTCAGCTACATCCGTCGCGACAATGGCGACCAAGACCATCAAGGGCGCCATGCCCGCATTTCTTGTGGAGAATATAGGATTCTACACGTAAAACTATATGAATATTAAGCGAAAGAGCAAGATGAAACATTAACAAATACCGATGAAACATATTTAAATAGGCTAAAATAGATAAATTCCTATCTTTGCAACAGAATTAAATCAAGAACCAATAATTAAAAAACCAAATCATCATGAAACATGTAGGTTATGCTATGAAGTGTCTCGTCTTGCTTTTGATGCTCTTAGTCTTCCCAAGCGGGGGAGCTTATGCACAAGGCAACACTGTAAAAGGCACCGTTCTCGGCGATGACGGTCCTGTCATCGGAGCAACAATCCGTGTGAAAGGTTCACCCAATGTAGCGACAGTAAGCGACTTGGATGGCAATTTCACCATCAAGGCTGCAAAAGGTGCTACCTTGCAGATTTCTTATTTAGGTTACAAAGACAAAGAAGTAAAAGTGGTGAACGGGCACATGGAGATTACCCTTGTGCCAGATGCTCAAGCATTGAATGAAGTTGTTGTGGTAGGTTACGGACAGATGAAGCGTGCCGACCTGACGGGTTCTGTAGCCTCTGTCGGTGAAAAGGCGATAGAGAAGTCTGTATCCACCAGTATCGACCAGGTACTGCAAGGACGTGCTGCTGGTGTGCAGATTCAGGCCAACACCGGTACTCCTGGTGGTAGTAACACCATCCGCATCCGTGGTACCAACTCTCTGAGTGCCACCTCTCAGCCTATCTTCGTTATCGACGGTGTTATCATCGATTCTTCTGCTTCTGACGATGGTAACTCCAACCCTCTTTCTCTCATCAATCCAAGCGACATCGTTAGCATGGACATCCTCAAGGATGCCTCTGCTACTGCCATCTATGGTTCGCGTGCATCAAATGGTGTCATCATGATTACCACCAAACGCGGACAGAGCGGAGAAGCCAACGTTACCTATGACGGCTACGTGGGCTGGCAGGCCATGCCTGGCGAACTCGACGTGATGAACCTGAACGAGTATGCACAGCACTATAACGACATCGCCAATGCACAGATCAAACCTGCATCCAACAACTTTATCCGACCAGAGTTGTTGGGCAGTGGTACCAACTGGCAGGACGAACTGTATCGCAAGGCTCTCATGACAAGCCATAACATAAGCATCAGTGGTGGTAACAAGGACATCACCTATGCTCTCAGTGCAGGCTATCTCGACCAGGATGGTATTGCCATCGGTTCAAGTTTCAAGCGCCAGACCCTTCGTGGTAATGTGGACGCCCAAATCAAGAAATGGCTCAAGGGTGGCATCAACTTCTCGCTTGCCGACAGCAAACAGAAGACTGCCTCTACCTATAATATCATCATGACAGCGCTCACCTCTCAGCCATCAGTAGCTGTCAAAGCCCCCGACGGCAGCTTCGATGGTCCTGAAGATCAATGGATGCCTGATAATCCCGTGGCACTGGCTGAGATTATCGATAACCATAACAAGAAGACCAACTTCCGTGCCAACACTTATCTGGAGGCAACCATCATCAAGGGGCTTACCTTCAAGACTGAGCTTTCTGCCGACTACAACGTCAACAGCTATTACTATTACCAACCCGACTATAAGTTTGGTATCAAGAACAACGAATCACGCAAAGGTAGTTGGACCAAGACCAACTCCAAGTATTGGTCATGGCGCAACATCCTGACTTATGCCAACACCTTCGGCAAGCACAACATCAACGCCATGGTGGGCCAGGAGATGAGTCACAACCTTTGGGAGACACAGGTAACATCTGCCAATGGTTACTTGTCAAACAGTGCCACCGACCCTTCGGCAGGTACCAACGATGGTAGTTCACCTGTAGCTTATCAGGAGCCTACCTCCCTGTTCTCTTACTTCGGTCGTGCCTTCTATAGCTACGACGACCGTTATCTCCTCACTGCCACCCTCCGCCGTGATGGTAGTAGCAAGTTTGCCAAGGGCAATCGTTGGGGATGGTTCCCATCTGCTGCGCTTGCGTGGCGTGTCAGCAATGAGAGTTTCCTAAAGGACAACAGCGTCATCAGCAATCTGAAACTTCGTCTTGGATGGGGTGCTACGGGTAACCAGAATGTAGCCAACTGGGCTTACACTGCCACCCTTGCCACCTATCCTACTCCTTGGGGCAATGGTGTGCTCAATGCCAACAATGCCAATCCTAACCTGAAATGGGAGACCACCTACTCTACCAATATCGGTATCGACCTCAACCTCTTCAACGGTCGCATCGAGCTCATCGCCGACTGGTACTATAAGAAGACCAAGGACCTGCTCCTCTCCGTAGAACTTCCTTCCTTCATGGGCTCAGGTGGAACCAATAGCAGCTACGGTGTAGCCAGCAACCCATGGAGCAACGTGGGTAGCCTGCGCAACACAGGTCTGGAGCTTACCCTCAACACCGATAACATCGAGGCAAAGGGATTCTCATGGCGCACCAATGCTGTCATCACCATCAACCGCAATAAGGTTCTTTCACTCGACACTCCAACCGGTACTCTCGACAAGAAGCTGCAGGTAGGCTCAGAAGAAAGCACCGTCACCAAGACCATCGTAGGCAAACCTCTCGGACAATTCTGGGGATGGAAGGTCATCGGACGTTTCGACAAACCCGAAGACTTCTATTACAAGGACGAAAACGGCAACGTGAAGCCTGTGGCATTACCTAAGGGTAGCACTATTGATAAGAATGGAACATGGATAGGCGACTATATCTTTGAAGACCGCGACAACAATGGTATCATCGACGACAACGACCAGACCTTCATTGGCAATCCTGAGCCTAAGTTTACCTGGGGTCTCGGCAACACCTTCTCTTATAAAGGCTTCGACCTGACCATCCAGTTCAGTGGTTCTTATGGCAACAAGCTCTTAAACTACGGACGCCGCAGTCTCGAGATCACAGGTTCTACCTCCAACCTCCTGCGTTCTGTACTCAACTACGCCCGCGTAGAGAAAATCGACCCAGAAGGTCCTGATGACTACCGCAACTATCAGGTTACCAATCCTGGTACCATCATGCCACGCCTCTATACTTCCAGCAGCAAGAATGCCAACAACAGAGTGAGCGATGCCTTTATCGAGGATGGTTCTTACATCCGCCTACAGAACATCTCTTTCTCTTACACCTTGCCAAAGGCATGGCTCAGAAAGATCTATGTCAACAATGTGAAGATATACTGCAACCTGCAGAACCTGCACACCTGGACCAAGTACAAGGGTTACGACCCTGAGGTGGGCTGTCTGTGGGGAGAGACCCTGATGAACGGCATCGACTATGGTCGCTATCCTTCACCACGCATCTACACATTCGGACTGAACGTAACATTCTAACGCAAAGAAAGGAGAACCAAACAATGAAAAAAATATTATTATATACCCTCGGGCTTGCAGGAATCCTCAGCATGAACAGTTGTGCGGAAGACTTCCTCGACCAGAACAACTCTCACCAGCTAAGCCCCGAAAAACAATTCGATTCTGATGATGCCGTAGCCGCAGCCACAGCACCGCTCTACAGCTATGTGTGGTATGGCTTCAACGACAAGTTCAGCTATGGTATGGGCGATGGACGCGCCAACAACATCACTGCACAATATTCCGAGTATATCTATCCCTACACCAACTTCACAGAGAGTTCAGTATCAGCAGGTCTGTCAGACGCATGGAGTTCACTCTATACCGTTGTGGCACAGTCTAACAACACCATCAACAACATCCAGAGCTACAGTACAGGAAGTGTGAGCCAGAGTGCCAAGACCAAGGCTATCGCCGAGGCACGCTTTATGCGAGGCACAGCCTATTGGTACATCGCTTCGCTGTGGGGATGCGGCATTATCTATGAGAATACCGCCAATCTGGTGACCAACTATGTAGTACCAGCACAGCCACGACTCGACGTGATGGAGTTTGCCATTCGCGATTTGGAATATGCAGCCAAGTACTTGCCTACCACACAAGGCGACAAGGGGCGCGTCACCAAGTATTCTGCTTTTGGTATGCTGAGCCGCATGTACCTCTCTATGGCTGGTCTTACCACTGAAGGAGCCTATGATGGTACCAATGCAGCTACCGATTTCGACCGCGGCACACGCAATCCTTACTACCTTGAGTTGGCACGAAAGGCTGCACGCAAGGTGATTCGTGAGAGCGGAGCCAAGTTGTTGGACAACTATTTCGACCTCTTCTATTACAAGACCATCAACAACAACGAAGAGTCGCTCTTCCAGTTGCAGTTCTTGCAGGGCGAGGGCATCGGCGGTGCAGCACAGAGTATGCCCCGATTCTTTGGCTGGTCAACCACCGTCAACGATGGCAACAACTGGGGTGCAGCAACCTACTGCTCTTACGACCTATGGATGGAGTTTAAGGATTATGAGGATGCCACACTGGGCACCAAGCACGTAGACGACAAGATACGCCGTCACAACTCTGTGGCTTCGTATGGAGAAGAATATCCCGAGCTCAGCACCGACGAGAATCCTTATATCTATGGTATAACCGAAGAAGCCTCAACGCAGGGTGCCAACGTAAAGAAATACGTCATCGGAAGCAACAAGATAAATGGCATCAGTGCTATCCACAGTGCCGGTATCAACAGTTATATGCTACGCTTAGCAGAGGTTTACCTCAACTATGCAGAAGCCATCATGGGCAACAACGAGAGCACAAGAGACGAAGAGGCGCTCACTTACTTCAACAAGGTGCGCCAGCGTGCAGGTATGCCTACCAAGGACAAGATTACCTACGAAGACCTGCGCCATGAGTTCCGTGTAGAGTTAGCCTTCGAGGGTTTGTACTGGTATCAGTTGTTGCGCCGAAGCTACTATCGTCAGCAGGAAGTTATCAGCTATGTAAACAACCAATACCGCAACGCAAGCTATTGGGAGGCCTCTACCAAGACCTATAAGTTGAGCGACACCTACACCAAGCCTGGACCACAGGTTTCCACAGCCACAGCCAGCAATTTAGTATTGCCTATGTCAAACATCGACCAAAACAAGAACCCTTACCTGAAGAGTGATGCTAACGGCAATGTGCCCACCACTCCTTATCAGTTTGGCGAACGCGAGGTGGACGAAGCTACATTATTTGATTAATTCTTAAAAAGCAAACGACATGAAAAGATATATATATAATAAGGTAGAGAAAGCACTCAAGGGCCTGTTGCCCTTGCTGATGCTTACTGTCATCCCTACCCTGACAGCCTGTAGCGATGACGACGACGCTCAGTCTGCTGCCATCAACATCAGCAAGGTGTTCGTAGAAGACACCAAGGCTACCGATGGCGTTACCGACCGCGAGGTAACCTTCGCCCGCTTAGGACAGACGCTCCGCATCGAGGGCTCAGGCTTCTCCGGACTGAAGAAGATCTACATCAACGGCTACGACACCTACTTCAATAATGCCTTGATGACCGACAACAACGTGTGGGTAACTCTCAACAGCGATACTCCTGTGGCAAAGGCCGAAGAGAATGTACGCAACACCATCACCTTTGTGAAGGACAATACACAGACCGTCTACGAGTTTACCATTCGTGCTGCAGCTCCTATCATCACACTCATCGACAACACCCTGCCTAAGGCTGGAGAGAAAGTAGTAGTGAAAGGTGACAACCTGCACGAGACATTCAAGGTAACCCTTCCTGGTGGCATCGAGGTGACAGATGGCATCGAGAACGATGAAGACGGCAAATGGTACTCCTTCACAATGCCTTCAGGCGTGAGTGAAGGTGGAAGCATCACAAGCGAGGGAGCCAATGGTACAGCTCTATCGCCAGCTTTCTTCAACAACAACGACTGCTTCGTCATCGACTTCGATGGTAAGGGAGAACAGGGCAGCTGGGGCGCTACCTTCTCTGCCGAAGATCTGGTTGACGACCCTACAGGCAGTGGTCGCGGTAAGGTGGTACAGATCATCCCAGACAGCTATCTCGAAGAACACCCCGAAGGTGTCAAGGCAGGTTTAGACCATATCAAGGGCTTCTTTACTGCAGGCAACGGCAATGCCAACGACGACTGGAACCGTATGACACAATACATCCCTGGCACAACACCTGTCGACTCTGTAGCCCTCCAGTTCGACGTTTACTGCGAAGGAGAATGGGACTTGAGCGGACAGCTCACCATCACCTTGCAGAACAACCTGAACAGCTACTGCTATGGCGCAGCCAACACCCAATACAATAAAGACTATTTGAATCAGGCTTACGCTTGGGTACCTTGGCTGGACCGCACTACAGGCGAACACCACCCATTCTCTACCCATGGCAGATGGCAGACCGTCACCATTCCACTCTCTGAGTTTGGTAACTACACCAATAGCGATATCGAATGGACCTTCCAGAATGTCATCGACGACAAGAATGGAGGCTCATACCGCAACTTCGGAATCCTCTTCGGCAACGCCGACCTCAAGTTCAGCGATACCATTGAGTATCCAGCCACCACCTTCAACCAGAAGATCTACGTAGACAACTTCCGTATCGTGCCTTGCACCACCTTTACGGTTTCCGATTACTAATCTTATAAACTACAGACAATGATGAAAATCACAAAGATAATGATACCAGTAGTAGCATCAGCGATGCTACTCACTGGTTGCGATGACCAGATCATGCAGTGGGGCAAACCTGGCGACCATGCCGATGTTACCACTGCCGACCTACCATTGGCAGTGAAAGAGGTTATCGCCAACTACGACAACATCAAGGATTATGCCACCCAGTACACTCCAGGCATGCTGATCGGTATCGGTATGGGTGCCGACCTCTATACTGCTAACGCCAATGGTGAGGCAGAACTTGTCAATGCCAACTATCAGCTCTTCACTCCCGGCAATGCCATGAAGCAGGGAGTGATGGTAGGCAACAGCGGTGCCATCAACTTTGCTGCTGTCGACAACCTGTTGGATGCCATGCCCGAAGGCATGCGCCTCTACGGTCATAACTTCTTCTGGCACACCCAGCAGAACCAGAGCTACCTCAAGTCACTCATCGCTCCTACCCTTGTTGTGGAAAGCACCAGCGACATACAGACCATCATCAAGAATGGCGACTTTGAGAAAGGCGATAAGAGCAATTGGAGTTCTTGGGGCAACAATAGCCAAACAGAAGTATGCACCGAGGCTGCCAAAGAAGGCAGTTATGGCTTGAAACTCATCAACCCTAAGGATGGCTCCGACTACCATGTAGCCCAACTGGCTTACAATCTCGACAATGTATTGGAGGTAGGCAAGACCTATACCATCCGCTTTCAGGCCAAATCGTCTGTAGCAGGAGAGGTACTGCAGTTCTGTGCCCAGAACAGTAAGAACTACGCAGGCGAAGCCTATCATGCGTTCACCGTGGGCACCAGCTGGACTACCTGCGAATACGACTACACCGTGACCAAGGAGAATATGGACCGCATCCTAATCAACTTCGGTAAGGTGACAGGAACCTTCCTGATTGACAACGTAGAGTTCGGCATCAAGGAACAAGACCCCATGGACAATATCCTTGCCGATGATGCTTGCGACTTCGAAGGAGGCACCACAGGCGGTTGGGGGTCTTGGGGCAGCAACAAGGAATCTTCTGAAGTAGTAGAAGGCGCAGGCTACAAAGAGAGCTATGGTCTCGTACTGACAAACAAGGGCGACGGCAATGCCTGGGAAGCTCAGTGCGCATACACGTTCAAAGACTACTTGGAGGCTGGCAAGAAATACATCATTCAGTTCTATGCCAAGTCATCCTCTGCTGCAGGCGAGTTGCAGTTCCAGTATCAGAACGGCACCACTTACAGCTCACAGGGTGGTTACAATACCTTCAACATCGGAACAGAATGGAGCAAATATGAATATGAGTTTACTCCTACCCCAGAAGATGTCGACCGCATCCTCATCAACTTCGGTAAGGTGGGCGCCACTTACTACATCGACAACATCAAGTTTGGTCTCGCCAAGAATCAATCTTCTGAGGCAAAGGCCAAGAAGACCATCTTCCGCGCCAACAGAAGAAAAGCAGCCTCTAAGATGTACTATGTGCTGAAGACACCAGAGGAGAAACGCACAGCCTTGCTCACTGCTATGGAGTCATGGGTGAAGGGCGTGGCCGACCATCTGAAGGAAAAGAATGTCGTACCTTATGGTTATGATGTCATCAACGAACCTATCGCTGATGGTAGCAACAAGGTAAGAGGCATCGACGAGGGTGTCTTCGGAGGCTCATGGACAGAAGACGAGGAAACCAAGTATGACGCCGAACCTACAGAGAGCGTAGAGGACGGTCTGTCACTCAACTGGGGCAACCAGCCTGGCAACCAGCACTGGTACTGGGGCTACTATGTGAGAGACTACGCTGTGAAGGCCTTCCAGATGGCACGCCAGTATCTGCCTGCCGAGACCAAACTCTTCGTCAACGACTACAACTTAGAGACCAGTCCTGGCAAGTTGGCAGCCCTCATCGCTTTCATCAACAAGATAGATACCGACAACGGAAGCCCTATCGTCGATGGCATCGGCACCCAGATGCACGTATCCCTGCCATGTAAGGACGATGCAGAGTACAATGCCCAAAAGTTAGCAGAACTGAAGGAGAAGGTTGATGCTATGTTCCAGACCATGGCTGCCACAGGCAAGCTGGTTCGCGTAACAGAGCTCGACATTGCCCTCAACAACGCCAATCCTTCTGCTGCACAGTATCAGGCTCAGAGCGAGGCATATCGTCTCATCATGGAGTCGTACAAGGCCAACGTACCTGTAGCACAGCAGAGCGGTATCACCATTTGGAGTCTCTCCGACAACGAGATAGAGCACGAATACTGGCTCAAGGGCGACAAGCCCAACCTCTTCGACAAGGAATACAAGCGCAAGTGGGCTTACAAAGGCTTCTGCGATGGTATTGCCGGTGAAGACCTCGGCTTGAAGTTTGGTGGCGACAGCTACAAAGCATACTACGAGAAGAACAACGTTTCTTCCGACATTAAATAATTAAAACATCAATGCCCACCCTTGGTACGGTAAGTAACCAAAGGTGGGCATTAAACTGATAACTGATTAAAGAGTTTACTTCACAATCTTTCTCGTTGTGTTGCCTTGCTTCACAATCAATACACCGTGAGCAGGAACATCATCGAGACAGAAGTCCTGTGTCTTCGACTTGTACACCTCCTGACCTTGCATATTATATATATAGGTGTAAGGAGCAGAGATGTTGTGCTTAACAGCAACGGCAGAGATAGCAGAAGTGCCATCCTGTGCTAATGTCATCGTGCCATCGGCAGCAACGGCAAGTGTGTACATGATGGTGCCACCTACGCTACGCAAGCATTGATAGGCATTTTCTTTGGTCGACTTAGAACCGACAAACAGCTTATAGGTGCCTGCAGAAATATTCTTTAACTCAGGATCCTGACTCAGATTGAAGTCAACTTCAGGATGATCACTATCACCATAACTAAAACCGCTCAACATATCTACATAAGGTGTTTCTGTATCCGTCTCGAAAATAGGATCTGTATAGAGCTTGCTACTGTTGTCACCCATGCCCTGTAGCACGATGTCTAATCTTCCCTCGAACACGCGATGACTGTAATTACTGATGTTAGTCAGTTTGACGTGCAACTCGTTATTGCTGATATAGAAACTATATCCGTCAGTTACCCATTGCGAAATGTTTTCTTCGTCAGCGCTTGGAGTCTCCTGTTTCTTGAAGCCTAAAACCATACTCTGTCCTATATTGAAACCATTGCCCCGAGAGAGTGCACTTCCATTGTAAGATTTCGGTTGAAGTATGTTGATATCATACCAGCCGTTACCAGAACCGCTCCATCCCCAGTTGACGTGTACTTTACCATCGCTCTTTATGCCATCGAGCAAGAAGGCATGACCACCATCTATCTCATCGCTACCGCAGTAGAGAACAGGCTGTTTAGCTTCCATTTCTTTGCGTACCATCTCCATCCATTCCGCATCGGTATAGAAGTCACGCTGCAGACAGCTGATAGCCAAAGAGTCATATCTGAAGTTTTCGGCAAATCCCTTGGCAGCATACCATTCGATCGTACCACTGGCATCAGCCTGATAATTCATGCGACTGGCAGCACCAGCATCACGCATCAGTGTTGCTACAGCATCATCCGTGTCACCAGTAGGACGTAAGTACTTATTTTTCATTTTAGCCCATTCATAAGTACTGTTAATATCGCATGCGTAATTTGTAGTGCCTTCAGAAGTCTTAACAGTATATGAACCTTTGCCTTTTCCAGAAACAGGATATTTATAATAGTACATAATCTGAGCCATTGCTGTTGCGACACAACCTGTAGGTGCTGCAACACCATCAATCTTAGGGCATAGTGTATTGTAAGGGGGTTGCTGATTCCATGATGTGGTAATGAAGTTGGTGGCAGTGGAAGAAGCATATACCGCAGGTTGATAAGTCTGTGCATGAGCCTTTCTTGTTTCCAGGGATTTTTCCACTTGACTCATCCACCATTTCAATCCGCAAGGCATAACATCGGTATCATAGTCTGTATCAGAATATCCTAATACCGGCGCAAAATCATCATCCTTAGCTATAACAACGAAACCACGACCCTTACTATTATAAACAGCCAGTTGCTTAGATTCTGAGACCTTCTTTACGGCTGTATTTACAGCTTTCGTAGCCATAGTCGACATACTCAAACCGAGTCGTTTGCTTGCAATACTTTGCATCTCACGTTCGGTTCTATCCTTTGCCTGCAAAGATATTGCAGACAGAGCAAGAACAAATAGGGTAAAAAATATTTTCTTCATAAAACTAAATCTTATGTATAAATGGAGAGTGGTGTAAAAAAAATAAAAGAGTAGATTAGACCCTAATGGTGACAAATCTACTCTTTTTTACTATAATGAATGGTTATTCTCCTTCGCTGCCGCTTCCTTCTCCACCTTCTTCACCACCTTCGGTAGAAGCGTCGAGGTAAGCTTTGTAATCAGCTGCACTCAAGAACAAGATAGAAGGATTTCCAGCGGGCACTACAGTTCCACCATTGTATTCAGTCATCATAACGAACAATGAATTCTTTGGCCATGTGATCTTACCAGGAGTTTCCTTACCAGCCACGACCTTACCAGCCTCGACCTTACCAAGAGGATAGGTATCTGTATCGGTAATAACCCCATCAGCATTTGACAAATTACCTACAATCTGACCAATTATATATGAGCCGTCCCCAGCCATACTCATACCTGTGTTGGTCTTAGCCAAGGAAGCTCCATCCTTAGTAACAGTAACTATAAACTTATGGCTCTTTCCGTCACCATGGAAGTTTTCATCATTGTCTATGTAAGGATAACCAATATAACCTCCTAACTCATCCTGGCCTGTACATTCGTATGCGAAAGGACTGTCAAAGCGATAACGGATAGTCTTACCATCTACGCTAACGGTCTTTTCAATCTCAACAACCAAAGGATAAGGATTTACTCCATAGATAGAATTGATGTTTCCGTCAATCCAATAACCCTCGCCAATGCTCTCCCACTTAACACGCGTATAATCAGTAGTGAAAGATACCTTGTCTGCATTCTCCTTGTAAAGGCTGATGTATTCCTGAGGAACTTCCACTGTCAGAGCGTAGGTGGTACCTACTGCTGCATCTGGGAAAGTAACCTTTACCGTTGTCTCTGCCTCACCATCCTTGAATTCTGCGGTGGCTGGTACATGGAAAATATCTTTATCGTTTGATACCACATTCAATGGAACTGAAACGGCTCCATTGGTGTTCATACGCGCTACCTTAAAGGTAAACTCAGTAGGGTCGGCAGGGTCAACCTCATTGCTACCACCATCAGTAGTAGGGAAATAAACACCTACCTTGTCGGCTGAATCTTGAACACCAGCTACGTATTTGTCGTCATCGCCACATGATGCCAATGCGATGATTGACATCAATGCGATGAACATATACTTACTAAATATTTTCATATTCTTTTCGTTTTATCGTTTATGATTACGTGAATATTAATCTGTCACCCCATCAAGAAGTGTTGGGTTCTGACCTGCAACAGGCAGACTTCCTTCTGTGTTGTCTACAATGCCCTTGTTGGTATTCTGCTCAGACTGTGGGAAACGGAGATTCAACCAACCATCATCGTGCTTAACATTGAACACAAAAGCATCAGGGAAGTTGGTGGTACCCTTGCCATGGAAGCGAACGATATCCTTGCCCAAACGACGAGCATCTGCAGTAAAGAAGCCCTCACCCCAAAGCTCTACACGACGCTGGAACCAAATCTCGTCCATCAAAGTACGGCTTGTTGGAATTGTGTAAGAAGGATCACGATAAGTCTTCACAAAATTTGTAAGCACATTCTTTGCCTCGGCTTCCTGATTGGTTTTAGCCAAGCACTCTGCCTTGATAAGAATCATCTCCTCTACACGCATCAATGGGAAAGAAGAATTGTTCTTCTGATTACCAACACCTGACTTCATACCAAACTTCACGTTAGTATAAGGAAGCATAGGCTCTTTTGTGTCCTCAATTTTCAGAGGAGCAATAGCATCACCTTTAGCAAGAACCTCACCTTTAGAGCCTTTCCATACGAGATCCTTGAGCAGTGGTGAGTGCAAATCCTTATTGAGCCACCAGCCTTTGCGTACATCAGTATCAGAAATCTTATCGTAAAGAAGTTTGTTGATAACAGGAACATTATTGGTAGCTGTAGCATAACCCTGGCCTGAGAACGGAGACAACCAAGAAGCAGCTGTTGCATAGCCTATTGCTGGTTTTGCTACTTGATCATCGGTCAAGTCGTATGTCCAAATCCAGTTGGCAGCAGCACTATCATCAAATCCAGGAACACTCACATCTGCAATAGATGCAGGAGTATAACCCTTCATAGCTTCTTCTGCATCGGCAAGAGCCTTAGCATACTCACCCATGTAGAGATAAGCACGTGCACGAAGACCACATGCCACATTCTTGTTGATTTGTGACTTATCTGAACGAACTTCTGTCAGATGTTCAATGGCCCAAGTCAGGTCTTCAACGATTGCATCATATACCTGAGCTACTGTAGCACGTGGGTTGTTGGTATAGTCGTTCTTACCATCCAGCAATGGTATACATGGCTTGTCCTTAGATGTCTGATAGTTGCCCTGGAAATAAGGTGCCAATGCCAAATAAGAGAAAGCACGTATTGCCTTTGCCTGAGCTATCATGTTAAGAGCCTCAGCATCTTGGGTATCAGCAGCAAAAGAGCCGATAATTTCGTTAGCAGTTCCAATGGCTGCATAAGGAATGACGTAACGAACATAGGGGTTGGCATAGTTTGCATTACGAGATTCCAACGTACCTGCTGGAGTAAACCAGTTGTAACCATTGTCCTGCATAGACATGTCGGCACCCTCAAGATCCAGAGAGATGGCACTCATCACGAAGCCAAAGTCATCTGGACGAATATCAGCAAAGTGAGTTCCTGCGTTATGGGCTGGGTCACCAAGGAGTGTGAACATACCGGTGAATGTGGCCTTCGTACGAGAAGGTATGGCAGCATTCGTCTGCTGTGACTGTTCGCCAGTAATTGCACCACCGGCATATTCCTGCTTGTCTATGTCAGCGCAGGAAGCCATAAGCAATGCGCTGAGCATGAAAGCTGAAAATTTATATAATTTCATATTTGATCTATTTTAAGATGATACATTATTAGAAAATAACAGAGATACCAGCAGTGATGGTACGCATGGCAGCATAACCACCTGATGCCTTACCAGAACCTGATGTCATAGAACCAATACCATAGTTGAAACGTGGATCAAGACCCTTGCGCTTGGTCAGCAAGAAGAGGTTCTCGCCTGATACGTATACACGGATGCTATTCAATGTCAAAGGAGCTACGATGCTCTTTGGGAAAGTATAGCCCAATGTCAGGTTGTTCAAAGACAAGTAATTAGAACTTGTCAAGAAGCGGTCGTATGGTGTCTGACTGCTTACACCTGCATCATCAGTAGAAGCAGAGCTCAAACGAGGAATGTTGCTGTTAGGATTCTCCTCGCTCCAAGCCTTCAGCAAGTCTTTGTGCATAGCCTGTCCTGGAGTACAACCATTGTGCATCAGTGCCTGGTAGGTACCATCATAAATTTTACCACCCAACTGGAAGGCGAACTGTGCAGACAAGTCAAAGCCATAGGCTGTTAAGTTGGTACCAAAACCACCATTAAACTTAGGCAGTGTTGTGCCACAGTCGTATTTTGTTGCCTTTGTGATATCTTCGGTTGTTGTTACGCCTGTGATATTGCCATCAGCATCTACCACATCTTTATAGAAAAGGGCCTTACCGTTATCGTGGTTTACACCTGCATACTTAATCATGTAAGCGTTGTAAACGCTACCGCCTTTTTTGATGATGCGTGAAGTATATATCAACTCTTGATCAAGATCGGTTATCTTGTTGCTGTTGTGGCTGATATTGGCATTCAGACTCCATTCTATGTCTCTTGTTCTGATGATAGTACCATCAATAGTGAACTCGAAGCCCTGGTTGCGCATAGAACCAATGTTGGCTGGATAACTTGACACACTGATACCAGAAGACAAAGGAAGATCCTTGAAGAACAACAAGTCTTTGGTGTTGCGAACATAGTACTCGAAGCTACCGTTCAAGCGGTTCTTGAACAACTCGAAGTCTACACCGAAGTTCCATGCTTTAGAGGTTTCCCAAGTCAACTCCTCATTACCCTTCTGAATCATGCTGAAAGAGTAGCTCTTTGAAGTCTCATCGTATGAAGCAGTATACATATCTGCGTATGCATGCCAAGGATAAGAAATGCTTGAGAGGTTGTCATTACCCTGCTCACCATAAGAAACCTTCAACTTCAAGAGGTTGATCCACTTCACGTCGCTCAGGAAACTTTCCTTGCTGATAAGCCAAGCAGCACCGATAGAACCGAATGTACCCCAACGATGGCCTGGTGCAAATACTGAAGAAGCATCACGACGGATAGAAGCACTTGCGAAGTACTTGCCGTCATAATCGTATTGTGCACGACCGAAGAAACCTTCTGTCATATAATCATCAGTAGAAGAAGATGTCATCTTCTGTGAAGTTCCGTATGCGTTGCCAAGTTCACCTACGTATGGATTGTAGAGGTGATAGTTCTGACCAGACAATCCCTGCTTCTTGAACTTGTATTGCTCGTAACCTGCAAGAAGGCTCATGTTGTGCTTACCGAATGTGTGAGCGTAAGTAGCCAAATACTGCTGATTGACAGTGAAATAACGAGAACTTTTTACTAAAGCAGCACCATCACTCTCACCAGAACCACCACCAAATACGCTCGCCAAAGAATTCTGACGATTATTGATAGATGTGGTACTCAAGTTTGCAGTCAGATTCAATCCTTCGATAGGAGTAACTATTGCAGCCCACTGACCAGAGAAAACATCCTGATATACATGATCTCTGTCGAAATGGTTGTCACGAACAGCGTTGCCCTGGAAAGAACCATTGTTTGTAGTATACAACTTACGACCATTTTCTGTCTTGATAGAACCATCAGCATTACGCTTGTAAAGAGGATAGATAGGTGCTATCATATTACAGATATAGAACACGTTACCTGAGCTACCCCAAGTATCAACATCAAAAGATGGAGTCTCAGAATCGGTATGTGTGAAACCCATGTTGGTGGTCAACTTCAACCATTTTTTAGCCTGATACTCTACGTTGGCACGGCCTGTGTAACGCTGATAAGAAGAGTTTTCAACTGTACCACCATCATTCAGGTAACCAGCACTTGCGTAGTAGGTCATACGGTCGCTTGCGCCAGATACAGAGAGGTTGTACTCCTGACGGAACGAATTGTGGATAGTCTCGTCATACCAATCATCTGTTGTGTAGTAGTTGTCACCGTCTACACGACCTAAAGTGGCATTAGGGTTCAACTTGAAGTTTGTACCAATCAACTTCTCTCCAGCAGGAACAGTGTATACATTAGCCTCCTGACCAACACCACCCTGGTTCTTGTCGAACAAAGTGGCATCAGCATAAGCATAAGCCTCAGCCTTTGTGCTGCCATTGTAATATTTAGAGTTGAACTTGGCACGATATATGGTTTCCAAGTACTCTGCACCATTGTCAATCACATCATATTGAGGAATCAAACGAGAGTTAGAACCCCATTTAGCCTCGAATTTCACCTGTGCATCCTGACCCTTCTTAGCACGTTTAGTAGTAACGATGATAACACCATTAGCACCACGGGCACCATAAATGGCACTGGCAGAAGCATCCTTCAATACAGAGATAGACTCGATATCTGCAGGGTTGATATTAGCGATACCTGCCTCATAAGGAGCACCATCAACAATATAAAGTGGACTTGAGCTTGCGTTCAAAGAACCAATACCACGAATACGAATAACAGGAGCAGAACCAGGTTCGCCAGATGAACTTGTAGCCTGAATACCTGCAACTTTACCTACCAAAGCACTGGTTGCTGTAGAAGTTACGTGAACATCAATGTCACTTGCCTTAACCTCACCAGCCGAACCTGTGAAGGCGCTCTTCTTGGCTGTACCATAGGCAACAACCATTACCTCGTCAAGAGCGTGGTTGTCTGGATCCAATACAATCTTCATGTTCTTTGCGGCCTTGACGGTCTTGG